>JAICNA010000107.1 GCA_025928955.1 Gemmatimonadales bacterium | reverse complement strand
TACCGCGATCCTTCTCTCCGCCGGATGGGCCGGTGGTGCCGCCCTCCTCGCGTTCTTCGTGTCGAGCAGCCTCGTCTCCCGGCTCGAGCGCCGCACGCCGTCGCTCCTCGATCCGAAGGGCACCCGGCGCGATGTCTGGCAGGTGCTCGCCAACGGAGGCGCAGCGGCGGCCGGCGCCGCCATCGCCGCGCAGGTAGCAGGGAGTGGTGCGGCGCTCTGGACCGCGACTGCGGCGCTCGCCACCGCGGCCGCCGACACCTGGGCGACCTCGCTGGGCACCTGGAGTGGCCGCCCGCCGCGCCACATCTTCACTGGCCAGCGCGTGCCGTACGGCACCGGGGGCGGCGTCACCCTCCCGGGCAACGCGGGCGCAGTGGCGGGTGCGCTCGGCACCGCGGGTGCGGCGGCGGTTGTGTCGCACGACCCGGCGCTCCTGCCGGCGGGGATTATCATAGGAGTCATCGGCATGCTGGCCGACTCCGCCCTCGGCGGCTCGGTGCAGGCGCGGTTCCGCTGCCCGTCCTGTGACCGCGCGAGCGAGTGGCCGCGGCACCGGTGCGGGACTGCGACGATCCACGAAGGAGGCGTGCGATGGCTGACGAACGATCTGGTCAACGCGCTGGCGACGACGCTCGCCGCAGCGCTCGGCGCGCTCGCCTGGCACCTGTTGCGCTAGCCGCGCTCGTCGCCTTCCACGCCGCCTGCGCCTCCGACGCCACGGCCCCCGAGGGCGGCGTGCTTCCGTTCGGCGAAGCCTCGTCCGGGACGGGCGGCGGCGATGGCGGCGGCCCGGGCACCTCGTCGGGAACGCTCGTCGGCGAATGGGAGCGCCTCGAGGTCGTCGCCTTCGATGGCGACATCGTCACGACCTCGATCCACTGGCTCTTCGATGCCGACGGCAGCTGCGTCCGTGTCATCACGGCGACGTCGGCCGTCGAGGGCATTCCGCGCACCGAGATCCGCGAGTGCACCTGGCGCATCGGCCCCGCCGAGATCACCCTGCGGCTCGGCACCGATGCCGAGGCCACCTTCCCGCTCGCCTTCGGCGGCTTCGATCCGAATCGGCTCGTCCTCGATGGGCTCGAGTATCAGCGAGTCCGTTGATGTCTTGATCGCCGGCGCAGGGCCGGCCGGCAGCGCCACGGCACTCCTCCTGGCGCGCGCGGGCTATCGCGTCCTCGCCGTCGATCGTGCCGCCTTTCCTCGCGACAAGCCCTGCGCCGACTACCTCTCGCCCGGCGCGCTGCGCGTGCTGGCGCGCCTCGGCGTGCGCCCGGCGGCGGAATCGGTCGGAGCGCCGCTTCGGGGCATCCGGGTGACCGCCGGCGGCGGCAACCGGCTCGAAGGCATGTTCGCGGAGGCGCATGCGTCGCGCTTCGGCGCGACCGCCGAATCGCACGGGCTCTGCCTGCCGCGGCGGGACCTCGACCAGCTGCTCGTCGACGCGGCACGCCGCTCAGGCGCCACGATCGCGGAGCGCACCACGGTCGAGGCGCTCGTGCACGCCGAGGGCGGTGTGGGCGGCGCGGTGCTCCGCAGCGCCGATGGCTCCCGCCGCGTCGTCGGCGCCCGCCTGACCGTCGGCGCCGACGGGCTGCGGTCCGTCACGGCGCGCGCCATCGGCAGGCGGAAGCACCGGTCGCCACGCCGCGTCGCATTCGTCGCGCACCTGGACGGCATCGCCGGTGAGGCCGGACTGGCCGAGATGGTCGTCGGGCCGACCGGCTACGCGGGTCTCAATCCGCTCACGGACGGGCGGATGAATGTCGCGCTCGTCGTCCCCGCCGCGGCCGCCGCGGATGCGCGAGGCAATCCGGAGCATTTCTTCCTCGCCGGCCTCGCCACGTTTCCGGCGCTCCGGCAGCGGCTCGAGGGCGCGCGGGTGGTGCGACGGGTCCTCGTCACCGGGCCATTCGCGGCGCGCTCGGGCACGATCGTCACCCGCGGCGCCGCGCTCGTCGGCGACGCGGCGGAGTTCTTCGACCCGTTCACCGGCGAAGGCGTTTGCAGCGCGCTCCGGGGCGCGGAGCTGCTCGCCGGCGCGGCGGCCGAGGCGCTCACGGCGCCCGGGATCGCCCACGCCCGCCGGCTCGCGCCCTACCTCGCCGCGCGCCGGCGCGCCTTCGCAGGGAAATGGGCGGTCGAGCGCCTCATCAGCGCGGCGATGGCGTTTCCCGCGATCTTCGACCGTGCCGTCGGGCGGATCGAGCGGCGTGGCCTCGCACACACGCTCATCGGCGTGACGGGTGAGTTCCTGCCGGCGCGGGCGGTGCTCAACCCATCCTTTCTCGCCCGGGCAGTGATCTGAGCATGGCGGATGTCGATGCGGCCGAGTTCCGCCAGCTGCTCGGTCGCTTCGCGACCGGCGTCACCGTCGTCACGACCCGGGACGCGAGCGGAAATCCGGTCGGCATGACCGCGAGCAGCCTCTCCTCGGTCTCGCTCACCCCGCCGCTCCTGTCGGTATGCGTGGACCGCTCCGCAAACCTGCATGCCCCGATCGTCGCGGCCGAGCATTTCGCCGTGAATATCCTCGCCGAACATCAGGAAGCGTTGTCCCGGCGCTTCGCGGGCCCGCATGAGGGCCGCTTCGACGGCGTCGGCTACCGGCTCAGCGAAAACGGCCTCGTGCTGCTCGACGGCGTGGTCGCCCACATCGAGTGCGAGCGGGAGATCGTCTACGATGCCGGGGATCACGCCATGATCCTCGGCCGTGTGGTCGGCGGCAATACCCACGATGCGCGGCCGCTCCTCTATTACCGCGGCGGCTACGCTGCGCTCGGCTGACCCCCGCCCCCTCGGCACCAGCCCGCTCGGCATCGAGCTGCTCGACGACCCGAACGCGGATCCCGCCACCGTCCGCGCCTCGCTGCGCCATATCGCCCGCGCCAACCGGTGGTTCGGCGGCCGCGCGGCCGTGCTCTGGGGACTTCGTCGCGCCGTGCGCGGGCTCGGACGCGGCGCGCGGCTCTCGCTGCTGGACATCGGTACCGGGGCCGGTGACCTCCCGCGCGCCGCACAGCGCTGGGCCGGGCGGCGCGGCATCGAGCTCGAAGTCTACGGACTCGAGCGCAGCGCGCCCGCGGCCGCGCTCGCGCGGGCCAATGCGGTCCCCTGCATCGTGGGCGATGCCGGCGCCATTCCCGTGCGGCCCGGAAGCGTGGACATCGTGCTCCTGAGCCAGGTGGCACACCACTTCGCTCCGGCATCGGCCGAGGCCCTCTTCCGTTCCTGTCACCGGATCGCACGTCGCGCGCTGGTGGTGGCGGACCTGCGCCGCTCGCGCGTCGCATCGGCGGCATTCGCGCTCGGCGCGCGGGCGCTCCGGTTCGATCCGGTCACGCGCGCCGACGGCCACACCTCGATTCGCCGCGGCTACACGCGCGCGGAGCTGGCCACGCTCCTTCCCCCGCACGCGGAAGTGGCGCGGCGGCCAGGCTGGCGGCTCGTGGCCGTCTGGCGCGCGGACTGATGCGGACGGTCGACGAGACGCACGTCCGCGCCGCACCGGAGGCCGTCTTCGCCGCCGCGGCCGACGTCGAGCGCTGGCCGGCGATCCTCGCGCACTATCGCTGGGTCCGGATGCTCGAGGGGAGTTCGCGGGGCGGACTCGTTGAAATGGCTGCGTGGCGCCCGTTCGGACCGCTCAGGTACCCCACCTGGTGGGTCTCGGAAATGACCTCCGACCCCGCCGCCGGCACCGTGCGGTACCGGCACGTGCGAGGTATCACGACGGGCATGGACGTCGAGTGGAAGATTGTGGGGGAAGGCGAGCGGACCCGCGTCACCATTGTGCACGAATGGCGCGGTCCCTCCTGGCCGCTCATCGGGCGTGTGGCGGCCGAATGGGTCATCGGTCCCGTCTTCATCCACGGCATCGCGTCACGAACGCTGGCGGGCATCAGGCGGCATCTGGAACGGGCGGGACGCCCGCAGGGAGCATGAATGGCGAATCGCAGGGTCTTCATCACCGGCCTCGGCGTGATCACGCCGATCGGCGTGGGCGCGGATGCGCTGTGGGCCGGGCTCCGGCGCGGCACGTCGGCCGTGAGCGAGGTGACGCGCTTCGACCCGACGCCGTTCCGCTCGCGCATCGCGGCGGAGGTGCGGGACTTCCATCCCACCGACCACATCGAGACCCGCCGGGCGCGGCGGCTCGACCGCTTCTCGCAATTCTCGGTCGCGGCGACGCGCCTCGCGCTCGCGGACGCGGCGCTCGATCTCGAGCGCGAGGATCGTGACCGGATCGGCGCGATGATGGGCACCGCGCTCGGCGGCGTGGCCCACGGGGAGGCGCAGTCGCGTGCCTTCTACGAGCAGGGGCCGAAGGCGGTGGATCCCTGGCTCGCGCTCAGCGTGTTCGCCGGCGCGGCGAGCTGCAACATCGCGATCGATTTCGGCCTTACCGGACCGAATTCGACGAACGGCATGAGCTGCGCGTCGGGTACGATCGCCGTGGGCGAAGCCTACCGCGCCATCGCCCGCGGCGATGCCGATGCGATGGTCGCGGGCGGCGCGGAAGCGCCACTCGCCCCGCTCTGCTTCGGCGCCTTCGCGTTCATCCGGGCGATGTCCACCCGGAACGACGATCCGTCGCGCGCCAGCCGTCCGTTCGACGCGGGTCGCGACGGCTTCGTGATGGGCGAAGGCGCCGCCGTGCTCGTCCTGGAGGAACGGGGGCGCGCCCTCGCACGGGGCGCACCCGTCTACGGCGAGGTCTGCGGCTACGGCCTCACGAACGACGCGCACCACATGACCGCACCCCGCCCCGACGGCGCCCAGGCGGCGCGGGCGATGCGGATCGCCCTCGCCGAGCAGTCGGTCCGGCCGGGCGAGGTCGGCTACCTCAATGCGCACGGCTCGTCCACACCGCTCAACGATCCGACCGAAACCGCCGCCGTGAAGACGGTCTTCGGCGAGCACGCGTACCGGCTCGCCGTGAGCGGCACGAAGGGGTACTACGGCCACGCCCTCGGCGCGAGCGGCGCGATCGAGGCCGCGATCTGCGCGCTCGCGGCGCGGCGGGGATGGCTCCCGCCCACGATCAACCTCGACGAGCCCGATCCCTCCTGCGACCTCGACTATCTCGCGAAGACCGGCGGCCGCGACGCGTCCCCGGAGTATCTCCTCAGCAACTCCTTCGGGTTCGGCGGCATCAACGCCTCACTGCTCTTCCGCAGGGTGTAAGCCGGGGCGCGGCTCGCGCTGGCGGGCGTCCCCCGCGTCTCCTAGAATTCCCTCCGTCCGAATTCCACCCGGATCCGATCTCACGCCCCAAGGAGCCTCATGCCCTCGCTCAGTCGTCGATTTCTCGCCGAGCTGATCGGCACGTTCGCGCTGGTGTTCTTCGGCGCCTCCGCCTCGATCGCCGCGGTCTATCCCGGCTCAGGCGTCGGACTCACCGGCGTCGCGATCGCGCACGGCATCGTGCTCGCGATCGGGGTCACAGCGACGATGCACATCTCCGGCGGCCACCTCAATCCGGCCGTGTCGCTCGGGCTGTTCGTCGTTCGACGCATCGACGCGCGCATGTTTCTCGTCCATTTCGCGGCGCAGGTCCTCGCGGCCGTGCTCGCGGGGTTCGCGCTCAAGGCCGCGTGGCCCGCCGCGCTGGCGCGCATCGCCGAGTACGGGACACCGCAGCTCAATCTCAGCGTCAGCATCGGGCAGGGCATCGCGCTCGAGGCATTGATGGGATTCTTCCTGATGTCGGCGGTGTTCGGGACGGTCGTGGCCGCGGGAGCGCACCGGGTCGGCGGGTTCGGCGTCGGGCTCACGCTCGTGTTCCTCATCATCGGGCTCGGGCCGCTCACCGGCGCCGCGGTCAACCTCACGCGCGCGCTCGGTCCCGCCATCGCCTCCGGTACCTGGACGGGGCAGGCGGTGTACTGGGTCGGCCCGGCGCTCGGCGCCGTGATCGCGGCGTTCGTGTGGGACAAGGTGCTGCTGCGCGGAGATACCGTAGCGGTCTAGCCCGAGAGCGCGGGAGCCCGGGCTGCCTCGCGGAATCGCGAAATCACGAAACTGGGGGAAGCCCGCCAAGGCCTCGGAAAAACGGCCAGGCAAACGACAGCACACGAAAACACGAAGGGACGAAAGGTGCCGGAGTTGGCCGCCCTTCGTCCCGCCATGCCACACTCGCTCAATTTGTCTGTCGTGGGGCTCCTGGCACCTTCGGCCTGGAGCCCGCCCCACCAGCAACAATTCCGGATCCTTCCCTGGTCCCGAACCTAACTAACCGTCGCTTCCGCGGTTTCCCTTCCATTGCGCGGCTTCGCGATTCCACCGCCCTCCGCGTGCTAGCCGCGCCGCTTCAGCCTGAGGTAATACCCCACGTATACGACCGCCGCGATCACGTACGCGGCGATCACGTAGCCGGCATTCCGGGGCAGCTCATCCATTCCGCTCTCCGATCCGCGCGGCCTCGGTCCTGAGCAGGCCGTATCGCGCGATGATGAAGCCGAGTGCGAGGAGGGTATGCACGGCGAGAGAGAAGAGGAGGACCTCCAGCATCGAGCCCGGCAACGACGGGGCGCTGGGCTTGAGCACCACCGGCAGCGGGTGGATCGTCCGGAAGAGGTAGACGCTCAGGTGCACGAACGGGACGAGTACGAGCCCCAGGATGGCCACGACGGCGCTGAACCGCGCGCGCTCGGCCGGATCGTGCAGCGCCGACCGCAGCGAGAGGTAGCCGACGTAGAGGAAGAAGAGGAAGAGCGTCAGCGTGAGCCGGGCGTCCCACTGCCACCAGGCTCCCCAGACCGGCTTTCCCCAGAGCGGGCCCGTCGTGAGCATGACCGCGCTGAAGACGACGCCGACCTCCGCCGCCGCCGCGGCGAAATGGTCGAGCCGCGCGTCCTTGAGCCAGAGATACAGCGCGCTCACGATGCCGACCACGGAAAAGACCAGCAGGGCGTTCCACGCGGCGGGAACGTGCAGGTAGAAGATCTTCTGCGCGAAGCCCTGCGACGCCTCGGTCGGCGTGCGCCAGATGGCGAAGTAATAGATCGCCGCGAGCGCCACGAGCGCGACGAGCGCGATGCGCATGCCCACCCGCGTGAGCCGCGACCCGGGCTCGAGCGGATGACCGGGTGATGTCATTCGTCCACCACTGAGGGGAACACGACGAGCGAGAGCGTCACGAAGACCACGTCATAGACGGCGAGTAACCTAAGCCATCCCACGACCTCGCTCAACGGGCGGTCGGCGAAGAGGCGCACCGTCACCTGGACCGCCCCGATCAGTGGGGGAATCATGAACGGGAGCAGCAGGACGGGGAGCATGAGCTCTGCGAAGCGCGTCCGTACGGTCATGGCGCTGAAGACGGTCCCGACGGCGACGAATCCCGTCGTCGCGAGCACGCTCGTGAGCGCGAGCCCGCCCAGCGAGGCGCCGATCCGCGCATTGAAGAAGACCGCGAAGAGCGGCAGCGTCACCGCCTCGATCGCGAACACGAACGCGAGGTTCCCGAGGAGCTTTCCGAGATAGATCGACTCCCGCGGAATCGGCGCGAGCAGGAGTGCATCGAGGGCGGCATGCTCGCGCTCGACGCTGAACGCGCGGTTGAGTGCCGTCATGGCCGCGAAGGCGAACGTGATCCAGAGCGCGCTCGGTGCCAGGTCCGCCGGGGCGAGCCGCGCCGGGTCGCGGGAGAAGCTGAACACGACGAGGATGAGCGCCGCGAAGACCAGCGCCGAGACGAGTGCCGTACGGCTGCGGAGCTCGGCACGCAGGTCCTTTCCGGCGATCGCGAACGCCGCGACGATCGCATCACGCATGGAGCAGCGCCTCCGCCCGCGCGGCGAAGGCGGCGTACGCGCCGGCGCGCGGCTCTTCGAGCACCCAGCGCCCGGCCGACAGGACGGCCACCCGTGTCGCCAGCTCCCACGCCTCGGCCAGCTGGTGCGTCACGAGCACCGCGGCCCGCCCCTCGCCGGCCCGGCGGGCGAGCGACGCGCGGAGGCGTCCGGCGGACGCGCCGTCGAGCCCGGTGAACGGCTCGTCGAGGAGGAGGAGGAGCGGATCGTGGAGCAGCGCGCGCGCGATCGAGACCCGCTGCTGGAGCCCGCGGCTCAGCGAGCGCGGGCTCTCGTGGACCCGCGCGCCAAGGCCCGCCTCCTCGAGCGCGCGGCTCGCCACCGATGCGGCATCCCGCACGCCGTACAGGCGCGCGGCGAAGAGCAGGTTGTCGAGGAGCGAGAGGTCGTCGTAGAGGAATGAATGATGGGAGACGAGCCCGATGCCACGGCGCGAGGCGGGATCGCCAGGTCGCACGAGGCGGCCGCCGACCCGGATCTCCCCTGCCGTAGGCCGCATGATCCCGGCGAGCAGACGCAGGAGCGTGGACTTCCCGGCACCGTTGGGGCCGTAGACGACGAGCGTTTCACCCTCGGCGAGCGAGAGGTCGACGCCGCGGAGTGCCTGCAGCGGCCCGAAGGAGCGCGAAAGTCCAGCAGCGACGAGTAGCGGCCCCTCAGAGGGCCGCATCAATCCGCGCGCTGAGCTCTTCCAGCCGGAATGGCTTCACGATGTAATCGGAATACGGGACATCGAGCAGCTGGAGCTGGGGCTCGATGCTCATGTACGCGGTGGTGATGATGACGGGAAGATCCGGATGCGTAGCGCGGATGGCGCGGAGCAGGGCCACGCCGTCGGTGTCCGGCAGGCGCATGTCGAGGATGGCGATGTCGGGCATCTCTTCCGACAGGCGCGCGAGCGCCTCGGCGCCATTGGCGGCGAGCACGAGTTCGTACCGGGAAGAGAAATGTCGCTCGTAGTGCACTCGGAGGGCGCGCTCGTCCTCGACGATGAGCACGCGCCGCCGCTTCGGTTGATCCATGTCCGCCAATCGCTGTCGGGAGCCAGGCAGCGCCCCGGCGGGCCGTCCACCGCGCCGGGAATGCGACAACCAGCGTGTCACGTCACGGGTTACGTTAATGCTGCGCATTGGCCCCGTCCATCCCGGCCGCCGGCCGAACGGTGCGTCAGGCGGCGTCCAGGTCGAAGAGATCGTCGAGCTTGGTGAGGGCGAGCAGGAACTTCAGCTCGTCGTTGGGACGCTTGAGCACCACCCGGAGCCGGCGTTCGGACGCATGGCGCTGGATGAGCATCAGCACGCCGAGTCCGGCCGAGTCGACTGTGCGGGTCGCGGTGAGGTCGATGACGAGCCGGCCGCCCGGCTGGGTCATCGCATCCATCAGTTCCACCGCCGCCCGGCGAAATTCGACGCGGGTCTCGAGGCCCAGGTTGGTCGGGCCCGCCAGAACGCGTGCGTCCACCTGCGTGGCCATCATGCTGCCTCCCACGCCCGATGAACAACGCGCTGGTTCGCGCGGCCGGTCCACCTTCGGCACCGAGCTATCCTGGCGTGGCCTGAGTGCGCACGCGTAGGACCTCTAGTTTTGCGGCCCCGGATTACTCCGGGTGTGCTCTTATCGGGCAGATCAGGTTGTGTGCGACCGCCGATGCGGTCACACCTCCACCAGAGGCGAGAGCGGTGCCAATGCGGTAACTCGTTGCCGTTCCATCGGCTGCAAAGCCCTTGCGCCAATCCTTGCAGGGCTCCGCACCGCACCCTGCGGCAGCGTTTGGAGATTCGCACTACCTTCATTACTCCCTCTTCCGGCACGCACATGAACGAGCAACTCGACACCCTGCTGTCCGAGCAGCGCCGCTTTCCGCCATCCCCGGCCTTCGCGGCGCAGGCCTCCGCCCAGTCCGGCATCTACGAGGCCGGCCGGGACGCCGAGGCCTTCTGGGAGGCACAGGCCCGCGAGCTCGAGTGGATGCAGCCCTGGACCCGGGTGCTCGACTGGAAGCCGCCACATGCCCGGTGGTTCGTGGACGGGAAGCTCAACGCGAGCGTGAATTGCCTCGATCGCCACCTCGCGGGTCCGCGGCGGAACAAGGCCGCGATCGTCTGGGAAGGCGAGCCCGGAGATCGCCGTGTCCTCACGTACTGGGATCTGGCCCGCGAGGTCGGCCGCGCCGCCAATGCGCTCAAGTCCCTTGGCGTGAGCCGGGGCGACCGTGTCGCCATCTACCTGCCGCTGGTTCCCGAGGCCGTCATCGCGATGCTCGCCTGCGCCCGCATCGG
>JAICNA010000195.1 GCA_025928955.1 Gemmatimonadales bacterium | reverse complement strand
TCGCGCATACACCTCGAGCAGCCGGGACTCGTTCTATTGATCACCGCAGAGGCAAGGAGGACGCAAAGGTTCCCGTGGAAGACACTGATTGACATCGATGACAATCGAATCGATTGATTTGCTGGCGATATCTGCCGGCAGCGAAACCTTTGCGTCCTCATTGCCTCTGCGGTCGATCCTCCGGTCCCTCCGTGTCCTCGGTTTCCTCAGCGCCTCCGTGGTTCCTCGTTGCGGCCCGCTCCGGTGGCAGGGTCAGGCGCGGGCGGTGAGCAGGGCGTACAGGTCGGCATCGGCGCGAAGGCGGTCGTCGTCTATCCATTCCGACTTGACGGCCGCCCCGGCGCGGGCGAGCAGGCGGAGCACCGCCTTGTATGGTTCGGCGTTCGCGCGGCGCTCGGCGAGCCACGCGTGCAGCGCCCAGACGACCGGCGGCGTGCCGTAGACGGCGTCGACGACGTCGACCGGCGCCCCGCGCGAGAGCAGGAGCTCGACGAGCGCGGGATAGCCGGAATACGATGCGACGTGCAGCGCCGTGTTGCCATCGTCCGCCCGCCGGGCGCCGGGATCGACGCCGTGATCGAGCAGGTACGCGACGGCCTCGCGCTGGTCATACCAGGCAGCCATGACCAGCGCCGCCGCGGCATCGGCCTCCGAGACCTTTCGCTCCGGCTCGAAGTGCGGTCGAAGCAGATCCACCCGGCCGATGCCTGCCGCGCCCTCCACGCCGACCGGCGCACCCCGGGTCGCCATGTGCGCCGCGGCTTCGGGGCAGCCATTCACGAGACAGTAACGCACGATGTCCGCGTCGATCCGGGCGCCGCGCTCGAGGAGGAGGTCGGCGAGCGGGATCTGAAGCCCCGCCGCGCGCGGGTGTGAGCTCGTGACCGCGAGGGCGAGCGTCGTCGCCCCTCTGCCGTACACATCAGCCTCCGCATCCACCTCGGCGCCCGCATCGAGCAGGGTGCGAGCGATCGCGACGATGTTGGGCGGCGTCTTCTGCCGGTAGCTCTCGACACCGTTGGCGGAGGTGTAGTGGAGGAGGGTGGAGTGGTGGTCGCGCGTGGAGCGCTCGCGAACGAGGCCGGGGTGTTCGGCGAGGAGGCGCTCGAGCATGGCGAGGTCCCCGCGCACGATCGCCTCCGCCGCGCGCTCGTACGCCGAGAGGCGCGCATCGGCGCCGGCGAGTCCCTCGAGGTGGTGCACCAGCATGGGCCAGCTCGCGAAGCCGTGCGCGCGGGCGATCACGAACTGCGCCTGCGAGAGCGCGCATTCCGTACCGAGCCGCCGGCGGGCGAACTCATCGATCTGCGTCGCGCGGCGTGCCGCGTCGCGTCGCGCGAACTCGGGAAGGTCGGGCTGCAGCGCGAGCAGCGTGTCCACCCATTGCGTGGCCCATGCATGGATCGCGTCCCCGCCGGCGCGGCACGCCCTGGCGAGCTCCTTGGCGCGCTTGCGGTACTGCTCGAGGTCGGGATGGGGCGGAAGCGGGACTGCGTCCTGAGGATTGGGATACATGCGAATCGCCTTTCATGGCGCCTGGAGTCCGCACAGATCAGGCTGAAAGAGGATTCGTGGGTTGTGTCCTGCGGGTGGGTGGGCACGGCCCTTTTCGCGGACTGATAGCGCCCCTCGCGCGTTTCCCAGTGTACGGCCGGCGGGGTGGCTCAGGCAAGTGGATCGGGCGGACGTCCGGGGGCCGTCGGGCCATGAGTAACCACAGAGGCGCGGAGACAACACCGCAGAGGACGCAGAGAACAACCCTTTTGTGGGTGAGGTGCCGCGAGCCTGGTCGATCATCTCGCGTTTACGGTGAAAGACCACCTGATCGCTGTTCTCTGCCGCCTCTGTGGTTCGCCGCGCCGCTGTGGTTACTCGTCTGATTGCAGCGGCTCGGGCTCCGCCCCGCGTCCCACGACGACGGCGCGGACGTTGTCATAGGGCTCGTCGTCCACGAGGAGGTGGTTCGGGTCGATGCCGGCGCGGGTGGGCCGGGAGGGGACGGTGATGGTGATCGTCGGCTCGCGATCGCGGATGCGGTGGGTGCGGAGATAGAGCGGGGCCGCCGCCGAATCATCGCCGTACACGCCGATCTGCACGATCTCGTCGAGCGGCAGCTGCGTCACGTGAAGGGTGTCCGCCTCGGCGCGGCGTACGTACAGCCCGAGCGTCACTCGCCACTCCCCCGACGGCAGCGATTCCGCCTGGGCGCGCTTCGTCGTCAGCTCCCACCAGACGTTCCGCTCGAACAGGTCGCCGACGAGCGTTTCGAGCGAGTCGGGCGTGATCGCCTGGAGCTCCCGATAGAGATCGAGCGACGTCGGGAGCGGCGGCCTCCCTTCCGCGTGAGCAGCGAAGAGGCGGCGGAGTGCTCCACTCACCTGCGCGCGACCGAGATGCTCGCGCGCCGAGTACATCGCGAACGCGCCGCGGCGATAGGCCTGGAACCAGTCGTCGCCTCGCAGCAGCGGCACACCGGCCTGCGGCATCGGCGCGAGGTACGCTTCGCGCATGATGCCGAGCAGCGCGTCGAGGTGCGCCGCGCCGAACGTCTCCTCGACTACCCCGAAGGCACCATACCAGGCGAGGCTTTCGCTGATGAGTCCGGCACCGTCCACGTTCGCCGGGACGAACTGGTTCCCCCACCACATGTGCGCCATCTCGTGCGCGAAGACGGCAAACGGAAAGTCGAGATCTCGCGGATCGCCCTCCGGGTCGAGCAGCGCCATCCCCTCCGAGTAGGCGATCATCCCTGGGAAGGCGGTGGCCCCGACACCGGTGCTCGGCCGCTCGACGGCGCGCACGACCTCGAACGGATAGGGGCCGAGCTCGCGGGTGAAGTACGCCAGCGAGGCCGCGATGCTGCGTGCGAACCGCTCGGCATTCCACGCGTGCTCGGGGTCGTAGAACACCTCGATGGGAATGCCCTGCCACTCGGCGCGATGAACCGCGTACCTGGCGGAGAAGATGGCGGAGCCTCTCCGCATCGGGGCGGCCGAGGCGTAGGCGAAATGGCTCCGGCCACCCTCGCGCCAGGCGCGGTGCAGCACGCCCGAGGTAACGGCCGTCTGGCCCGCCTCGGTAGAGATGACCAGGTCCATCGGCACGCGCTCGCGACCAGCCATCTCGTACCGGGCCGCCTCGTCCTCCGGCGGCCGGCGCGGCCGCGGCGGGAGGCCGTGCTCCTGGCGCATGCGCTCGCCCGGAAGCTCGCGGCTCCGCTGGTAGCCGATCGCGGGAATCCATTCTTCGAGGACCACGTACGTCCCGTTGGCGAGCACCGCGTCTGCCGCGCCGGTGACGGCGAACCCCTTCGCCGCATAGCTCACCGCAAACTGAACATCGACAGAATCACCTGGAGGGAGCGGCGACTCGAGCACGTAGATGCGGTGGTGGCGCTCCTCGTCGACGAGCGCGGCGCGCGCCGGGCGCCCGAACCGCAGCGCACCCGTCTCCACCTCCGGCCGGGTGGCGACGTGGATCGTGTCGATCGGAGCAGCGGTGCCGTTGACCAGCCACCAGCGCGCGCCGACCTCCGCCCTCCGCTCCGACGGATACAGCTCGACCGTGAGCGACTCGCGCAGGAGGCTCGGCTGCGGCACGCCCTCGAACCGGCCGTAGCGGCGCTCGTACTCGGCGAGGCGCTCGATTCGCGCGTCACGCGGCTGGTATTCGTTGAGGACGTTCGTGTTCCAGAAGACGAAGCCACCGAGCCCGCACACCGCGCTGGCGGCGCCGAGCGTGCCGAGGGCGGTACCGGCCGCGAAGCGCTCCCGCGCGCGGGTGAGCCGTTCCCGCCACGGCAGGTCGATCCCGCGCACGAAGAAGAGCCGCGCGACGAACGCCAGCAGGAGGGCCCACGCCGCCCAGTACGCCTTGACCCAGAGCATCGGCGCGAGCGAGGCGCCGAACCCGCGCATCTCGGTCCACGTCCACTCCGGCCCCGACTGCCAGGCGAGGAGGGCATGCTCGACCCCGAACATCGGCGCGAGGGAGGCGACGGCAAAGGCGAGGATCGCCGCGAGCCACCCGACGTACTTGCCTCCGGCGATCACCTGCGCGACGATCGCGACGACGGCGATGACGAGGTAGCCGATGAGCTGGAGGCCGAAGAACGTGACGGCGTAGATGCGGAGATCGATCTCCGGCGCGTCGAGCATCAGCTGCACGATGACGCCGGCAGCGACGAGCAGCGCCTGGAAGGCGACGAGCACGAGCGCCAGCCCGAGGAACTTGCCGAGCAGGACGGACCAGCCGCCCACCGGCGCGGTGCCGGTGAGCGACGCGAGCCGGAGGTCGCGCTCCTTCCAGACCAGCTCGCCGGCGTAGAAGATCGCGAGCAGCGGCGCGAGCAGGAGGATCATCGGCGGATCCCCCTCGCGCATCATGGCGATGACCCGCGCCGTCGTGGCGTGGAACGGCACGCCCAGATGCTCGAGGAATTCCGGGCCCGTGAGGACGCGGAAGACGGCAAACGCGAGGATGACGAGGGCGCCTCGGCTGGTGGCAACGTCGAGGAAGGCGCGACGGGCGATCGACAAGGTCTGGCGGACGCGGGTGCCGGGACCGAAATGGCGGGTGGCGTGGGGGATCGGGATGTGGCTGTGCGACCTGATTGCTTCGGGCGCTTCGCGCCCTCGCATTGAGCCGGCTCCGCGCGCTCGCAGTGACAGTCGCGAAACGAGCGAGCGGCTCGAGGAGGGGTGTCCCATCCGGAACTGCCATACCGTCGCACCGAGCACCGCGAGCGCGACGGCCATCCAGACGACC
>JAICNA010000138.1 GCA_025928955.1 Gemmatimonadales bacterium | reverse complement strand
CCCCGGATCACGCTGAACACGACCCAGGCGATGAAGACGAGAAGCGGAAAGCCGAGTCCTTCCACTCAGCCCGCCTTCGTGCCGCTGTCCGTCTGACCGGCGATGGCCTGCCGCATCGATGTGTCGGCTTCCACGTTGCGATATCGCTGGTAGTCCATCACGCCGAGGTGCCCCGACCGGAATGCTTCCGCCATGGCGAGCGGGATCTGCGCTTCGGACGCGATCAGCTTCGCGCGCTGATTCTGGGCCTCCGCCTTGTACTCCTGTTCCATGGCCACCGCCAGCGCCCGCCGCTCCTCCGCCTTGGCCTGCGCAATTCGCTTGTCGGCCTCCGCCTGGTCGGTCTGCAGCTCCGCGCCGATGTTCTTGCCGACGTCCACGTCCGCGATGTCGATCGACAGGATCTCGAACGCGGTCCCCGCATCGAGGCCCTTCGCGAGCACCGACTTCGAGATCATGTCGGGACTCTCGAGCACCAGCTTGTGCGTCTCCGCGGATCCGATGGTGCTCACGATCCCCTCGCCGACGCGAGCCAGGATCGTCTCCTCCCCGGCGCCGCCCACGAGCCGCTCGATGTTGGCGCGTACCGTCACGCGCGCGACCGCGAGGAGCTGGATGCCGTCCTTCGCCATCGCGGCGACCTTGGGCGTGGTGATCACCTTCGGATTGACGCTCACCTGCACCGCTTCGAAGACGTCTCGGCCCGCGAGGTCGATAGCCGTCGCCTTCTGGAAGGTCAGCGGGATGCCCGCCTTGTCGGCTGAGATCAGGGCGTCGATGACGCGCTTGACGTTCCCGCCGGACAGGTAGTGGGCCTCCATGTCGTCCACCAGCGGGCGCAGGCCGGCCTTGTACGCCTGGATCATCGGGTTGACGATGTGCGACGGGTTGACCTTCCGGAACCGCATCCCGAAGAGCGTCGCGAAGGACACCCGGACGCCCGACGCCAGCGCCGTCACCCAGAGGCCGATGGGAATGAAGCGGAAGAAGAGGCTCAGGAAGATGAGCCCGATGACGACGAAGGCCAGGATGATGCCGAGGTTCAGCGTATCGTCCACGTCTCGCTCGCTGCTGGAGGGTTACGCGCCGGCGCGCACGATGTGCCGGTAACCTTCGGAGCGCACGACGACGACTTCGGTGCCGCGCGCGATGTAGCCGCCGTCACTCACGACGTCGAGCCGCTCGCCGCCGATCACGGCAACGCCGGAAGGGCGCAGGTCGGTGAGCGCGACACCCGTCGCTCCCACCAGCTCGTTCCGGAGCGCGCCCGAGATGTACCCCTGTGCGCTGCCGACGTCCCCGCTGTGCAGGAGCCCGCGGAAGCGGCCGCTGTGCGGGAGGTGGCGGATCCAGGCGTACATCACGGAGACAGTGGCGGCCGCGGCGACGCCGAGGGCCGCAACGGCCTTGGTCACGTCGGCCGAGGTCGGCGCCGAGCCGAGCATGGCGAGCAGGACCGAAGCGCCGAAGAGCCCGACACCGAGAATCCCCGGCACGCCGAACCCGGGAAGGATGAAGACCTCCGCGGCGATGAGCATCGCACCCAGCAGGAGCAGCAGCACCTCGAGCCACCCGGCGAGGCCGACGGCGAGGCTTGCGCCGAAGAACAGCCCGAGCGCCACGAAGCTGACGAGGACGCCGAGACCCGACGCGCCCGCCTTGATCTCGGCGACGATGGCGATGACGGCGGCGGAGATGAGCAGCGCGCCGACGAAGGGATTCGCAATCAGCTGGAGAAGGGTTTCCACCCCCGGAATCTAGCACCGCCTCAGGCCGGGTGCAGCGGGCGCTTCGCGGGAAGGCGGTGGGCCGAGTATCTTGGGCACGATGCTGAGACGCCCCCACATCATCGCCCACCGCGGCGCCTCGGGCTACGAATACGAGAACAGCCGGGCTGCGTTCCGTCGCGCCATCGCGCTCGATGCCGATGGCGTCGAGCTGGACATCCACGCCACGCGCGACGGCGGCATCGTCGTGCACCACGATCCCGAGATTCGTGGCGTCGGCACCATCGCCCTCCTCTCCACCGCCGAGGTCGTCGCGGCCCGGCTCACCAACGGCGAGCCGGTCCCGCTCCTGAGCGAGGTGCTCGGGCTGCTCGACGGGCGAGACGCCTGGGTCGAGGTGAAATCGCTCTCGGCGCACCACGACGACGCACTTCTGGCCGTACTGCGCGGCGGTCCGACCCCGGAGCGGTATGCGGTGCACAGTTTCGACCACCGGATCGTGCAGCGGCTGGGGGAAGGAGCGCCGTGGCTCCGTCGCGGCATTCTGCTCACCGCCTATGTCATCGACGCCGTGGCCGTCATGCGCGCCGCCGGCGCGACGACGCTCTGGCAGGCGTGGGAGCAGATCGACGAGGACCTCGTTGCCCAGGTGCACAGCGCGGGCTGCGAGCTCGTCGCCTGGACCGTCAACGAGATGGGAGACCTCGAGCGACTCGGCCGCATGGGCGTGGACGGCCTCTGCGGCAACTATCCCGACCGGATCCGGATCGCGACCGGCCAACGCCCGACGTACTGAGCCGGACAACCCTCAACACCCCCAGACATGCCACGAATACCCATCGGTCTCGCCGGCGTCGTCCTCCCGGCGCTCTTCGCTGCCTGCGCCACGGCGCCGAAACCGGGAACTCCCTCGCCGGCAGGCGCGCCGGCCGATTCTTCCGCCGCCGCGCAGTATGCCTCCACCTATGCGCGCCGACCGTTTCGACCGGTCCTCATCCGGAACGCGACCATCCTCACGGCCGCCGGTCCGGAGGTGATCGGCTCGATCCTCTTCGCCGACGGGAAGATCGTCGGCGTGGGCAGTGACATCGCCGCACCGGCCGATGCACTCATCATCGACGGCACCGGCAAGTTCGTCACGCCCGGGCTCATCGACACGCACAGCCACATCGGCGTCTACGCCGCCCCCGGCACGTTCGCCGAGGGCGACGGCAACGAAATGACGAACCCCAACACCGGCGACGTCTGGGCAGAGCACTCGGTCTGGCCGCAGGATCCCCAGATCCCGCTCGCGATTGCCGGGGGCATCACCGTCCTGCAGGCGCTCCCGGGATCGGCCAACCTCATCGGCGGCCGCTCCGCGACGCTCCGCCTCGTTCCCGCGCGAACGGTCCAGGAGATGAAGTATCCCGGCGCTCCCTACGGGATGAAGATGGCGTGTGGCGAGAATCCGAAGCGGGTGTACAGCAGCCGGGGACCGTCCACCCGCATGGGCAACATGGCCGGTTTCCGGAGCGCGTTCATCACGGCCGCGGCGTATCGTCAGAAATGGGACAAGTGGAACGCCTCGCGCGAAGGCGATGCACCCGATCGCAATCTCCGCGACGAGACGCTCGCCGGAGTGCTGCGAGGCGAGATCCTCGTCCATAACCACTGCTATCGCGCCGACGAAATGGCGCAGATGCTCGACCTCGCGCGCGAGTTCGGGTTCACGATTCGCTCGTTCCATCACGCGGTCGAGAGCTACAAGATCGCGGACCTGCTCGCGGCGGCCGGCACCGGGGCCTCCGTCTGGGCCGACTGGTGGGGATTCAAGATGGAATCGTACGACGGCATTCCGCAGAACGCCGCGCTGCTGCAGCAGGCCGGCGCGCGCGCGATCATCCACTCCGATGACGCGGGCGGCATCCAGCGGCTCAATCAGGAAGCGGCGAAGGCGATGTACGCGGGACGGCATGCCGGTATCGAAGTCACACGCGATCAGGCGATTCGATGGATCACCGTCAACGCAGCCTGGGCGCTGGGGATCGACGGCGAGACGGGGACCCTCGAGCCCGGAAAGAAGGCGGACGTGGTCGTCTGGTCGGCCGACCCCTTCTCGGTCTATGCCCGCGCGGAGAAAGTCTTCAACGAGGGATGGCTCGTGTACGATCGCACCGATCCCGCGCGGCAGCCGCGCACCGATTTTCATCTCGGTCAGGGGACGCCGGGAGTCGGGCGATGAGGTCGCCGACCGGTACGGCGCGCATCGCCGCCGCTCTCGTCACGTTCCTGATCGCGGCTTCGCCGGCATCGGCGCAGACCATCGCGATCACCGGCGGCACCGTCCATCCCGTCGGTGCGGCCGTGATCGAGGGGGGCACGGTGCTGATTCGCGACGGGCGTATCGTCGCCGTGGGGCGCGAGGTCGCCATTCCCGCGGGCGCGCGCCGCATCGACGCCCGCGGCAAGGTCGTCACACCCGGCCTCATTCACGCGAGCTCCGAGCTCGGCCTCCTCGAAGTCGGCTCCGTCGATGCGACCAACGAACGCACCTCGGCGGGCGACGTGGTCGCCTCCTTCGACGTGGCGGAGGGAATCGATCCTCGCTCGGTGCGCATCCCGGTCGCCCGGACGGAGGGCGTGACCGCGGCCATGGCGGTGCCCACCGGTGGCATCTTCTCCGGTCAGGCCGCACTGATCGCCCTGTCAGGGTCGCGAATGGAGGAGATGCTTCGCGTGCGCGACGCGGCGATGGCGGGCAATTTCGGAAATGCCTTGAAGGCGGCCGGCGGCGGCAGTCATGCTGCCGGGCTCGCGCGCGTGCGCAGGATCCTCGAGGATGCCCGCGATTACGACCGACGGCGCGCCGACTACCGCCGCGCGGACATGCAGGAGCTCTCCGCGCCGGCGTCCGAGCTCGAGGCCCTCCTCCCCGTGCTTCGCGGCACCCTGCCGCTCTACGTCGTAGCCAATGCGGAGCGCGACATCCTCAATGCGCTCAGACTCGCGGACGAATTCGACATCCGCCTCATCATCCGCGGCGGTACCGAGGCGTGGAAGGTGGCGGCGGAGCTGGCCGAGGCGAAGGTGCCGGTGGCCCTCGACGCCTTCGCGAACATTCCGGATTTCGAAAGCATGGAGGTGCGGTGGGACAACGCCGCGCTCCTCGCCGAGGCAGGCGTCGCGGTCGTGCTCTATGAAGGTGGCGACGGAGGACCGAGGAATCTGCGGTTCGCCGCTGGCCATGCCGTCCGGAACGGGTTGCCGTGGGAAGCGGCGCTCGAGGCGATCACCCTCGCCCCGGCCCGCGCGTTCGGGGCCGGCACGACCATGGGCTCGCTCGCGGCCGGACGCATGGCCGACGTGGTAGTGTGGAGTGGCGATCCGTTCGAGTTCTCGACGCGGCCCGAGCATGTGTTCATCGGCGGCGAGGAGATTCCGGCCACGAGTCGCCAGACGGAGCTGCTCGAGAGGTACCGGACGCTTCCGCCGAAGCCGTAAGGGCACGAGCCTTCGCGCCGGGACGGTTACAGGCGCTGGCACAGCGAAGCGGGGCGGCCCTCCAGGGGTCGCCCCGCTTCACATCGTCAGCAGCCGCTCAGACGGGCTGGGCCTGGCCCTCGTCCGTCGCGGTGGCATCGGCGACCGACGCGTCGACCGGCTCGGATCCGGTCGGCGGAGGTGCATCATGCACGCTCGAGCATTCGGCGCGCGCCGCGGCGAGCTGGCGCTCGAGGTCGGCGATGTCGCGGTCGAGATCGTCGAGCTTGAGGAGCTGCGCATCGATGCGCGCCTGCTCCACCTCGATCTGCCGTTCCTTCCGGTGTACCAGGAAGCCGAGCTCCCGCGCGGCGTTGTCTCGCTGACGCCGCAGGCGCATCAGCTCGATCTGCAATTTCCCCTCGTCCAGCGCCGCCTGCGCGCGCCGGCCGATCGATTCCAACTCGGTGTTCAAACGGTCGAAGATCGTGGACATCGCTCCCCCCTGAATGTGCCGGTCGTCCCGGTTCAAATGTATACGGAAATGTCGCCGGGAACGTTTCAGTTTGGAATAGACCGGGGAAGCGGGCTTCAGGCATCGCCGCCCAGGTGGGATTCGACAGAATCGCGACGCTGCGGGAAGAAAGCGCAAAGCCCCGGATAGCCGCCTGACGCCACCCAGATAACGAAGCCTGGCTGGTGCGGGGCTGGGTTCTCCTGAGACTGGGTGTCGCTCGTTCCGGGAGCCCGAATCACGCTGGAATTGCGGCGGCCGACAGGGGTTGGGAGTACTCGCGATGTTTCGCGGGGTTCCCTCGAATCCCCGTGTCGCAATTCAGCGGATCCCACCCGATTCGCACCCCACCCTCGAAATGAAAAAGCGCCGACGAATGTCGGCGCTCGGAGGCTCTCGGCGGAACCGGTCAGTTCGCGGCGGCCGCTTCGGGCTCGGGATAGACCGACACCTTCTGGCGGTTCTTGTCCTTGAACTCGAACTTGACGACGCCGTCCACGATCGCGAAGAGCGTGTCGTCGTTGGCGCGCCGGACATTCTTGCCGGGGTGAAACTTCGTGCCGCGCTGGCGCACGATGATGTTCCCCGCAATGACCTTCTCGCCGCCGAACTTCTTGACGCCGAGGTACTGCGGGTTGCTCGTGCGGCCGTTCTTGCTGGAGCCTACGCCCTTTTTATGTGCCATGCTAGCCTCGGCCGACCTTGACGTCGGTAATGCGAACCTCGGTGAACTTCTGACGATGGCCGGTCTTCCGGCGGTAGTTCTTCCGGCGCTTGAACTTGAAGACGTAGATCTTCTTTTCCTTGCCGTCCCCGACGACTTCGGCCTCGACGGAAGCGCCCTTCACGAGCGGAGCGCCGGCGCGGATCGTGCTGCCGTCCGAGGAGAGGAGGACCTCGTCGAAGGTGACCTTCTCGCCGGGCTCCTTATGCATCAGCGGCAGCCGGAGCGTCTGGCCCTTCTCCGCCCGGAACTGCTTGCCGAGCGCGCGGAAGATTACGTACATGTCGAGTCCTGCCCTTTGGGGATGCGGCGACGTTAGCCCTTAAACGTAGACGGGGGCTCGCCTTATGGCAAGGGGGTGCTGGCGGGTGGATGGGGCCCGGTCCATGCGAGCCGGGGTCGTCCGGCGCGGACGGTCGCGCGGGGGAGTTTCGGCCGAATCGCGAAACCGCGAAACAAGCGCGAAAGCCGCGGATGGGTCGGGGTCCGGCTGGTCAAACGGCAACACACGAAAGCACGAAGGGCATCTGGGTCGAACAGGCCGTCTTCTCGCCAAGCGGATTCAGGAGAATTCACACCCAAGAAGAAGCAGCTCCAAACCCCAGCCCGGGAGCGGGGGACGCCACGCCCGGACCCTTCCGCGGTTTGTGGTTCCCTTTCGAGCTTTCGCGATTCCGCGGAGGCCTACCCTGTACGATCGAGACGCCGCCCGACCTCGGCGCCCTTCGTCTTTTCGTGTTTTCGTGTGCTGTTCTTCTGTTCGCCACTCTGGAGCGCCGCCGCCGGCGACTACGCCACCGCGTAGATCTCCGTCACGTCGCGCCCCGCCGGCCGGCTCATGAGCCGGAACTCGTCGAGGCGCATCATCGGATCGTCCCGCAGGTCGAGATCCAGGCTGGTGAGCTTCTGGAGGTTGTTGAGCAGCCTCGGCTCTTCCTCCAGCAGGTAGAGCGCGACTTCGGGATGCACGCGCACCGTCAGCTGGCGCTCGCGATGCTCGTGCCCTGCCCGCTTGAGCGAGCGCTCGAGCCGGCGCGCCACGACCTCGGGCGTGAACACACGACCCGATCCCGCGCAGGTCGGGCAGTCGCGCGTGAGCGAATGCCAGAGTGACGGTCGTACGCGCTGGCGCGTCATCTCGACCAGGCCGAGCTCGGAGACCGCGAATGCCTTGGTGCGTGCCCGGTCCCGGCCCAGGTGTGTGCGCAGTTCCTGGAGCACCTTGTCCCGGTTCTGGCGCGACTCCATGTCGATGAAGTCGCAGACGATGATCCCGCCGATGTCGCGGAGCCGGATCTGCCGTGCGATCTCTCGCGCCGCCTCGAGATTGGTCCGGAGGATCGTCTTCTCCGGGTCCTTCTTGCCTGTGTAGCGCCCGGTGTTCACATCGATCGAGACGAGCGCCTCGGTCGGCTGGATGATGATCGAGCCTCCGGTCGGCAGCTCGACGCGCGCCTTGAAGAGGTCGCGGATCTCGGTCTCGATGTCGAACTTGTCGAAGAGGGGCGTGGCTTCGGAGTAGAGATGCGCCCGGTTGATCAGGTCCGGGTCCACCTGCTGCAGGTACTGCTCGACTT
>JAICNA010000073.1 GCA_025928955.1 Gemmatimonadales bacterium | reverse complement strand
GGTGAGCGAATCGCGCCGGAGGACTTCCCGCACCCGCCGGCCGCGCTCCGCGCGCGCGAGCAGCGCGCCGGCGAGCGCGCGCGCATCGGCAATTCCCG
This sequence comes from Gemmatimonadales bacterium, assembly GCA_025928955.1. Lineage (GTDB taxonomy): Bacteria > Gemmatimonadota > Gemmatimonadetes > Gemmatimonadales > GWC2-71-9 > CAMLLJ01. Next base: position 13,696 of record JAICNA010000073.1, on the reverse strand, counting down.
CAACGACATCCTCCGCGCCCTCGCCGAGCGCGGAGAGCGCGGCCCCGCCTTCGGCCTGGCCCAGGAGGATCACCGGCACGCCCGAGCAGCGCGCGGTCTGCCGGACCAGCCGCGCCATCGCGCGCCCACCCCCGCCGGGGAGGTCGGTCGCGGCGATGACGAGGTCGGGCACGTCGCCCTGCAGATGCTCGAACGCCTCCGACGCCGAGCCGGCCCGGCGAACCTCGATCTGCCGCGCCCCGAGCGCCTCCGCGATCACGCCCCCGCGTCCGGTGTCGTGGTCGGCGACGATCATCACGCCGCGCCGCGCGGTGAGGCGGATGTAGCGCTGGCCGAACCGCGTGAGGTCGGTGACGGCCCGCTCGGCCGGCAGCACTTCGTCCACCCCGGCCGCGGCTGCCGCGAGGCGGTCCACCGGCTCGTTGGCTTCGACGATGAGCACGGCCCGGCCATGCTGGCCATTCGCCGCCCACGCGGCGGCGGTGCGAAGCGTCTCGTCCGGCGCCCCTGCCAGAATCACGACGAGCTGCGCCCGCTCGCCGCCGACGACATCCGTGGGTGTCGCTCCGGGATCGACGATCCGGACCGCGAATCCTGCATTCGCGATCGCTTCACGAAGCTCGTCCGCCGCTGCGGCGTCGGGCGCGAGCAGCAGGGCGAGCCGATGCTGCGCCGCTGCCGACGTCTCCGCGCGCAGCGCCGATTCGGCCTCCGAGAACAGCACGGCGATGCGGTCGACGAGGTCGTCGAGGCCATCGGCTTCCGCCGGCCCGGGCGGGAACTCTCCCGAGAGCCAGCGCTCGGCCTCGCGGGCAGCGCTGCTGATCTCCGGGAAGCCGTACGACCCCCCCGACCCGACCAGGCGGTGGAACCGCGTGCGCAGCGCCGTCAGCGCATCCGGTCGGCCGCTCCGGAGCGCGTCCACTTCCGCGCGAAGCTCCGCGATGCGCGACCCGGCTTCCGCGAGGTACTCGCGCCGGAGCTGATCGAAGGCCTTCTCGAACGGTTCCATCAGTCGCGCTGGAGTGCGATCCGGGCGAGCCGCGCCGCCGCCACGAACGACGGCGCCGTGCTCCAGTGGCCGGTCACCTCGGGCCCCTGCCGGGCGGCGATGACCGCGCTCCGGCCGTCCACCACGGCGATGAGCGGCGTGCCCGGCCAGGCCGAATCGGCGAGCTCCACGCGCGCGACGTCGGCGAAATCGAGCGCCGCGGGACCGACCGACCCGAGATGCAGGGCCGCTCCGGCCGCGAGCGCGCGCCGAAGCGCCGGGGCGAGGAGTGGGAAAGCATCGGATGGGGCCACGAGCTCGACCGATTCCTGCGCGCGGGCGACGTCGTGCGTGATCAGCTGGAGCGCCGCTCGCGGCGAGTCGATCTCCACGAGCGACGGCGAGGAGGGGACGGCGATGCCCTGGAGCTGCGCGCCGAGCGTGTCGAGTGCCTCGCCATGGCGGTTGGCGATCCGGGCGACCAGCGCCGCCGGCGGCTCCGGACGATAGCGCTTCGGGCGCCCCGCGTCCGCCCGGGCCGCCCCCTTCTGCACCAGCGCCTCGAGCGCGCTGTAGGCGTTTGCCCGGGCGAGTCCGGCACCCCGCGCGACTGCGTACCCGGTGCCCGGGCCTCCGGTGAGGAGCACCTCGTACACCAGGCTTTCCGTCGGCGTGAATCCGAACGGCGTCAGGTCGATGCGCGGCATGTATCCCAGGTGATCGGCCGCCCTCGGCCCCTCACCGGCTCAGGAATACGTCAGCTCCCATCCGAGCAGCTTCGCGATGAGTGCGATGCGGAAGGTGACGTCGGCTTCACGGCTTTCCAGCGACTTCCCGTCGGCTTCGAGCGGGAAGTAGTGCCAGGTGATCTTGTTGATCGTCTTCGGCGTCGAGCGGAGGTTTCGCGGGCGCCAGACGCCCTGCTCGTCGCAGTCGGTGATGAGGCGCTGCAGGACCTTCGTGGCCACCGGCGCCCACTGGAGCGCTCCCATGCGGGCGAGCAGCTCGATGTAGTGGAGCGCGAGCGGGATATCCTTGGCGTTTCCCCTGGCGTCCGATTCGATGGGATCGCCGAGCAGGAGATGCTGCGGCTTGACCGCCTTCTTCCCGACACGGATCACGAACGACTTCTTCGGGGCCGGCTGCGCCAGATAGTGCCCGAGCCGCTCGGTGAAGCCGGCGCGCTCGCGGCGCAGGTTCGGCATCGAGGCGAGCATCGCGACGGAGTACCAGCTCGGCGGGTTGGCCTCGGGATGAAGCGCGATGGTCGCTCCGTGCTTGACGAATGGCTTTTCGGCGAGCGGACTCCGGAGAAACGCCGAGACGGCGCTCGCGATCTTGTGGCCGGATCCGCGGAGCCGCGGGTCCTCGACGTACCCTGCCTCGGCGAGCGCGGCACTCGCGGCCTCACGAACGATCCCCCGGGCCCATTCCGCCGCTGCCGGCTCCGCCTTCACCACCTTCTGGAACTCGAAGAGCAGGGCAGGGTCTTCGTCGCGCGAAAGGAGCCGGAAGAGAAGCCGGTCGGCGAGCTTGAACGGCCGGCTCCCCGCCGGCCAGGCGAGCTGCAGGAGGCGGCGGTACTGCGGGATGGTCCCGACCTCCTTGATCCCGTCCTTGGCGGACGCGGCGAGGCCGAGCAGGTTGCCTCCCCAGACGCCGGTTTCCTTCTGGCGCTTCACGACGCCAAGCGCCGCCTTCGACTGCGTTACGGCCTCGAGCGCGGCCTGGACGGCGGCCGGGTCGGATCCGTTCGGACCGAGCTCGACGAGGGTGCGGTACCGGATGGATTCGCCGGCGTTCGCGAGGAGCCAGGTGAGCGGGATCCGGTGCTGCGTCGGAAGTTCCAGAGGGGGCTCCCGGGCAATATGGTGGGTTCGAAGCGCCGCAAAATATCACCGCACAGGTAGTTGCGCCACTTGATACGACGAAGCGCCAGCCAGGTTGTTTCCGGGCAGCGGGTTAGCAGGAGGCGTTGTGGCAGGTCATTCCATGACTGGTCGAACAGTCAGGATCGCTGGCGATCGCATTCATGGGGTTGGCTGAGGAACCGCTCGATTTCCGCCGCGACGCGATCGGGCTGCGCCTGGTGCGGCCGGTGCAGCGCGCCCTCGATCGGGACGAACGTGGCGCACGGCAGCTCGGCGGCCACCGCCTCACCGATCGAGAACGGAATCGTCGGATCCTGCCGCCCCCAGACGACGAGCACCGGCTTCCCGAGCGTCCGGAAGCGATCCCGGAGCGCTGCGAAGTCGAACTGCTCGAGCACGGTGCGGGTGGCATTGCGATAGGCGGAGTCCAGCACGGGATCGTAGTCAGCGCGGTGCTCCGGCTCGCGGAGCCACTGCGGGTCGTGCACCGGCAGGACCAGAGGCGTTGCGGCGCCGGCGAGCCCGGCCACGCTCGGCGGGAGGGAGTCGATGAGCTCCGCCAGCTCGTATCCGGCGGGGGCGACGAGCACCGCTGCGACGACGCGCGCCTCCGACATCGCGAGTGACGCCGCGATCTCGCCGCCCATCGAGTGGCCGACCACGATCACCGGCCCGCCGGTCCATCGAGCGATGAAGTCGGCGAGTCGGCGGTGCATCGCATCGAGGGTGTAGGGGCCCGCCGGCTTGTCGCTCACGCCGAAGCCGGGGAGGTCCACGGCCACGACCCGGAAGCGCTGGCCGAGCCGGTCGGCGATCCCGCGCCAGGCCATCAGCGATTCGCCGTATCCGTGCAGCATCACGAGCGTCGTATCGCCGCGGCCGAGGCGTACCGTCCGGAGCGAGACGTCATCGGCGCGAAGCCATTCCGCCGAATGGGCAGGCTGCCCGCCCGGGAGCCGCTCGATGAGGCTCAGCACGCCGATCAGGGCGAGCAGCACGAGCGGGAGGCCGAACCGTTGCTTCAGCGCGGACATCGAACCAGCGAGATGGTACCCGGCACTCCGTACGCAGCCTCGCTCGACAGCGCGAGCGTCGATTCGTCGAGCCAGGTCACTCCTTCTCCCTGGAGCTCGAGCCCGAGAATGGTGCAGCCGGTCGGCGCCGTTCCCGCGCGCGGAACCCCGGATTCGTCGAGCGTGAAGAAGTGCACCGCGACGTAGGTGCGGACCACGAGCAGTCGGCCGTCGGCATGCAGGGCGGCGTCGGTGACGAGACCGGCGAGACCCCCCTCCGGCAGGCCGAGCTCGCCGAGATCCTCCGCGACGGCAGTGCGTTCGGTGCTCCAGGCGCTCTGGCGGAGGCGGAACGCGCGCACCGTCTCACGCCGGCCCTTCGTGACGAGAATCAGGTCCTCGTCCGGCGTGACCACGACGGCCTCGACGTCGTGCGCGCCATCGGGGTATCGGAAGGCGATGCGCTCCGGCCTGCCGATGCGGCCCGGCGTGTCCGCGTCTCCTCCCTTCGGCACTGCCGGCTCCCGGATCCGATAGATCGTGACGGTGTTCCGGCGCGCCCCGTTGTCCCCGGTGTCCGAGATGTAGAGGCACGTGGCCCCGCCGCACGGCCCGAGCGCCAGCGCCTCCCAGTCGACGTTGCGCGCTCCCTGAATCCGCCATGTGCCGAGCAGCCGTCCCGTCGTATCGACGGCGTGGAGCGCGGCCGGGTTTCCCGAGTCCTCGATGGTCCAGAGCACGCCCGGGTGCGCTCGGCTCGCCGCGAGCCCGGAGCTCTCATCGAGGCTGCGATCGGCAAAGGTGCCGGTCTGGCGCGATTCCGATGGCGAGCGAAGGGTCCACGGCTCCTGCGCCGCCGAGATCGAGGGCAGGAGCGCCAGGATGGCGGCAAGGCGCACGATGCGGGCGGCTACTGGTACTGGATGTACACGGGCGAGGGATACAGCTCGATCACCTGCCGTGGCGTCATCATCGGCTTGTCGTTCTTGTAGAAGAGCTTGAACCCGGTGTACTGCACCGGATCCCGCTGGACGACGGCGCGCCACGTCGAGCGCTTGAGCTGTGGCGACCCGAATCCGTCCATGTCGATCACCACCTGGACCGTCGGGTCCCGGCGGATGTTCCGCGCATTCGTGAGCATCTTCTCGGTGAAGCGGTGGATCACCAGGATCTTGGGCGGCACGCCCTCCTCGCGCACGATGTCCGCGAGGACGCCGATCGCGTAGTTGACGTCCTCGGCATCCATCGTCCCGATGCGCCGGCCCGGCCGGATGCCGTCGTACATGTCGAACTCGGGATCGAGCGCGAGGTGCACGTACGGCCGCCGCAGCAGCGGCAGGAGCCGGGGCAGCTCCGACCGCACGTCACTCAGCCCCACCTGTACGTCGACGAAGAAGAGCCAGCCCCGCTCTTCGGCCCACTGCGCGACGCGATGCATCAGGCTGTCGCTCATGCGCAGCCGGTACTTGCCGTCGGCGCCGGCCGACGCCTGCGCCACGGTGACGATCATGTGCAGCGCGGGAATCACCGCGCGGGTCGAATCGGCTTCCGCCCACTCCGCCGCCGTCTTTTCGAGCTTCTCGAGCATTTGTGCGGGGGGAAGCTCCCCGAGAATTCCCATGCGCTTCGAGAGCGGATTGCCGTAGAACGCGATGACTCGATGGGACGGCAGCAGGGCGCCCGGCGCAGGCTCCGGAATCGCGGGCCAGGGCACGGTATCCGTCGCGGCGAACCGGCGGGCCGGCGCGCTGCCGCCGCGGGAGGTGCGTGCCGCGCGAATCGAGTCGGCGCGGGCGATGGAATCGCTGCGGATCGAATCGGCGCGGATGGAATCGGCGCGCGCGATGGAGTCGGCGCGGATCGAATCGGTGCGGATCGAATCGAGGCGAATCGAGTCGGTCCGGATCGAATCGGCGATGGCCTGGGCGCGTGCCGTTTCGGAGAGGGTGCTGCAGCCGAACAGCAGGGGAGTCACGAACAGCAGGATGCCGAAGCACCGGCGGATGAGCTGCACAGGTTTGGCTCGTGGAGGATCGGGGCCGCCCGGGCGAGAAGCGGGGCCGCCGGAACGCATCGGGGCGCCGCCCCGGGAACGGGGCCCGCGGGTTCGCGGGCCGGAGAGAATCTACCGACCCGGAGCGGCCGAGAGTACCCGGAGCTCGATGCGCCGATTGCGGGCCTGTGCGGCCGCATCGGTGCCGCCGGCGAGCCGCTGGTCGGCACCGTACCCGCGCGCCGTGACCCGCTGCAGCGACACTCCCTTGGCGATGAGATAGCGGCGCACCGCGTCGGCACGCAGCTGCGTCAGGTGGCGGGTCTCCGCCGTCGTGCCGTCGCCGTGCGACGCGATTTCGATGGTGACGTTGGGTTGCGCCACGAGCGCCGTCGCCAGCGAATCGAGCACCGGCCCCGCCGCATCGGGAAGCCGCGCGCTCTGCCGCGCGAAGGCGATCGGCAGTACGCGGCGCGAGCCTGGCGTGAACGCGGTGCCTGTCGTGCCTTCCGGAACGCCGGGCGGGCAGCCGAACGCATTGACCGCCGCGCCGGCCGGCGTGCGCGGGCAACGGTCGAGTCCGTCGAGCACGCGATCGCCGTCTTCGTCGCCGGGACAGCCGAGCTGGTCGACGCTTGCACCCTTCGGGGTGTCGGGGCAGCGGTCCAGGCCGTCCGATACGCCGTCGTCGTCCGCATCCTGCGGGCAGCCGCGCGCGTCGACAGCCGCACCTGCCGGCGTATCGGCGCATTGATCGACGCCGTCCGGCACGTTGTCCGCGTCGGCGTCCTCGGGGCACCCCGCCGCATTCACGCGCGCGCCCGCGGGCGTCGCGGGACACCGGTCGAGCCCGTCGAAGACGCCGTCGCTGTCGGAGTCACTGGGGCAGCCGCGCTCGTCGGTGAGCGTGCCGAGCGGCGTATCGGGACACCGGTCGTCCGTATCGAACACGCCGTCCCGATCGGAGTCGGTGACGGGCTTGCTCCCGATCATGATGCTGACCCCGGCGCTGCCGCTCACGTTCATGACGCCGTCTTCGCTCGCCCGCGTGGCCAGGCCCTCGATCCGCGCCATGATCGTCTCGGTGATGCCGGCGCGGAATCCGGCGCCGCCGAGGATCGCCGAGGCGCGCCCGCAGGGACCCAGCACGGTGCTGCCAGGGCAGAGATTGTTGTCGTAGGACGTGGAGCCCAGGCCGAGCTTCAGGTACGCGGAACTCGAGTTGCCGACCGGCAGGTTCCCGAGCAGCGCCGCGGAAATCGTGCGGACGCTCCAGGAGGGACCGTTGCGGGACTTGGGAGAGGAGAAGCCGAATTCGCCTTCGACCGAGAGCCGGTACGGCAGCCAGACGCCGAGGCGCGCCACGCCGCCGATCCCCGACTCGAGGTTCGTCGCGTCGTCGAAGGAGGTGAGGGCCACGCCCGCGCCGGTCTCGATGAAGTACCGGCGCTGCTGTGCGGCGAGTGGCAGGGCGCAGATCGCCCCGCCCAGGACGAGGGCGGCGACGCGCCCGGCGGCTCGGCAGGTTCCCATGATGGCTATAGATATCCCGCGCCGGAGTCCGGGACAAGGCGCTGCATCACAGTGCCGCGGCACACTTGGCAGGGTTTCCGGCCGCCGCTACGATTCGCCACTGAACCCTCACCACGAGGCACCGATGCGCGTCCGGATCGAATTCTGCGTCGTTTGAAACTACCAGCCACGAGCCGCCGGTCTGGCGGCTGAGCTGCAGCAGCACTTCCCCGGCGTCGAGGTCGAGCTGGCACCGTCCTCCGGGGGCGTGTTCGAGGTGACGGTGGACGGAGACCTGCTCTTCTCCAAGAAGAAGATGGGGCGGCACGCCACCGCAGGGGAAATACTCGCGCTGATCCGCGAGCGGAGAGGAGTCTAGCGCTGCGTATCGCAATCTCGACCGGGGGCGGCGACGCCCCGGGCCTCAATGCCGTCATTCGTGCCGTCGTGCTCTCCGCGCACCAGCGCGGGTGGCGCACGTACGGGATCCAGCGCGGCTTCGAGGGACTGCTCAGCTTCGAAGGCGTAGTGAAGCTCGGCCCCGAGGAAGTCCGCGGCATCACCCACCTCGGCGGCACCATCCTCGGCACCACCAACCGCGGCAATCCCTTCCGCTACGTCGGGCGCAAGGCCGACGGCGAGGAATATGAATACGACCGCTCCGACGACCTCTGCGGAGCGTTTCGCGCGTCCGGGTTCGACGCGCTCGTCTCCATCGGCGGCGACGGCAGCCTCCAGATCGCGCACCAGCTCGCCCTCAAGGGTCTCCCCGTCGTGTGCGTGCCGAAGACGATCGACAACGACGTCGCCGGAACGCAGCGCACGTTCGGATTCGATACGGCGGTGAGCACGGCGACCGAAGCGCTCGACCGGCTGCACTCCACGGCGGAAAGCCACGAGCGCGTCATGGTCGTGGAGCTGATGGGCCGCTATGCGGGATGGATCGCGCTCAACAGCGGCATCTCCGGCAGTGCGGACGTCATCCTGCTGCCCGAGATCCCGTTCGACATCGAGAAGGTCTGCGCGAAGATCCGCCAGCGCGAGGAGATGGGCCGTCACTTCAGCATCGTGGTCGTGGCGGAGGGGGCCAAGCCGAAGGACGGAGCCGTGGCCCTCGTCGAGCGCCGCGGGGTCGGGACGGTGGACCGGCTCGGCGGCATCGCGAGCCAGGTGGCGCGCGCCATCTCGGAGCGCACCGGCAAGGAGGTGCGCGCGCTCGTGCTCGGGCACCTGCAGCGCGGCGGGTCGCCGACCACCTACGATCGCCTGCTCGCACTCCGCTTCGGGTCGGCGGCGGTTCGTGCGATTGCAGCGGGGACGTTCGACGTGATGGTCGGCCTCAACGGGCCGACGATCACCTGCGTTCCGCTCGAGGAAGTCGTGGGTCGGCCGAAGAACGTCCCCCTCGACTCCGACGTGGTGCAGACGGCGCGCGAGCTGGGAATCAGTCTCGGCGACTGACGGCGAGCTCGAGGAAGCGACGCACGATCGCGTAGCCGTGCTCGCTCAGGACCGACTCCGGATGGAACTGCACCCCGTGCACGGGGTGCTCCGCATGCCGCACCGCCATGATCTCCCCGTCCTCGGCCGTTGCATTCACCATCAGCTCCGACGGCAGCGACGCCCGCTCGAGCACGAGCGAGTGATAGCGCGTCGCCCGGAACGGGCTCGGCAGCCCGCGGAGGACGCCGGTCCGGTCGTGCGCGATGGCCGAGGTGCGGCCGTGCATCGGCCGTCCCGCGCGCACCACGCGGCCGCCGTAGGCTGCCCCGATCGCCTGATGGCCGAGGCAGACGCCGAGCACCGGCGTCGTGGGACCGAGGCGGCGGATCACCTCCACGGAAATCCCGGCCTCGGCGGGGGTGCACGGGCCGGGGGACACGATGACGTGCGTCGGCGCGAGGGCGACGATGTCGTCCACGCTCGCCGCATCGTTCCGCACCACCTCCGGTGTGCCGCCGAGCTCGCGCACGTACCGCGCGAGGTTGTGCACGAAGGAATCGTAGTTGTCGAGCAGGACGATCATGCGAGCGCGTCCAGGAGCGCACGCGCCTTGTGCAGCGTTTCGTCGTACTCGAGCGCCGGATCGGAATCCGCCACGATGCCGCCGCCGGCATGGAAGCAGACGCGGCCGTTCACCGCGAGGAAGGTGCGGATGACGATGCTCGTGTCCATGTCTCCGCTCAGCGCGAAGTAGCCGATCGATCCGCAATACACCGACCGCCGCACGGGCTCGAGCTCGGCGATGATCTCCATGGCCCGGACCTTCGGGGCTCCGGTGATCGACCCGCCGGGAAACGCAGCGCGCACGAGGTCGAACGCATCGCACGCCGGCTGCAGGCGGCCGGTCACGGTCGAGACGAGGTGGTGCACGGTCGGCAGCGTCTCGAGCGCGAGCAGCGCGGGCACGTCGACGGTGCCGGGCCGGCAGACGCGCGAGAGATCGTTTCGCAGGAGATCGACGATCATCACGTTCTCCGCCTGATCCTTCGGGCTCTCGGCGAGCTCCCGGGCGAGCGCGGCGTCGCGGACGGGATCGGGATCCCGCGGGCGCGTTCCCTTGATGGGGCGGGTCTCGACGCGGTCGCCATCGAGCCGAAGGAACCGCTCGGGGGATGCGCTGATCACCTGGAAGCCGCCCGCGTCGAGATACGCCGAATACGGCGCGGGATTCCGGACGCGAAGCCGGCGGTACAGTTCGAGCGGGGCGCAGGGGAGCGGCGCCTCGAACCGCTGCGAGATGTTCACCTGGAAGACATCGCCCGCGAGGATGTATTCGCGAACTCGCGCCACCGCGGCGATGTACGCCGCCCGCGTGAAGTTCGAGGACGGAGCCGCGGCAGTGTCTCGCGGGGGCGCGGGCGTCACGGGCGACTTTGCCCTCGCGATCAGCCCGAGTACCTCGCGCGCGCGTGCCGCCGCGCGCCGCGGGGCCTCCGCGCCGCGCTCCGGAATGCCCGACGACACGAGCCACGCCTCGCCCGTCGCGTGATCCCAGGCGATGACCCAGTCATAGAGGCCGAGCCACACGTCGGGGACCTCGAGGTCATCGGCGCGCGGGGGCGGGAGGCGCTCGAGGACGCGGCCGTGGTCGTAGCCGATGAAGCCGGCGAGTCCTCCCTGGAATGGCGGCAGGCCGGGCAGCCGCAGCGTAGCGAACCGCGCGAGCGCCGAGCGTGCCTCCGCGAGCGCGTCACCGGGCACGCGGCTGGTGAAGACCCGGACCGGATCGGCCATCAGGTACGAATACCGCCCGGTGGGTCCGCGCGCGGCGCTGTCGAGGAGAAGAACGTCTGGAAGATGCCCGAGCCGCTCACAGAGATCGAGCGGCTCAAGCGGCGGAGCGAGTGGCGTTACGAGGAGATCCACTTCTTCCGGGTGCCGCCCAGGGCGCCACCCGCGGGCTTCCACATCGCCTGCTGTTCGATGATCCGCGCGAGCTCGAGATCCTTGTCGGTCACGCCGCCGGCGGTATGCGTGTTGAGCCGCACCTCCACCTTGCCCCAGCTCACGTGCAGGTCGGGATGGTGATCGGCGGCTTCGCAGAGGAAGCCGATCAGGTTCACGAGCATGAGCGTCGTCGTCCAGCCGTCGGTCGTGAACTCGCGGCGGATGGCATCGTTCGCCTCGGACCAGCCGGGCAGCGACGCGAGGCGTTCGGCGAGTGCGGCGCCGGTGTAGGTGCGTTCGGGCATGTCAGCGCAGCCCCATGGAATAGGTGGCCGTCTGTCCCGGGCTCTCCTCGACCTCGAGCTCGAGACGGGTGAGGTGCGTGACGCCGCCGGCGACGAGCTCGTCGCGCACCTGGATCGCCAGGTACTCGGCGAGCTTCTCGGCGGTGCTGTTGGCGATCGGGAGGATCGCGCAGTCCCGCTTCGGGAAGACGTAGCGCGGCTCCCCGAAGACGTCCACGGCGATCTGCTCGCCGCGGTCGTGCACGACGATCTTGGGGCTGCCCGCCGGAAGGAGGACGCGATGATCGATCGCGTCCACGAGCCGACGCACGATCTGCTTGAGGATGCTGAAGTCGATGACGAAGAGCGACTCGGCGTCGAGTCCTCCCTCGACGGCGACGCCGACCCGGTAGTTGTGCCCATGCAGCGCTTCGCACTGGTGGCCACGCATCGTGATGAAATGCGCCGACGAGAACGTGAGGTAGTCCTTCGCAACGGCGACGCGGAACGTTTCCGACACGTGGCTCCCGGGCCAGGGAAAGAGGGACTAAAGGTAGGACGAGAGGCACGACGGGCGGAAGGATGCACCCGGGGCCACCCGCAGGCGGATGCGCCGCCCGCCGCATCGTCGTGCTTGCGCCGAGATCGGGTTCGGCGTATATTCGGTAGTCGCAACTCACCGTATTCCAACACGTTACCAGAAAAACGCATGGCACGACGCGTCGAGCGGCCGAACCGCTACTTCACCTTCCTCCGCCGTCTCCGGGCGGAGGGCCGCAGCAACATGTACGGCGCCATCCCGTACCTCGCAGCGGCGTTCGGGATCGACCGCAGCGAATCGTTCCGGATCATCTGCGAGTGGATCGATTCGCAGGAGACCGTCGCCGATCTGCCGGTGCGGAAGTCCGTTGCTCGCATGCAGCCCGCGGACGCGCCGACGCTGTTCGATCCGCCCGCACCCCCGGACGTTCCCCTGCCCGCCGCGCCGAAGCCGCGTCGGCCGGTCAAGGCGCGCGCGGCTCCGCCCAAGAAGCCACGGAAGCCGTCCGATTCCCGCGCCGCCTGAGCCCGTCCCCCGTCCACTCGTCCGGACACGGCTCGCCCGGGCGCTTCCGGAATCGATCGCAGAATCAACGAGTTAGCGATTGGCATGAGCTTCGCTTGTAGTCGGGGCGTCGGTCAGATTCCCTTCTACATCGTCGAGGCTGTCATGCGAGTCATTCGTCTCGCGGTTCCTGCGGCGCTCATCGCCCTCTCGATCGTCGGCACTGGTGCCGAAGCGCAGACGCGCGTCGTAGTCGAATCCCGTTCCGGCTATCCAGCCGCGTATCGTCGCCCGCCCGAGCGCCGGTACATCGCACCCCGGGTCGTCTTCGTCGATCGCGTCGTCGTGCGCGAGCGCAACGCGGAGCGGTGGTGGAGGCGGCACGGGTATCGTCCGGTCAAGCTCTATTACTGGCGCGGGCGGTTCTACGAGCGCGACCTCACGCACGTCGCGACGCGTACCGTGGTCGTCTACGAGCGGGGCGGCCGCTACTATCGCCCGGCAGGGTACCGCTATGACCGGTACGACCGCTTCGACCGGGACGACGATTACTACAAGGACGATCGCTACTGGTACAACGAGCGGTCGGGCCGGTACGAGCGCGACGATCGCTACGATCGGTACGACCGCGACGACCGCTATGACCGCGATCGCGACCGGCGCGAATACCGCGACCGCCAGGAGTACCGCGAGGACCGCGAGCGGGATCGGGACCGGGACCGGCGGTAACCCGCCCGGAGGAGAGACGGCGCGAGCAGCGAACGTGTTGCTCGCGTCGTCGTTTTTCTGGTATCATGGGCGCGTGCTGCCTGTGCGGCATGGCACGTCTCCGTCGGACACCTCCCAGGGATTCCGCATGCGATCATTCGTCCTGGCGCTGCTCGCGATCGGGGGACCGGCCCCGGGCTGGACCCAGGAACATCCGCAGCCAGGGCTCCTCGTTCGCGAGATCGCGCCCACCGACACGCTGAGGCTGATCGGCTCCCGCGGGGCGTCGGCGCTGCGTCCGCCGGCAGGGGCCCCGATGCTCGCGTTCGGAGCGCTCGATGGCCAGGAGCACGAGGTTCTCGGAGGAGTCACTGCGGTGACCGCCACACCGGATGGAAGAATCCTCGTCCTCGACGAGGCCAATTCGGTCATCCGGGTCCTCGGCCCGGAGGGGCGGTACCTGGGAAGCGTGGGGCGCGCCGGGCGGGGGCCGGGGGATTTCTTCCACGCGCGCTCGCTGGCGGTGGATGCGGGAGGCAACCTCTATGTCGGTGATCTCCTGCGCCGCGTGCAGCGGTTCCGGCCCAAAGCAGAAGGATTCGAGCTCGACACGGTCCTCGCGACGCGCGTGTCCCCGGACGCGCTCTGCATCATGGACTCGACGCTCGTGGTGCACGCGGTGAACCCCGCGGTTCCCGGCCTGATTCATCTCTACGATCTGCGGGGCCGGCATCTCCGAAGCTTCGGCGAAGCCTACCGGTCGCCAAGCGAGATCATCAACGTCCACGCGACGATGGGCAAGGTCGCCTGTCTCCCGCGCGCCGGCCTCATCGCCTACATGCCGGGCGGCGGCATCGTTCGCGAGCTCCGTGTCTACGATCGGAGCGGC
>JAICNA010000021.1 GCA_025928955.1 Gemmatimonadales bacterium | reverse complement strand
GTATTTCGTGCATGAGGAGCCGGGCGATCCAGAGGATGGGCTCGACAAGGACGAACCGTCGTGAGCCGGGCGGGACGCTATCCACCTGGCCTTCTCGCGAGCCTCGCCCTGCTCGCCGTGATCGTGGCCGTCGCACTCATCGGGCTCGCGACCGCGGGCAATTGGGCAAAGGTGTTCCGTGTGGCCGCCGCGGCGCTGACGTACGCGCTCCTGCTCCTCGTCTTGGGTCGGGGCCGCGCGGAAGTGCCGCTCGTGTCGTTCATGGCGGCGGGCGCCGGGGCCGGGGCGGTGAGCGGCGTCGCCCGCGCAGCCACGTGGCCGACGCTCCTCGCGGCGAGCGTCCTTGGCGCGGCACTGCTGCTCGCGCCGTTCCACTGGTGGGCGTTGCGCACCTGGCTCGCGCTCGGCCGGGAGCAGGGCATCAACTCCACGAGGGAGGTTCGATGAAGATTCGATACTGCCTGCCGGCGATCGCCCTTGTGGCCTGCCAGCCGGCCGAACGTCCGGAGCCGGCAGGTTCTGCAGACGCAGGCCCGAGAGCGCCTGCCGCGACGGTCACCGCAGCGGAGTTCCAGACGATTCGCTGGATCGAGGGCACGTGGCGCGGCTCCGGCGGCGGGGTGGACCCGTTCTACGAGCGCTACCGGTTCCTCGACGATTCGACGCTGCTCCGAGAGACGTTCAGCGATTCGTCGCTCGCCGCGGTCAGCGATTCCACGCGGATCGGGTTGCGGGGGACCCGGGTCGTCGATCCGGCCGGCGATCCGAAATGGCAGGCGACCGCGTTCGATTCCGCCAGCTGGCGCTTCGAATCCCTGGAGGACGCCGCGCGCGCGTTCACCTGGCGGCGCGCGACGGAGGACAGCTGGACGGCCACGCTCGAGTGGCGTGACGCCACGGGGAGCGCGCAGCAGCGCGTCTACACGCTGGAACGGTTCGGAGGTTGACCCGTCGGTGCTGCCGGCGCGCCGCGCTCCGCGCACATCAGTCGAAGCGTTCGCCCCGAGAAAGGAAGGCGTATCGTGTCCATCAGGATGAGACCGCTGGCCTGGTTCGCTGCCGCGCTGAGCGGCGTCAACGTCCTCGGGACCGCGTTTGCCGCGGCCATGGGGGAGCCGTGGCACGCCGCCCTCCATGTCGGCCTCGCGGCGGGGTTCGGAGCGTGGGCGCAAAGCCTCCGCCGGAAGCAACTGGCCGCCGCCGCGCCCGGCGTCGAGACGCTCGAAGCAGAGCTCAGCGACGTCCAGCGCGAGCTGCTCGAGACCCGCGAGGACCTGGACTTCGCGGAGCGGATGCTGGCGGAGAAACTCGAGGCGGAGCGGATAGCCCGGCGGAATGAAGACGCGTGATGGGACCGGGCCTGCTGGCGTCAGCGGTTCTCCTGCTCGCGCTCGGCGGCTGCGCGCGCCCGATGGCGTCCGCGACGCGCGATGGCGGTCCGTCCACCCAGTGCGAGGTCGGCGCGGTCCCGGCGGTTCGCCACCTCCTCTATTTCGGAAGGAACATTCCAGGTGGTGGCGTCGTGGGGGACAGCGCGCTGCGCCGGTTCCTCGCCGAGGATGTGGCGCCACGCTTTCCCGCCGGCTTCACCGTCTGGGACGCGACCGGGCACTGGAAGGGCGCGAGCGGGCTCGCCGAAACGGAGCGCACGATCGTCCTGATGCTCCTGCAGACCGGGGGAGGGAACGCGGACTCTCTCGCGCGAGTCGTGGCGCACGCCTACAAGCAGCGCTTCCGGCAGGAGGCGGTGCTGCACGAACGCAGCGTCGTCTGCAGCACGCTGGAGTAGGCGAGTGACGGTCGGCGATCCCGCCTCCGAAGCCCCCGTCGATCTGCAGCCCGTGCTCCAGGGCGAGCTCCTCACGCTGCGGCCGCTCCTGCCCGGGGATTTCGACGAGCTCTTCGCGGTCGCGTCCGATCCGCTGATCTGGGAGCAGCACCCGGTTCGCGATCGATATCGCGAGGACGTATTCCGGGAATTCTTCCGCACCGGCCTCGAATGTGGTGGCGCGCTCATCGCGCTGGATCGACGCGACGGCGAGGTCATCGGGTCGTCCCGATTCTACGGATACGACCCGGCGAAGCGGGAGGTCGAGATCGGCTGGACCTTCCTGGCCCGGCGGTGCTGGGGCGGGCGGTACAACGGGGAGATGAAACGGCTCATGCTCGAGCATGCGTTCGGGTTCGTCGACCGCGTCATCTTCGTGATCGGTCCGCAGAACCTCCGGTCGCGGCGGGCGGTCGAGAAGATCGGGGCCGTGTCGACTGGAACCCGCGTCGAGGAGAACGGGCGGAAGTCGGTCGTGTACGGACTCACGAAATCGGGGTACCTGGGGCGCCAGCCGAGTCGATAGGGGCCTCCGCTGTGCCTGACCCTCCTCGCCTGCTCAGTTCACGGCACCGGTCGCGGCTGCACTCCGCGCGCCTGCGGCGTTGCACCGCGGGGCGAGCCTCGGCTCCGCGCCAAGCCAGTAGAGCCCGTTCGCCATGATGCAGAAGCCGGTCGCGGCGAACCAGACCATCGCCGCACCCACGAACCCGGTGAACGCCAGCCACCAGGGGCTGTGCACGAGCGAGAGCACCGAGGCTATCGTGAGATTGATGCCGACTGCGAGGTAGATGCGACGCTCCAGGTACCAGCTGTCCGTCTGCATGAAGTACCAGCGCGCCTTCTCCCCGGCCGGCCGGGCGAGCCTCGATGTGAAGCCGAGACGATGAAGCACATTGCCGACGAGGCAGAAACCGGTGAGCGATACGGCAATGGAAGCGAGGGCGGTCGCGATGACGAACAGTACCCAGCGAGGATCGACGAAGAGGGCGAGCGATGTCGCGACGAGAAGCACGCACCCGGCAATGAGCCAGACGGTGCGCTCGATGTACCAGCGGTCGGTCGGCACGATGTAGATGCCTCGCTGCAGCGCCACGGTCGTCCTCCGGTTGAAGTGAAATCCTGCCCGAATGTCAGGCCGGCGCGCCACCCAGGAGCGTAAGCTGCGCCGCCAGCGCCAGCCCCACCACGATGCTCAGCGTGCCGGACGCCATCCGCAGGTAGCGGCCGAAGGGCTCGAGCCGACCCCGCGAGAGCGCCACGGGCGCCGCCACCGCCGCCGTGACCCCCATCATCCCCCCGATCGTTCCGAGCCCGAAGAGGAGGAGGTAGCCGAGTGCCCAGCCCGGATCCGGGCTCGCGGCAGCGACGAGAAGCGCGACTGCCGCGGATCCCGCCAGGCCGTGCACGACACCGATCAGGAGTGGCCGCCTCGCCGACGACGGATCGACCTCGCCGCGCGCACCGGAGCGAAGGTTCCACGCGCCGAGCGCGATGAGCATCGCGGCGACGCAGAGCTCGAGCGCGAGCGCGAGGTTCGGTGGCACCGCCACGCCCGCGAGGATGATGGCCCCGCCGGCCAGCAGGACCGCAAGCGTGTGCCCCGCTCCCCAGAGTGCGCCCACGCGGAGCGCGCCCGAAAGTCCCGGACGACGCGTGACGATGGTCGAGACGGCGACGACGTGATCGGCGTCGGTGGCGTGCCGCATCCCGAGGACGACGCCGAGCAGCAGGGCAGGGGCGAGTCCGGTCACGTCAGCAGATCCTCGGCAGCTGGTCGCCCGGCAGCATGTCGACGACGCGGGTGCCTCCCATCGCAGTTCGCATCACGACCATGCCGGGATGGTCGTCCACCACCCGTCCGATGCGGCGGGCCTGCGCCCCGAGGGGGAGGCCGCGAAGCGCTGCGACCGCGTCGTCCGCAAAACGGTCGGGAAGCATGACGACCATGATTCCTTCGTTGGCGACGTAGAGCGGATCGAGGCCCAGAACCGCACAGGCTGCCGCGACCGGTTCCGGCACCGGCAGCGATTCCTCGTCGAGGACGAGGCCCCGTCGCGATGCGGTGGCGATCTCGTTGAGCGCGCTCGCGACCCCGCCGCGCGTCGGGTCCCGCAGCACGTGAACGTGAGCGCCGAAACGCCCCGCGAGTCGCGCGACCAGCGGATAGAGCGCTGCAGAGTCGCTCTCGATCTCCGCCTCGAACCCCAGGCCCTCGCGCGCGGCCATGATCGCCATGCCGTGCCGCCCGATCTCCCCACTCACGATCACCGCGTCTCCGTTCTGGGCACGGTCCGGGCGCGGCCGGCATGTTCCCTCGAGCGTGCCGATGCCGGTCGTGTTGATGTAGATCCGGTCCGCCTTTCCCCGTTCGACGACCTTCGTGTCTCCGGTGACGAGCGGGACGCCGGCTTCGCGTGCTGCACCGGCCATGCTGGCGATCACCCGATCGAGCACGTCGAGCTCGAATCCCTCCTCGATTACGAAGCCCGCCGAGAGGAACTTCGGCTCCGCGCCCATCATCGCAACGTCGTTCAGCGTCCCGTGCACGGCGAGCGAGCCGATGTTGCCGCCCGGAAACTCGATCGGGCTCACGACGAACGTGTCGGTCGACATCGCGATATCGCCATCGAACACCTGCACCACGGCCGCGTCACCGAGCTGCTGCAGCGCCGGATTCGACAGGTGCGGAAGGAAGCGGTCACGCAGCAGTGCGGCGCTCAGCTTGCCTCCCGATCCGTGGCCCAGTAGCACGCGCTCCGTGGGTACCGCCGGAGCCGGGCAGGCAAGTCCGCCGGCCAGTCGTGCTGTCGTCGTCATGTCGCCTCCACCGGCTCCGGCGCGCGGAACCTCCCGTAGTTGTAATAGGCGGCACACGCGCCTTCGGACGAGACCATGGGGGCGCCGAGCGGATGCTCGGGCGTGCAGCTTCGCCCGAAGGCCGGGCATTGATGTGGCTTGAGCTGACCGCGCAGCACCGCCCCCGCGCGGCATTCCGCCGGCTCGGCCACTGACGCGGTTCCGAGCGTGAAGCGGCGCTCGGCATCGAAGGCGGCGAACTCGTCGCGCAGCGCGAGGCCGCTCGCCGGAATCTCCCCGATGCCGCGCCACTTCCGGTCCGCGAGCTGGAAGACCCGTTCGACGAGGGTCCGTGCCGGGACGGTGCCCTCCCGGGTCACGGCCCGTGCATACTGGTTCTCGACCTCGTACCGGCCCTCCTCGAGCTGGCGCACCGCCAGGTGGATGCCCTCGAGGATGTCGAGTGGCTCGAAGCCGGTGACGATGATCGGCACCTTGAACCCGACGGCGATCGGCTCGTACTCCGTCCAGCCCATGACGGTGCAGACGTGCCCGGCCGCCAGGAACCCCTGCACCCGGTTGGCCGGATCGCTGAGGAGCGCTACCATCGCCGGCGGGACCGTGACGTGCGAGACGAGCACGCTGAAGTTGGGGATGCCGAGCTCGCGCGCGCGCCACACGGCCATGGCGTTCGCCGGCGCGGTGGTCTCGAAGCCGACGGCGAAGAAGACGACCTGCCTGCCGGGATTCCGCACGGCGAGGTCGAGCGCGTCGAGCGGGGAGTAGACGATCCGCACCGTGCCGCCCCGGGCGCGAACCTGGAGCAGGTCGCACTCGCTGCCGGGCACGCGGAGCATGTCGCCGAACGAAGTGAAGATCACATCCGGCCGCGAGGCGAGCTCGAGCGCCTTGTCGATCTGCTCCAGCGGTGTCACGCAGACGGGGCAGCCGGGCCCGTGGATCATCTCCACCGCATCGCCGAGGAGCTCGTCGAGCCCCTGCTTCACGATCGTGTGCGTCTGGCCGCCGCAGACTTCCATGAGCACCCACCGGCGCGTGGCGGTCCGCCGGATCTGGGCGGCGAGGGCCCGCGCGATCGCGCCATCGCGATACTCGTCGAGGAACTTCATGGCGTGGCACGCTCCTGCAGTTCGGCCAGCTCGCGCGCGGCGACTTCCCGCAGCCAGTCGAGCTCGTCCAGCTGGCTCATCTCCCGGAGCGCCTCGAAAGTGCGACGCGCCTCCGCCTCGTCGATCCGCGAGATGGCGAAGCCGACGTGCACGAGCGCGTAGTCGCCCGGCTGCACCTCGTCGGCGATGTAGGCGAGGCAGACTTCCCGCCGGACACCGCCGAAATCCACGACGCCCATTGCGAGACCGCGATCGTCATGGACCTCGACGACTCGTCCGGGGATGCCAAGGCACATGGGGAGGCCCTCAGTTCGAGGTGGGGGAGTTCCGGCTCTCGGCGGCGAGCCGCGCCGCGGCGATCGCCGCCTGCCCGTAGCTGATGGCGCCGTCGTTGGGGCCGAGCTCGCGGGGCAGGAGCACACGGAGGCCGAGCGCCTCGAGCGCGGCGGGGAGCTGCGTCGCGAACCGCGCGTTCTGGAAGACGCCGCCGCCGAGCGCGACGGTACGGAGGCCGCACCGCTCGCAGCTCGCGGCAGCCACGCGCGCGGCCGCGGCGATGACGCTCGCGTGGAAGTCGGCGGCCAGGAGGCCGGTGTCGGCGCCGGCCCGCCGGCGATCCCCGAGCCAGCCGAGGAGCGGAAGCGGGTCCAGCTCCCATACTTCGCGCCGCTCGTCGAGCGGCATCTCGAAGGCCACCCCGGCGTGGCGGCCTGCTGCCGCCTCGAGTTCCATCGCCGCCTGACCCTCGAACTGGGGGCCGGCGTGAACGCCGAGAAGCGCGGCCGCGGCATCGACGAGGCGGCCCATGGAGGAGGCGAGCGGAGCGTTGAGACGGCGCGCAATCTGGAGGCGGGCGAGCGCGACCTCGCGAGGCGGGAGCGCAGTGAATGCTGCGCTGAACGCCGGTTCCCGCTCGGGCTCCAGCGAGAGGTAGCCGAGCGCCGCGCGCCACGGCGCGCGGGCGGCGCGGTCGCCGCCGGGCATCGGCGCGTAGCGGAGCCGCGCGAGGCGCCGGAACTCGTGAAGGTCCGCGACGAGGACTTCCGCGCCCCAGACGTGCCCGTCGTCCCCGTACCCCGTGCCGTCGAAGGCGAGCCCGACGACTGGCCCTTCCTCGCCATGCTCGGCGAGGACGGCCGCGATGTGGGCATGGTGATGCTGGACGGCGACGGTGCGCGGCAGGCCGAGCTCGCCGGCGAGCCGCGTTGAGAGGTAGCCCGGATGAAGGTCGTGCACCGCGACCCGCGGCACGATCTGGAACAGGGCGCCAAAACGGTCGAGCGTCTGGTGGAAGTGGATGACGGTCTCGAGGCTCTCGAGATCGCCGATATGCTGGCTCACGTACGCGCGCGCGCCGTCCACGAGCGCGAAGGTGTTCTTGAGGTCGGCACCGACGGCGACGAGCGGCCCGGGGCTCGGGACCGGCAGGCGGAGCGGAAGCGGGGCAAGCCCGCGGGCCCGTCGCACCACGGTACGTCCGCGCGGCGTGGGCCGCACGACCGAATCGTCATAGCGGGACACGATCTCGCGGTCGTGCAGGAGAAAGCCGTCGGCGATGGCGCCGAGTCGCATCCGCGCCTCATCGTTGCCGGTGGCGATGGGCTCGTCGCTCAGGTTGCCGCTCGTCATCACCACCGGGCCACCGACGAGGTCGACGAGGAGGTGGTGGAGGGGAGTGGACGGCAGCATCACGCCGAGCGAGCCGACACCCGGGGCAACGGAGTCGCTGATGGCACTGTCCGGGCGCGCCGGAAGGATGACGACCGGTCTCACGGCCGACGAAAGCAGGGCGATCGCATCGTCCGTCGTCTCGACGAGCGCGGCGGCGTCGCTCGCGCCCCGGACCATGACGGCGAATGGCTTGGCGTCACGATGTTTGCGCGCGCGAAGCCGCGCTACCGCGGGGCCCGACGTGGCGTCGACGGCGAGGTGGAACCCGCCGAGCCCGCGCATCGCGACGATGCCCCCGGCGCGGATGAGCTGCGCGGCGGCTTCGAGCGCGGCGGCTGATCCCTGCGTCTCGTGCCCGGTCTCGAACCAGAGCCGCGGGCCGCACGCCGCACAGCTGTTGGTCTCGGAGTGATACCGGCGGTCGGACGCCGTCGTGTACTCCGTCTCGCACGCTGCACACTGCCGGAACGGTCGCATGCTCGTGCGAGCCCGATCGTACGGCATCGCCTCGATCACGGTGAACCGCGGGCCGCAATCGGTGCACGTGATGAACGGATACCGAAATCGCCGGTTCGCCGGATCGAAGAGCTCGGCTTCGCACGCGGCGCAGAGGGCCACGTCGGGCGAAACGGGCTGGCGGCGGCCGGCGGGATCCCGGCTCTGCGCAATGGAGAATCCGCTCACCGATTGCGGCGCCGTCGCCTCCACCGCGACCGACTCGATGCGCGAGAGGGGCGGGGCCTCGCTCCGGATGGCGTCGAGGAACGCGGTCATGGAGGGTTCGGGCCCTTCGATCGCGATCTCGACTTCGCCACCGACGTTCCGCACCCAGCCACCGAGCCCGTGCCGCACCGCGAGGCGGTGCACGAAGGGGCGGAACCCCACCCCCTGGACCACGCCCGTGATCCGGAGCCGCCGGGCGGCCGGTGCTGCGCTCACGTCGGTCACGGTGTCGCGGCCACCCGCGCACGTGCACGGAGGAAATCGAACCAGGCGTCCATCCCGCTGCCGTCCAGGGCCGAGACGCGGAAGAATTCGAGACGGGGATTGACGCTGTGCGCAGCCGCGATGGCGCGATCGACGTCGAAGGGGACGTAGGGCAGCAGGTCGGTCTTCGTGAGCACCGCCGTCGCAGCGTTCCGGAACATGGCCGGGTACTTGAGTGGCTTGTCTTCGCCTTCGGTCACCGAGAAGAGAACGATCTTGCTGCTCTCGCCCAGGTCCCACCCGGCGGGACAGACGAGGTTGCCGACATTCTCGATGAAGAGGAGGTCGGTATCGTCGAGGTCGAGGGCGTCGAGCGCCTGCTGGACCTGCCGCGCGTCGAGATGGCAGGCCCCGCCGGTGATCACCGCCTGGACGAGTCGCGGGGTCCGTGCCGCCAGCCGGTCGGCATCGTTCTGCGTCTGCACGTCGCCCGTGACCACGCTGATTCTCAGCTCGTCGCCGAGTGCGTCGAGGGTGCGCTCCAGCAGTGTTGTCTTTCCGGAGCCGGGAGAAGAAACGAGGTTGAGGGCCGGTACGCCCGCGGTGCCGAGCCGTTGGCGCACCACGGCGGCGATTTCGTCGTTCTTCGCCATCACCCGCTCGCGAACGTCAATCGTCCGGACCGTCATCGTCCACCTCCAGGAATGCGAGCCGGAGATCGGCTCCGGGGCAGCGGCTGATGCTGGGACTCGCCCCGGCGAACGGCGGAGCGCCGAGCAGCGCCTCGAGACAGAACTCGAAATTCGCGACCTCGATGTTCGCCTCGCTGCCCACCTCGATCCCGACGCGCCGCAACCGTCCGGGACTCGTGCCCCCGAGCCGGGATTCCGCGATGCGGCAGACCTCGAGTGCGAGGCTCAGCTCGTGCATGCCGTTTCCGCCCTGCCCCCGACGGCGGACGCGAGGCGCTCGAGCCGCGCCGCGGCACGCGCGAGGAGACTCGGCATCGCCGACTCGACCTCGGGGCTGAGCGCGGTGCCCATCTCGACCACTGCCGGCTCGATGCCGAGCGCGAAGAGCCCTGGCGGCAGCGTGCCGCGCAGCATCGCGATCGCAAGGACCTCGCCCAGGTCGATCTGATGCGGCGAGAGCTTGTGCGCAAGCCGCCGCGGCACGGCATCGCCCTCGAGCTCGTGCACCGTACCGGGCGCGGCGCCGAGCCGGATGGCGTCGAGAAAGAGGACGGCGCCGGCCGTCTCGATGAGCGGCAGCAGGTTCATCCCCCAGGTGCCCCCGTCCACGAGCTCGACGCCGGCCGGGACCGGGGTGGCGCGACCGAAGCGGTGCAGCGCCTCGAGCCCGATGCCGTCGTCCCCCATCAGGGGGTTCCCGAGGCCGATGACGAGCGTTCCGGCGCGTTCCTCAGTCATCCTCGAACGCCTCGTCCGCGCGGACCATGCGGCCGCCGCTCACGATCGACGAAATGGTGCTGTTGCGGTCGAGCACGTCGGCGCGGATGGACATGTACACGTGGATCGGGATGTAGATGATGAACGCCCACGTGAGCACGTGATGGACGAACCGCACGTTGGGCATCCCGCCCAGGAGCGGGCCGATCCAGTTGAGGAGGCGGAAGAAGAAGCTCGTCGAGTCGTACTGCCCGTAGAGCGCGAACCCCGTGATGGCCTGGAGGAGCGCGAGGGCGTAGAGTCCGGTGTAGCTCAGCTGCTGCAACGGGTTGTGCCCCAGGTATCGCGGCGCCTCCTCCGGGCGGACGAGCAGGTACGCGCGCGCCTGGCGGAAGAAGTTCCGGATGTCGCGCGGGTGCCAGGGGATGAGGGCGGTCCAGCGTTCATACCGGTTCCCCGCGAAGAGCCAGTAGATCCGCACGATCGCCGTCATGACCAGAATGCCGGCGGCGATGAAGTGGAGGAGGCGCATCCATCCCATGAGGAAGTGCGAGCTCGCCTCGCCGCTCGTCATGAAATACGGCTTTCCGATGTAGAGCCCGGTCACGGCGAGCACGACGATCGAGATCGCGGCCGCCCAGTGCATGACCCGGAGCGGGATGCCCCAGAGCTGCACCCACCGGTAATTGCCGGTCCGGGGGAGGTGCTCGACCGGCGCCGTCGCGCTGCTCATTGAACGGTGACCTCCACGATCGGCGCTCCCGTGGCGTCGAGCACGTGCACGCCGCAGGCCATGCACGGATCGAAGGAGTGGATCGTGCGCAGGATCTCGAGCGGCTGCTCGGGGCGAACGAGCGGGTGATTGTCCACCAGCGCCGCTTCGTACGGCCCCATCTGCCCCTCGGCATCGCGTGGCGAGCAGTTCCAGGTGCTCGGGACCACGCACTGGTACCGGCTGATGGTGCCGTCGCGGATCTGCACCCAGTGCCCGAGTGCGCCGCGCGGTGCGTCGAGATAGCCGTAGCCGTCCGCCTGGGCCGGCCAGGTCGACGGGTCCCATTTCGTCCGGTTGAACGTCGCCGTATCGCCACCCCGGATGCGGGCGACGAGCTGGTCGTACCAGACGTTCATCCGCCGCGCGAGGAGCAGGGTCTCCATGCCGCGGGCGGCAGTGCGGCCGAGCGTCGAGAAGAGGGCCTCGGGCCCGACGCCGAGCTTTCCGAGCACTTCGGTGACGAGGGCCTGCACGTCGGCGTGCCCGCTGGCGTAGGCCACCAGCATGCGCGAGAGCGGGCCCACCTGCATCGGCCGGCCGTCGTATCGCGGCGCCTTCATCCAGGTGTACTTGTCGAGTCCCTGCAGGTACTCCCACGGCGCGGGCGGGCCGGTGTAGCGCGGCTTCGTCTCGCCCTCGTACGGGTGCAGGCCGACACCGTCGCCGCCTGCGTACTCGTACCACGAGCTGGTGATGTACTCCTTCACCTTCATGTGGTCGTACGGGTGCACCTGCGTGAGATCGTTGCCGAGGATGATCCCGCGCGGGAAGTAGAGCCTGCCGCTGTCCCGCACGTCGGCCTCGGGATACTCGCCGACGGCGAGATGATTCGAGACGCCGCCGCCGATTGCCGCCCACTCCTTGTAGAACCCGGCGATCGCCACGAGGTCGGGCCAATACACCTCCTCGACGAAGCGCTGCGCCCGCCGGATCATTCCGTGGACGTCCTCGAGCCGCTCCGCGTTGATCGTCGCCGCCCGCTCGATGTTGATGGCGCACGCCATTCCGCCGACGAGGAAGTTCGGATGCGGGTTCTTTCCGCCGAAGATGGTGTGGAGCCGGATCACGTCCCGCTGCCAGTCCAGCGCCTCGAGGTAGTGCGCCACCGCCAAGAGATTCACCTCGGGCGGGAGCTTGTACGCCGGGTGGCCCCAGTAGCCGTTGGCGAAGATCCCGAGCTGGCCGCCCGAGACGAACCGCTTCACCCGCGACTGCACTTCAGCGAAGTACGTCTCCGAATTGTTCGGCCAGGGCGAAATGGAGCGGGCGATCCGTGCCGTGCCCGCGGGGTCGGCGCTGAGCGCGCTGACCACGTCCACCCAGTCGAGCGCATGCAGGTGATAGAAGTGAATCACGTGATCCTGGATCGTCTGCATCCCGTGCACGAGATTCCGGATCAGGTTCGCATTCGCGGGGATCTCGATGCCGAGCGCGTCCTCGACGGCGCGGCAGGAGGCGACGGCGTGCACGACCGTGCACACCCCGCAGATGCGCTGCGTGAACGCCCATGCATCGCGCGGATCGCGGCCCTGCATGATGATCTCGATGCCGCGGAACTGGGTGGACGACGCCCAGGCGTTGCTGATCCGCCCGTTCTCGGCCTGCGCCTCGATGCGGAGGTGCCCCTCGATGCGAGTGATCGGATCGACGACGACCTTCGTGGCAGCCATGGCGTCACTCCTTCGCTGCCGGCGGGGCCGGCGGGTCGGACCGGACGGGGGCGTCGACCACCGGGAGCGGCCGGCGCCGGGCCTGGTGGATCGCGGTCGCGGCCGCGTGGGCCGCCACGCCGGCCGTGGCGCCGGCGGCGAGGGCCGCGCCGATGAGGTCGGCGGTGCGTTCGACGCCGAACCCCGCGACGTCCGGCAGCCGGTCGTAGAACGGCGTCATCGTGTCCCAGAACTGGCGCTCGGTGCAGCCGATGCACGGATGCCCCGCGCCGATCGGCCAGCTCGTGCCGCTGTTCCACTGGAAGATCGGGCAGGGTGAGAAGGTGGACGGCCCCTTGCACCCGACCCGGTAGAGGCACCACCCGTTCCGGGCGGCCTCGTCGTCGAACGACGTCACGAACTGCCCGGCGTCGAAGTTGGCGCGGCGGGAGCATTGATCGTGGATGCGTGCGCCGTAGGCGAAGGTCGGCCGGCCTTCCGCATCCGTCGCCGGCATGCGTCCCATGGTGAGGTAGTGGACGATCGTCGCCGTGACCACGTCCGAGATCGGCGGGCAGCCGGCGATGTTGACCACGGGCTTGTCCTTCACGATGTCCCCGACGCCGACGGCACCAGTGGGATTCGGCCGCGCCGCCTGGACGCTTCCCCAGTGTGCGCACGCCCCGACGGCGACCACACCGGCCGCGCCGGCGGCCGCCTCTTCCAGGATGGTCTTCGCCGTCCGCCCGCCGATGGTCAGGTAGATGCCGTTCTCCGCGAGCGGGACCGACCCGGTGACGACCAGGAGGTACTTGCCGGCGTTCTCCTTCATGGAGCTCTGCAGCGCCGCTTCGGCCTGGTGTCCCGCCGCCGCCATCAGCGTATGCTGGTAGTCGAGCGAGATGAGGTCGAGGACGAGGTTGCCGATCGTCGGCTCCGAGGTGCGGATGACGCTCTCGACGCAGCCGGTGCACTCCTGCAGCTGGAGCCAGATGACGCTCGGGCGCTTCATCGACTGGAGCGCGTGGGCCATGCGGGGCACGAAGCTGCTCCCGAGGCCGAGCATGGCGCAGAGGCCGCCGCAGAACTCGAGGAACTCGCGGCGCGAGACGCCGCGCTTCTCCAGATGCCGGCCGAGCGTCTCGTCGGCCGACCAGGGATGGGAATTGGGCGAGAACATCGACGGTCGCTCCACTGGCGGGGAGCCGCATGTGAGGCGCCAGCTGCCCGGGCCGCCTCACCGGATACTTCCTGACACAATACGGCGTGCCGGAAAGTCAGCGTTGAAATCGCATGAATTGCGGGTGAATCCTCCTTCACGAATCGGCTGGACGGGGCGGTCAGGGACGGGGGCGACGGCGGTCGGCTACACTATGAATCGCGGTCTGGGGCTCCGCAAGATTCCGCGCCCGCGGTGATCGACGCATCGGCTCGCCCTCCGGTCGCGGCCGTCCGCCGCGCCGCCCGACTTTCCCTTTCGTTGTGACGCATGCCCTTTCGCCTGGCGGATCGCTGGGCCTAGTGTGAGGAACACGACCGATCGACTTCCTTCTCACACGCGAGCCGCACAACCATGAGCCGTTCCAGCGACCCGAATCGCAAGCCCGCACCGCTCGGCAAGAAGCTCGATGAGCTCTACTCGCTCATCGAAGGCATCGAGATCGCGATGTTCACGACCCGCCGGCCCGACGGCCGCCTCGTCTCCCGCCCCATGGCCACGCAGACGCAGGCAGAGGGCCGCGACCTCTGGTTCGTTACCGACGTCGAGTCGAACAAGCTCGACGAGCTCGGCTTCGACCCGCAGGTGAATCTCGCCTATTACAAGGACCGGACCCGCGAGTGGGTCTCGGTCAGCGGGACCGCCAGCATCACGCAGGACCGCCACCTGATCCACGAGCTCTATCGCAAGGATTGGAAGGCGTGGTTCGGCGACGAGGGTGGCGCCAGGAATGGGGGGCCGGACGACCCCCGACTCGCGCTGATCTTCGTGGACGTCGAGTCGGTGGTGTATCTCAAGGTGGACAAGCCGAAGCCGATGGTCCTGTTCGAGGTCGCCAGGGCGATGGTCACCGGGAACGTTCCCGACGTCGGCGCGCAGCGCGAACTGAGCGGCGCCGAGCTCGATCGCGCGAGATAGGCGCGAGGGCGGGGCGAGTCCGGCTGTGAACCGTCGACGGATTCCCAGCGCCCTCATCGCGCTCGCAGTCGCTGCGTGCGGGCGCGATGCGGTGAGCGGCGAGCCCCGATCGCCGGATTCCGCGATCGAGCTGGCACCCGACCTCGAACGGGTGCTCCGGGACTACGAAACGGCCTACGCGCGGCGGGACGCGGCCGCGCTGGCTGCGCTCTTCACCGAGGACGGGTATGTGCTTCCGACAGGTCGCCCGCCGGTTCGGGGGCGAGCCGCCCTGCAGGCTCATTTCGAGCGTGAGGGCGGACCTCTGCGCCTGGTGCCGATCGCCGCTGCCGCCGAGGACTCGGTCGGTTACGTCATCGGAACGTTCGGTGCGGAGGCCCGCGCCGATGCCGGCGGCAAGTTCATCCTCCTGCTCAGGCGCACCCGCGCCGGACCCTGGCGCATTGCCGCGGACATGGCCAATCCCAATCGCTGACCCACCTTCGGCACACGGTTACGTCCCATGACGACCGAGCGCGAGCGCATGCTCAGGGGCGAATTCTATGATTCCCGCGACCCCGAGCTCCTCGCCCTGGCGCACCGGGCGCGTGCCCTCCTCGGGCGGTACAACCGGTCCGACTCGACCGATGCGATCGGGCGACGCGCGGTGCTCGAGGAGCTCCTCGCTTTCGTCGGCGACGGCGTCTGGATCGAGCCGCCGTTCTTCTGCGACTACGGCGCCAACATCTCGGTCGGAGCAGGGACGTTCGTCAACCTGAATTGCGTGATGCTGGATTCGGCCCCAATCTCGGTGGGGGCGTTCGGCCTGCTCGGGCCGGGCGTTCAGCTCCTGACCGTGACCCATCCCGCCGCCGCTGCGGAGCGGATCGTCGCGGAGGCAGGCGTGCGCGAACCCGGCGCCCCGTACCGGACGCGAGCCGCGCCGATCCGTATCGGCGATCGCGTCTGGCTCGGCGCCGGGTCGATCGTACTGCCGGGGGTCACGATCGGCGACGAGGCGACGATCGGCGCGGGAAGTCTCGTGACCTCGGACATTCCGGCAGGCGTGCTGGCGTTCGGGCAGCCCTGCAAGGTTCAGCGCCCCCTCTGACCGCGATCCCGCCGAGCGTACCATGGTACTTTTCAGGCCTCTGCCTGGCTCGGGACCCATGTCACGTCGCGCCCGTCTCCTCGCCGCCCTCCTGATCGCCGCTTGCGCCCGCTCGCCGGAGCCCGCTGCGACGGGCGTGGGCGGCGCCACCGCCCGGACCACGCCTGCGGCCGATCATCATCAGCACATCTTCAGCCCGGCGCTCATCGCGATGGTCGCGCCCGGCGCCGGCCGCCTCGACGCCCGTGACCTGATCCCGCTTCTCGATTCGGCGGCGATCCCGCAGGCGCTGCTGCTGTCGGCGGCGTACATGTACGGGAGCCCCGCCCGTACCGTGGAGGACGAGTACGCGAAGGTCCGTGCCGAGAACGACTGGATCAGCGCCGAGGTCGCGAAGCATCCGGACCGACTCCGTGCGTTCTGCAGCTTCAACCCCCTCGAGGACTATGCGCTCGATGAGCTGGCGCGCTGCGCCCGGGATCCGCACCTGCGCCGGGGGATCAAGCTGCATTTCGGCAACTCGGACGTGCAGCTGGACGATGCGGCTCACCTCGACCGCGTGCGCAGCGTGTTCGAGGCGGCCAACGCGAACCGGATGGCGCTCGTCGTCCACCTGCGAGCGAACATTTCGAAGGCGCGGCCCTACGGGGCGTCGCAGGCGCGGGTCTTCCTCGAGGAGCTGCTCCCGCTGGTGCCCGACGTACCGGTGCAGGTCGCTCACCTGGCCGGAACAGGCCCGGGCTACGAGGATCCTCCCGCAGACAGCGCGCTCGCGTTCCTGGCGGAGGCGGTCGCGAGCGGAGACCCCCGGACCCGCCGCCTCTTCTTCGATGTCGCAGGCGTCGTCGATACCGGAATCTCGGACGTGAATGCCGCGACGGTGGTTCGCCGGATCCGCCGGGTCGGCCTCGACCGCATCGTGTTCGGCGCCGACGCTCCCATCTTCGAGAACCTGCGCCCACGCGAAAGCTGGGCGGCGTTCCGGCGCCTTCCCCTCACGGAGGATGAATTCCGGCGGATCGCAGGCAACGTCGTCCCATATTTCCGGTAGGACCGGGCACAGCCGACCCAGGCAGGTAAGGCATGCGGAAGCGCACGAAATCGAAAGACCCGCACGACGCTGCGGAGAAGGCGTTGACGACGCAAGGGCTCGGCTACCCTGAAACGACCGAGGATTTCCCGTGGGGTCATCGCGCGCTCAAGGTCCGTGGAAAGGCGTTCATCTTCATGAGCCGTGAGGCCGGCCTCAGTCTTTCGGTCAAATTGCCATCGTCCAGCCATGTCGCGCTCGACCTGCCGTTTACCGAGCCCACGGGATACGGGCTCGCCCGGAGCGGGTGGGTCACGGCGAGCTTCGCGCCCGGTGACGCGGTGCCGCTGGGCATCCTCTCGCAGTGGCTTGAAGAGAGTTATCGCGCCGTCGCGCCGAAGCGACTGTCGGCATTGCTCGATGCCCCTGAAGGTGGGGCGCGTTCCGTCCCCCGATCGAGAAAGCGTTCATGATTCGCGGGTGTGGCTGGATCGGCGGCGCGGCCATCGGATCGGTCCTCGCATGCGGGGCCGCGTTCGGCCAGAGCGTGGAGCCGTTGGGCAAGGTCGACTTCCGTGTCTCCTGTGCGGCCCCGGTGCGCGCCGAGTTCGATCGCGGCCTCGCGCTCCTGCATCACATGACCTATCCAGGCGCACGCACGTCGTTCGAGCGTGTCGCCCAGCTCGATCCGCGCTGCGCAATGGCGCACTGGGGCGTGGCGATGACGCTCTTCCAGCCACTCTGGCCGACTCGGCCGGGTCCCCGTGAGCTCGCCCAGGGATGGACGGCGGTCGAAAGGGCGCTCGCCCTCGGGTCCGACGATCGTCGGGAGCATCTGCTCCTCGCCGCCGTACGCGCCTTCTTCGAGCAACCCGCCTCCACCGACTACTGGGAGCGCATCCGGCGGTGGGAACGGGCCATGGCGGAGGCGTACCGCGCGTTCCCCGGGGACGACGACGTCGCAGCGCTTTACGCGCTCGCCCATCTGGCCATCTCGCCCGTCGACACGACGTCGAGCGGGCACGCCGATCGGGCGGCGGAGCCGCTGCTCGCCATCCTCGCCCGGAATCCCGACCATCCCGGCGCCCAGCACTATCTCGTCCACGCCAACGACACGCCGGGGAGAGAGCGCGATTCGCCGGAGGTCATCGGGCGGTATCAGCGGACGGCGCCGCGCAATCCGCACGCGCTCCATATGCCCACGCACGTATACACGCGCCTCGGCGACTGGGCGGCGGTCATCCGGGGAAACGAGCTGGCGGCCGAAGCCGCGCTCGCGATGCCCGCCGGCGACAGCGGGCAGTTCGTGTGGGACGAGTTTCCGCACGCGATCGAGTACCTGGTGTATGCGCACCTCCAACGCGGTGCGGACAGTGCGGCGTCGGCCGAGCTCACGCGACTGCGCGGGACGCCGGATCTGCAGCCGACGTTCAAGACCGCCTTCCACCTTGCCTCGACCCGCGCGCGGTACGCGCTCGAGCGGGGCGCCTGGCGCGAGGCAATGTCGATCGCCCCGCGCGAGCCGGCATGGCTCGACTGGGACCGGTTCACCTGGGCGGAAGCCGTCGGCTGGTTCGCACGAGGCCTTGGCGCGGCTCGCGCGGCGGAGCCGGCCGGCGCGCGGGAGGGAGTGCGCCGGTTGCAGGCGCTCGAGACGGCCGCCGGAGCGTCGGGGGAAGCGCTGTTCGCGCGCAACATCCGGATCCTCCGGCTGGAGGTGGATGCGTGGCTCGCGCACCTTGAAGGACGTGGCGATACGAGCGTCATCCTGCTGCGGCGCGCGGCCGAACTGGAGCGGGCGACGCCGAAGCATGCGGTCACCCCCGGCCCGACCCTCCCCGCGTACGAGCTGCTCGGTGATCTGCTCCTCGAGCTGAAACGTCCCGCGGAGGCGCTCGACGCCTACCGGCAAGCGCTCGAGCTGTATCCGCGCCGCTTCAATGGTCTGCTCGGCGCGGCGCGGGCGGCTCGCGCGGCCGGCCAGCCCGCCGGCGCGCGTGAGTATTACCGCGCGCTCCTGCAGGTGGCGTCGGAGCCGGCCGGCCGGCCCGCGCTCGCCGAAGCGCGCGCATTCCTCCGAATGAAGGCCGAGGCCTCTCGTGACTGAGTGGAACATCGCCCCTTACTTCATCGTCGACGATGTCGTCACCAGCGCGAACTACTATCGCGAACGCCTCGGTTTCCGTTACGATCGCCTCTGGGGCGATCCCCCGACGTTCTGCATGGTGTGGCGGAGCGGCATCGTGATCATGCTCGCGGAGCTCGAGGCGCGGGGCCGGATGCGCCCCAACCGCATGGCCGATCCCGAGGGAGGGGCGTGGGACGCGTATGTCTGGGTCGAGGATGCCGATGCGCTGCTCGCGGAATACCGCGGACAGGGTGTCACCATTGCCCGTGAGATCTGCGATCAGGCCTATGGCTGCCGCGATTTCGAGATCGACGACTGCAACGGCTATCGGCTCTGCTTCGGGCATTCGATCACGCCGGCGGACGAGCATGCCGATGGCTGACCCGCTCATCCGCCCGGCGCGCCTTCCCGAAGCCCCTGCGCTCACTGCGATCGCCCATGCGGCAAAGCGCCGGTGGGGGTATCCCGAGGCGTGGATCAACGCCTGGTCGGCCGCGCTCACGATCACGCCGGCAGCGATCGAGGAGCATTCGGTGCTCGTGGCGGAGCTCGGCGGAGCCGTGTGCGGCGTCGCGGTGCTCGCGGACCGCCAATCCCACTGGAGCCTCGAACACCTCTGGGTGGACCCGACCATCCACCGGCAGGGAATCGGCCGTGCCCTTTTCGTGTCGGTCGTTCGCGAGGCGGCACGGCGACGAGGGGGTGTGCTGCGGGTCGAGTCCGATCCGCAGGCCGTCGGCTTCTACGAGCGCATGGGGGCCCGCCGCACGGGCACGGTAGCGGCGCCTGTGCTGGGCACGCCGCGAGAGCTCCCGGTCCTGGAGCTCGATCTTTCCAGTCCCCTCGTCACGGCTGGCCTGCCATGACCCGGGTCGGGATGCTGGGATTCGTGATCGGCGCGGCGGTCACCACGCTTCCCGCGTGCGCACCCGCCCGGCGGCTCGCCGGGAACGCACACGCCGCTGCTCCGCTCACCATCGGCGAGACGTTCACCGTCGAATCCTCCACGCTCGGCGAAACGCGGCGGATCAATGTCTACCTCCCTCCGGCGTATGCCGACACCGCACGACTGCCCGTCTTGTACATGCCGGATGGTGGCATGGCCGAAGACTTCCTGCATGTCGCGGGACTGGTGCAGGTGTCGGTGGGTAACGGGACCATGCGCCCGTTCATACTCGTGGGCATCGAGAATACGGCACGGCGGCGTGATCTGACCGGCCCGACCCAGCGCGCGGAGGACCGCGCGATCGCGCCGGCAGTGGGTGGGTCGGCGGCGTTCCGTCGCTTCATCCGCTCCGAGCTGATGCCCGCCGTGCGGGCGAGGTACCGGACGACCGACGAGTCGGCGATCGTGGGCGAATCGCTCGCCGGGCTCTTCGTGGTGGAGACCTACTTTCTCGAGCCCGACCTCTTCGACACCTACATCGCGTTCGACCCGAGCCTCTGGTGGAACGGTGGCGACCTCGTCGAGCGTGCGGGAGCGCGGATCGGCGCCGGCGCGGGTCGGTCGCTCTACCTCGCGAGCAGCAGCGAAGGGCGAATCGCCGCGCTTACTGCGCGCCTTGCCGATGCGCTGGCCGGGGGGGCGCCGGCAGGCACGGCATGGCATTACGAGCCGATGCCCGCCGAGTCGCACGCGACGATCTACCACCCCGCGGCGCTCCTCGCCTTCCGACGCCTCTTCCGGCCCGCGCCGGCGCCCGAATAACCGGATGAGCGCGTCGATTGCGCCGGCGGGACCGATCCGCCTCGTCTACGCCGTCGGCGACGCGGACCAGCGCGCGGCGATACGCGAGCTCGTGGTCGGCGAGCCGCAGGTCCGCTGGATCCGCATAGGCGCGGCGCTCGTCCCGCTCGTCATGGTTGCGTGGTCGATGTCTGCCGGCTGGTCGTTCGGCATGGCGCTGTTCCGGAACGCTTTCTGGATCGTGTTCGCGGTGCTTGTGCTGACGGTATACATCCCGTGGACGGTCCGGAGCATCGTCCGCGCCATCCGCCGGGCAGATCCGGACTGGGCCCGCGAACAGACGGTGACGATCGGAGAGCACGGAATCCGACTCGAGAGCGCCGCCGAAACCACGGAGATTCCCTGGGCCGCGGTCAGGCGTGCGGTGGAGCGGCCGACGATCGTCCTGATCTACATCGGTGCCGCGCGCGTGCTCTATCTCCCGGTGCGGATCGTGTCCTCGCAGGCGGACCTCACCGGGCTCCGGCGCGTGCTGCGCGAGAAGCTTGGCGATCGTGCCAGCCTTGCCGGGGAGAGCGGCTGATGGCGTTTACCCTTCCCGATGCCACCGCCGTCCTCGAGCGAACACCGCGCACGCTGCGCGCGATGCTCGAGGGATTGCCGCAGGGGTGGATCGATGCCGTCGAGGCCCCGGGAGGGTGGAGCCCCTTCGTGGTCGTGGGTCACCTGATCCACGGCGAGCGCACCGACTGGATCCCGCGCGCGCGGATCGTCCTCGAGCAGGGGCGGGCACGCGCCTTTACGCCGTACGACCGTTTCGCGCAGTTCGAGGCGAGCCGCGGCAAGTCGCTCTCGGACCTGCTGGACGAGTTCGCGGCGCTCCGCGCCGAGAACCTGTCGACGCTCGCCGGGTGGCGCCTCACGGAGGAGCAGCTCAGGCTCGAAGGCCGCCACCCGGATTTCGGGCTGGTCACGCTCCGGCAGCTTCTCGCGACCTGGGTCGCGCATGATCTCGGGCATATCGCGCAGGTCGCGCGGGCAATGGCGAAGCAGTATCGTGAAGAGGTCGGCCCCTGGCGGGCGTACCTCCCGGTCATGGACCGATGACAGGAGCTTTCGGGGATGCGTAACATCGGCGAGGCCGCACGCCTGGCGCTGCTCGTGCTGGTCGCCGGATGCGATACCGGCACCGGACCCGACGAGTGCGATCCGGATCTGAGGATCGCCGTCGACGGTGGTGCCACAGTGCGGTTCCAGTGGAATTCGGATTGCCAGGAGAGCTCGCTGTCGGAACCCTACCGGGACCGGCCACGGGGCGAGGAGGGCCCATGAGCACTCGCAAGACCGCTCACGCAGCGCTGGCCGGTGCGATGGTCATGCTCGCGCTCGCCGGCTGCGCCCGGATCAAGCCGCACGTCGAGACCGCCGCGGCCGCTGGCCGCTGCCAGGCGCGGGAGGACCTGTCGCGCGGCCAGTCTGCCAGTCGGGTACCGGTGCCCGAGCACCCCGCGGACAGCATCGTCGCGTCGACGAAGGTCGCCGCCGAGATTCGTTGTACCCGTGGCCTTCGCAGGTAGGTACTGGCGGTTCGGGCACAGGGCTATCGCGGTCGTTGATGGGGTGTAGGTCAACTGGCAGACCGCCGGACTGTTAATCCGGAAGTTGCAGGTTCGAATCCTGCCGCCCCAGTCACCTCGCTCGAGCGGGCTCATGCGCCCCAACGCGCCCGCGGCCTCGTCTCCAACATGCGGGAGTGCGCATGCCGGCCAGGACCCGTAACGGCTGGAAGACATGCAGCCGCGGTCACAAGTACCGCGGGCCCGAGCCCTGTCCGGTCTGCTGGAAGGCACGGCGGAGCTCGAGGCGCAAGCGCCGCGTCTCGAGATCTGGTCGGTAGCCGCCAAGCGCCGCCGGATGCCGGATTCCGAGCGCGGGAAGATGCTGCGCGGCGATGCCTATCCGGCCGCCGACCCGGGACTCACCGCCGAGCGGCTGCGGGCCCGCCGGCTCCTGCATCGATTCAATCACGCCGACCCGGCCGACCCGGCGCGTGGATCGAACCGCCGTTCCATTGCGACTATGGCTCGCAGGTCCACCTCGGCCAGGGAGTCTTCGTGAGCATGGGCTGCATCTTTCTCGATCCCGCTCGGATCGAGATCGGCGAGCGAGCGCTCGGGGGCGCGGTCGTCGTATGCCCGGGGGTCTCCATCGGCGGCGAGACGGTCGTCGGCGCCGGCAGCGTCGTTGTGCGGGATCGTCCTGCCGGCGTCCTGGCGGTGGGGAATCCCCGCAGGATCGTACGGACGCTCGCGCCGGAGGATCGATGACGCCATCCTGGCTCTCGACGCTGCTGTCCAACGCCGCTGGCGTCGAGTCGAACGGTGGCCCTGTGAGGCTGGAAGTCCGGGACATCGGCGAGCTGAAGCTTCCCTCGGGACGGGTCATCGCGTGCGATCCCGTCGTCGAGCCGGACCTTCGCCCGTTCGCGCTATCCCTGCCGCCGGGAACGTGGCCGGTCGGAATCACCATCGCCCACTTTCCGGGAGCGGATCAGCGGATAGCCGGAGCGTGGATCCGCGCGTCCCGGTCGCTGCCGGTACGGTGGGAGCCGGCGCGCATCGCGGGCATGGGCGACAGCCCGGACACCGCCTATGGCGTCGATTCCGGGACCGGCGGATTCGTGAGCCCGGAGGCGGCGGCGTCGCTCGCTGCGCGGCTCGACGACGCGTTCATGGATGCGCTGACGGCGCAAATGGATTCGGTCTACGTGCACACGCGAAGCTGGGCCGTCGTGCCGGTTCCAGGCACCGACGGGCTCAACGTAGTGGCGTTCTCGAGCGGATTCGGGGATGGCGCGTACGGATCGTATTGGGGGTACGACGACGCTGGAACGATCGCGTGCCTGCCGACCGACTTCGGGGTGATCGGCCGAGGCGGCCGTGACTCGACACCCGCACGTCCCTGGTGGAAGCTCTGGTAGGATGGCCCGGAGATGAACCGCCCCGCTTCCGGAGCTGCCCGATGCATCGTGTGAGACAGGAGGACCTCCCGTTCAAGGGGAGTTCGCATCACTTCGTCGGCGCCGACCAGGGAGGTGTAGGCATCTCCGCATTCCTCCTGAGTGCGCTGCCCGGCCGCGGCCCCGGACCGCATCGCCATCCGTACGACGAAGTGCAGTTCATCCGGGAAGGGCGCGGGCTGTATGTAGTCGACGGCAAGACATTCGAGGCGGGAGCCGGTGACATTCTCGTGATCAAGGCAGGCGAGATACACAGCTTCACGTGCATCGGTGACAGCCCGCTCGTGCAGGTCGATGTCCACCTGAGCCCTCATTTCATCCAGGAAAACCTGCCCGCATAGCCGGAGATGGCGTACCCCGACCGCCCGCTCGACGCCGTCCAGCGGCACTTCTGCGTCGCATGAGCCGCCTCCCCCTCGCTCTGCGCGTCGTCGCTGCGCTCGCGACGAGCCTTGCCGCGTCGTTGCCCAGGCCCATCCCTGTCCCCATCTGGTCGACCCGTCCCCGACCGTCGAGGCGGCGGATGGGGCGCTGCCGTTTTCCGAGCGGTAC
>JAICNA010000071.1 GCA_025928955.1 Gemmatimonadales bacterium | reverse complement strand
GCGCGGTCCCTCAGCATGGTCCTGGCACTGGACATCTGCCGCTCGATGCTCGCTGAGGATGTGGCGCCGAGCCGGCTGCAGCGCGCTGTCCGGGAGGCGCGACGCCTCGTGCAGGACAGCGACGGCGACCGCGTCGGACTCATCGCCTTTGCCGGACGGAGCTACATCCTGGCGCCGCTCACCGTGGACGGCGGCGCCGTCCGCATGTACCTCGACGTCATCGACCCCGACCTTGCGAGTGAAGGGGGCACGAGCCTGCCGTCGGTCCTCCGGCAGGGCGGGGAGCTCCTCCTGGGATCGGGCGAGGTCGGCGACCGCGTCCTCGTCGTCTTCACCGACGGGGAGACGCACGACAGCGTCGCCGCCGCGGTCGAAGCCGCCTCGGAGCTGCGCGAGAAAGGCGTGCGCCTCGTCCTCGTCGCGGAGGGCGGACCCGATCCGGTGCGCATTCCCATTCGGGACTCGGCCGGAACGCTCCTCGAGTACAAGCTCGATGACGCCGGCCGCGTCGTGGAGACGCGTCGCATGGACGACGTGCTGGAGCGCGTGGCCGAAGCGGGAGATGGAACGATCGTCGAGGCGAGCGTACCGGACCAGGCGGGCGCCGTGGCCGATCTGCTCGACAATTTCAAGCGGAGCCCGAGCACCGAGACGCGTGCCACCGACCTCATCCCGCGCGCGTGGATTCCGCTCCTGGCCGCCGCGCTCCTGCTGCTGGCGCATACGCTCACGCGCCGCGGCGCGGCGCTCATGACGCTTGCCGCGCTCGCGGTGCTGCCTTCGCGTGCGGACGGCCAGCGGCCGTCGCCCGGCGTGCGCGCCATGGAGAAAGGGAATCCCGCAGAGGCGGCCGCCGCCTTCCTGGAGGAGGCCGGCGGCGGCACGGCGCGCGACACGGCGTTCTACAACGCCGGCACGGCGGCACTCGAGGCGGGGCGGTATGACGTCGCGGCAGGCGCGCTGGGTCAGGCCGCGCGGTCCCTCGATCCGGGCCTCCGGTATCGCGCCTTGTACAACCTCGGCCTCTCGAACCTGCTCGCCGCGCGGGGCGATTCCGCGCGGCGGGAGCAGCTCCTCGCCGAGGCGACCGACCGCTTTCGCGAGGCCCTGCTGCTCGCGCCGGCCTCCGAGCGCGCGAAGTGGAATCTCGAGCTCGCCCAGCGGCTCCGGCCGCCGCCGCCGCCGCCGAGCGCCGGCGGCGGCGGTGGCGGTGGCGGCGGTGGGTCCCAGTCGGAGCCTCCGCCGGATCCGGGTATCAACCAGCGGCAGGCCGACCAGA
This sequence comes from Gemmatimonadales bacterium, assembly GCA_025928955.1. GTDB lineage: Bacteria > Gemmatimonadota > Gemmatimonadetes > Gemmatimonadales > GWC2-71-9 > CAMLLJ01. Next base: position 12,599 of record JAICNA010000071.1, on the reverse strand, counting down.
TCCTCAGCTCCATGGAGCGTGAGGAGCGGGAGACGCGCGCCGACCAGCAGCGGCGCATGCAGGGCCGGGCGTGTGGAGTGAAGGACTGGTGAGCGCGCTCCTGCTGCTCCTCGCTGTGCAGGCCGGAATGCCGACCGTGACGGCGACCGTGGACCGGACGCGCCTCGCCGTGGGCGAAGAGCTGTTGCTCACGGTCCGAGCCTCGGGCGCGGCCGACGAGCCGATCCGCATCTCGCTCCCGCCGCTCGACGGGTTCGAAGTGACGGCGCGGAGCGAGCGGACGGAGGTGGCGTTCGCCGCCACCGACTCCCGGACCACTACGCTCGAAGTCCGCCTTCGTCCCGCGCGCGCCGGGACCTTCCGGCTCGGCCCCGTAACGGCGCAGCAGGGGGCGTCCATCGTGCGCACCGCCGCCGTGATGGTCACGGTCACGGGCAGCGCAGGCCCCGCCGTGGTGACCCCTCGCCTCCGCTCGCTGCTCGAGCGGGCGCCGCCGCCGAGGCGGCCCGGAGAGCCCGCCCTGAGCCTCATCGTCTCCGACGACCGCATCTACGTCGGCGAGCAGGTCGACGTCATCACGGCCGCCTGGTTTCCGCGCGACCTTCGCGCCCGCCTCCGGCGCCCACCGACGCTGTCCCCGCCGTCGCTCACCGGCGTCTGGAGCTATCCGCAGCCGACACCGCCCGGCATTTCGGCGAGCCGCCAGGTCGGCGGGACCTGGTACGACCTCTTCGTTTCCCACCAGGTCGTCTTTCCGCTCGTGGCCGGGCGCGTGACGATCGCCCGTGCCTCTCTGCAGTACAGTGTGCCGGTGGCCATGCAGTTCTTCAGCCAGGAAGAGCGCTACAACCTCGAAAGCAACGACGCGGTTCTCGACGTCCAGCCGCTGCCCGCCGCGGGGCGGCCAGCGAACTTCACCGGTGCGGTGGGGCGCGGACTCACGATCGAGCGGACCGCGCCGCGCACGGCGCGGTCCGGCGAAGCCGTGCCGGTCGAGATCGCCGTGCGCGGCACGGGGAACGTTGCGCTCTGGCCGGTTCCGGAGCTCAACTGGCCGGCCGGCATCCGCCAGTATCAGGACCGCACCGACGACCGGATCGAGACGATCTCCGGGCGCCTGGGAGGCGAAAAGCGGTTCCGGTTCCTCGCCATTCCCGACTCCGCCGGACCGGTGACGCTTCCCGCCGTCGAGTATCCGTACTTCGATCTCGACGCCGAAGCGTACCGGGTCGCGCGAGCTCCGGCGGTGACGTTCGTGGTGGCGCCGGGGGCCGAGTCCGCGACGTCCCGGCCCACCCCGCCTCCGCTCGTCGCATCCCACCGCGCTCCGCTGGCATCGCGCATGCTGGACGCGATCCCCGCGGCGGCCTGGATCCTCATCGCCTCCCTCCCACTCGCCGCCTGGGGCGTGCTCGAGGGGCGCGAACGGTCGAGGGATCGCCGCCGCCGCCGGAAGTCGGATATTCGACCCGATCTTGCGGCGTCGGATCGGCGCCTGCTCATGGCGCTCCGCAACCTCGTGGCGGATGCCGAGACGCGCACCGGGACCGAGCTGGTGGCGGCGCTGCGCGCCGCGGGCGTCGACGTGCCGCTCGCGCAGCGCATCGCGCGGGTGCGGGACGAGTTTCTCGCAACGCGCTACGGCCCCGCGCCTGCCGGCGGGAGGAGCGAGGCGGATATCACGCACGAGATGGACGAGCTCACGCGCGCGCTGGGTGGCCAGTCGCGCCACCGCGAACGGCGGGGCCGGCGCGTGGCGCTGTCGCTCACGCTGCTCCTTGCCCCGGGCATGGCATCGGCGCAGCTCAGTCCGGAGCAGCTCTACGCGGACGGCGCGTACCGCGCGGCGGCGGAGGCGTTCGCGCGGCGCGCGGCGGCGGATCCGCTCGTTGCGGGGCACTGGTACGGGCTTGGCGCCGCCGAATACCGGGCTGGCTCGGATGCGCGCGCATCGGCCGCCTGGCATCGTGCCGCTCGCCTTGCCCCGCGCATACCCTCGGTGCGCCGCGCGCTCCGGCTGGTGCCGCCGCCGGATGCGGTGTCAGCGCGCCGCTTCTGGGTTTCACCGGTGACGCCGGCCGAGCTCGCCGTCGCCGGGCTCGTTGCCTGGCTGGCCGGATGGGTGCTCGTGTTCCGCAACCGCCGGCGCTTTCGCCTGCGCTACCTCGCGCTGCTCGCCGCGGGCGTCGCGCTCGGCGCCGCGGCCCTCGGGGTCGAGCTCCACTACCGGCGGCCGCTCGCCGTTGCGGTCCTTCCCGAGCCGCTGCGCATCTCGCCGCACGAGCGCGCCGACGAAGTCGGTCCCGCCGAGGCCGGCGCGGCGCTCCGGCCGGTCCGGCGCGAGGGGGCATGGGTGCTGGCCGAGTCCTCGCCGGGGCGGCTGGGATGGCTCCCGGCGAGCGCGCTCATGTTCGTGAGCGAGTAGCTTTCCCGCATGCGCCGCATCGCCATTCTCCCCGACGCCGTGGCCGACCAGATCGCGGCCGGGGAAGTCGTCGAACGCCCGGCCAGCGTGGTCAAGGAGCTCGTCGAGAACGCGATCGACGCGGGGGCAGAGAGCGTCCGCGTGACCGTCGAAAACGGCGGGAAGACGCTGGTCGAAGTGAGTGACGATGGATGCGGCATGGGACGCGAGGATGCCGTGCTCGCGCTCGACCGGCATGCGACGAGCAAGATCCGCAGTGCCGCGGACCTCGTCGGCGTCACGACGTTCGGATTCCGTGGCGAGGCACTGCCAGCCATCGCCTCGGTCTCGCGGCTCGCACTCGCGACCTCTCCGGGCAGCGGCGATGCGACCTCGCTCTCCGTGGCCGGCGGGCGGCTGGAGCGCGTCGACACCGCGGCGCGCCAGCGCGGAACCACCGTCACGGTGCGCGCGCTCTTCTACAACACGCCGGCGCGGCGGAAGTTCCTCCGGTCCGCGCCGAGCGAAACGCGCGCGATCCACGACGCGGTGGCGACGCTGGCCCTCGCCCATCCCGCCGTCGGGTTCGAGCTGATCGCCGATGGAACGACGCGGCTCGACGTTCCGCCGGGGCAGTCGGCGGGTGAGCGGCTCGCCGGGGTCTGGGGACGCGAGCTTGCGGGCACGCTCGTGCCGGTGACCTACGCGGCGGGCGGCTTCCGCGTCGAGGGGTTCGTCCAGCGCCCCGGCGACGCGCGGCCCACCGGGCGGCGAACGCAGCTCTTCGTGAACGGCCGCCCCTTTCGCGATCCGTTCCTCGTCCGCGCCGCCGAAGCCGGCTACCGGTCGGCGATCCACCCGGGGGATCGACCGTCGCTCTTCCTGAACATCGAGACCGCGCCGGCCGACGTGGACGTCAACGTGCATCCGGCGAAGCTCGAGGTGCGCTTCCGCGAGCGCGTCGCGGTCGAGCGCGCGGTCGAGGAGGCGGCGCGCCACGCGATCGGAGCGCTCGTCGCGGCATCGCCGGTGGGCGAGTGGCGTCCGATGCCGGACTACGCCGGCGGCGGAGGGTCGTCGCTCGATCTCGGCGAGATCCTGGGTGGAGCGGCGCTCGAAGCGCGGCGCGAGCCCGTTCCACCGGTGCCCCTCGCGCAGCTCTTCGACACCTACATCACCTACGAGAGCGGCGATTCACTCGTCTTCGTCGACCAGCATTCGGCGCACGAGCGCGTGCTCTTCGAGCAGGTCATCGCCCAGCTCACCGGCGGCGCGGCGCCAGCGCAGCGCCTCCTGTTGCCGCTCACGGTCGAGCTCACCGATGAGGAGCTCGAGGCGGTCGACACCCACCGCGAGCAGCTGTCGGCCATCGGCTATGAGGCCGAGGGGTTCGGTGGCCGGAGCGTCGTGATCCACACGGTTCCGGCGCCGCATCCGCGCTTCGATGGAGGCGCGTGCTTCCGGGAGCTGGTCGCCGACCTGGCGCGCGGCCGCTTCGGCGGGTGGAGCAACCGCCTCGAGCGCTTCGCAGCGACGTTCGCGTGTCGTGCGGCGGTGAAGGGCGGGGACCGCCTCGACGAGCGCGAGATGCGTGAGCTGCTTTCGCGGCTCGCCGGCACCGCTCTCGCCCCGCACGACGTGCATGGCCGCGCGACGATCGTGCGGCTTCCGCGGGAGGAGCTGGAGCGGCGGTTTGGCCGTCGGTAGCGTCCCGGTCATCGTCGGGCCCACCGCGATCGGGAAGACCGCAGTGGCCCTCGCGCTGGCCGACCGGTGGCCCATGGAGGTCGTGTCGGCGGACTCGCGACAGATCTATCGCCGGCTCGACATCGGCACCGCGAAGCCGACGCCGCGCGAGGTCGGCCGCGTCCGTCATCACGGCATCGACATCGTCGAACCGGGGGCGCGCTACAGTGCCGGCCGGTTCGCCCGCGATGCTTCGGCCTGGATCGGGGACATGCGGGCGCGGCGGCGGATGCCGGTGGTCGTGGGCGGCACCGGGCTCTACGTGCGCGCGCTCGCCGAAGGCCTCTTTCTCGAGCCCGAAATGGACCGGGGGCGTCGCGTGGCGCTGGACGCGTGGATCGGTGGGCTCGACGCGCGCGATCTCGTGCGGTGGGCAACGCGGCTGGATGCCGGCTTCCGAGGTGGCGGTCGGCAACGGGCGACGCGCGCGATCGAAGTGGCGCTCCTCACCGGCCGACCGCTCTCGCACTGGCAGGCGGCGGCGCGGACCGCGGGGTCGATCAGGCCATGGTACGTCGTGCTCACGGCACCGCGCCCGGTACTCCACCAGCGGATCGCGCGCCGCGCGGAGGAAATGGTCCGGCGGGGCGTCATCGAGGAGGCGGCTGCGGTGCTGGCCGAGGGACACGCGCCCGGCGCGCCCGGGCTCGACGGCGTCGGGATCCGGGAGGCCGTCGACTACCTCATGGGCCGCCGCACGCGGGAGAGCGTCGCCGAGGCCATCGCGACGAGCACGCGCCAGTACGCCAAGCGGCAGGAAACGTGGTTCCGCCACCAGATCACCGACGAAAAGCTCATGCTGGATGCGACGCGTCCGCCCGAGCGGCTCGCCGCCGAGATCGCGGAGGCATGGGACCGTCGCAGCGGCACCTGACCCCGGGGAGACGCATGAAGATCGGCATCACCTGCTATCCGACCTATGGCGGCTCCGGCGCCGTCGCCACCGAGCTCGGGCTCGAGCTCGCGAAGCGCGGGCACGAGATCCACTTCATCACATATGCGGCGCCGTTCCGGCTCCGCGGCTACGCCGAGCGTGTCTACTTCCACGAGGTCGACACGCGCACCGGCCGGTATCCGCTGTTCGACCATTTCCCGTACACGCTGGCGCTGGCGTCGAAGCAGCACGAGGTGGCGCTCCGCGAACGGCTCGACATTCTCCACGTCCACTACGCGATACCGCACGCCACGACCGCGTATCTGGCGCGCGAGATGCTCGGCAGGGAACTGCCGCTCAAGGTGATCACCACGCTCCACGGTACGGACATCACCCTCGTGGGGCAGGAGGCGAGCTTCTTCACGATCACGCGGTTCTCGATCGAGCAATCCGATGCCGTGACCGCCGTGTCGGATTACCTCCGCGACGAGACGTTCCGCGCCTTCGGCTGCGTGCAGTGCGACATCAAGACGATCCCCAATTTCGTGAACCTGGACGAGTACCGCCCGGCGCCCGACGGGGAGTGCAGCGGCATCGCCCCTGCGGGGCACAAGGTCATTGCGCACACGTCGAACTTCCGCGAGGTGAAGCGCGTGAAGGACGTCATCCGGATCTTTTCCCGCATTCACCACGCGATGCCGTCCACGCTGCTCATGATCGGCGACGGTCCCGATCGGGACGATGCGGAGCGCGAGGCGCGGGAGCTCGGCGTGGCGGACGACGTGCGCTTCCTCGGCCGGATCGATTCGGTCGCGTCGCTGCTCCGGGCGTCCGACCTGTTCCTGCTGCCCTCGCAGTCCGAGAGCTTCGGCCTCGCCGCCCTCGAAGCGATGGCGTGCGGCGTTCCGGTGGTCGCATCTCGCGCGGGCGGGCTCCCGGAGGTGGTTTCCGACGGGGTGAACGGCATCCTCGAGCCGGTGGGGTCGGTCGAGGCGATGGGACGCCGTGCGGTGGATCTGCTTCGCAGTGAATCCCGCCACGCGGCGATGCGCGACGCCGCCGTCGAGAACGCGCGCCGGTATGCCGCGGACCAGATCGTGCCGATGTACGAGCAGCTCTACGAGCAGGTGCGGGCGTGAGCGGTGGCGCCGAGGCGCTCCCGCTCTGGATCAAGGCACTGCTGCTCGGGCTCGTGGAAGGAGCCACCGAGTTCATTCCCGTCTCGTCCACCGGGCACCTGATCATCGCTGGCGAGTGGCTCGGCTACACCGGCGCCCGGGCGAACGTCTTCACCGTGTTCATCCAGCTGGGCGCGATCCTCGCCGTCATGTGGCGGTACCGGGCAATGCTCTGGCGCACGGTGCGCACCGCGACGGACGATCCCCGATCCGCCCAGCTGCTGCGCAACCTTGCGATCGCGTTCATCCCGGCGGCGGCGATCGGCTTCCTGCTGGACGACTGGATCGACGCGTACCTCTTCCGCACGGTTACCGTGGCGATCGCGCTCATCCTCGGCGGCGTCGCGATCCTGGTGATCGAGCGGGTCCATCGCCCGGTCACGGTGCCGGCGGTGGACGTGATCCCGCCGCGGAAGGCGCTGGGGATCGGCATCGCCCAGATCCTCGCGCTCTTTCCCGGGGTGTCGCGCTCGGGCGCGACGATCCTCGGCGGGTACTCCCTCGGCCTCTCGCGGCAGGCTGCGACGGAATTTTCGTTCCTCCTCGCCATTCCGATCATGATCGCGGCCACGCTCTACAAGCTCTTCAAGGCCCGCCTCCTGCTCGGCGCCGAGGACCTCCCGGTCTTCGCGATCGGGTTCGCGACCGCGTTCGTGTCCGCACTCGTCGTGATCCGCGTCTTTCTCCGCTTCGTTTCCCGGCACAGCTTCGCCGCGTTCGCCTGGTACCGCATCGCCTTCGGGGTGGTGCTCCTCGTCTTCTGGTGGGCGCGACAGTGAGCCACGAGCCGCCGATTCACTATTTCGACCGAGTCGAGTCGACGCAGGACATCGCCCACCGGCTCGCCGCGGAAGGCGCCCTGGCCGGCACCGCGGTCGTCGCCGTGGAGCAGACCGGTGCGCGCGGGTCACGCGGGCGCGCCTGGCACTCGGCGCGCGGCGGCCTCTGGCTCAGCGTGATCTGGCGCCCGCGGGAGGCGAGCGGCGCGGAGGCACTGAGCGTGCGGGCCGCCCTCGCGCTGGCCGACGCGCTCGAGGCGTCGGGTGCCCCGCGCCTCACGATCAAGTGGCCGAACGACCTGATGCTGGGGCCACGAAAGGCCGGGGGCATCCTGTGCGAAGCGCGGTGGAGCGGCGACGTGCTCGCCTGGGTCGTGGCGGGCGCGGGCGTCAACGTGGCGAACGCTCTGCCGCCCGAGCTCGGCGGCAGCGCCTGCCGGCTCGACGACGCCGGCGCGCTCCGCCCGGGCGAGCTGATCCAGCCGGCCGTGGCCGCGCTCCGCCGTGCCGGCGAGCGGGGCGGGGCCCTCAGCACCGGCGAACGCGACGCGTTCGCGCGCCGCGACTGGCTCGCGGGACATGCGCTCGCGGCGCCGGCCCGCGGAATGCCGGACGGCATCGCTCCCGACGGGGCGCTCCGGATCCGGAGCGCGGACGGCGAAATTTCGCTGCACCGCGCGGGCGCCGTCGCGCTCGAGCCCGTCTCCTTCAACCGCTGACGCCCATGCTCCTCGTCCTCGACATCGGGAACACCGAGATCACCGCCGGCCTCTTCCGGGGCGACGTGCTCTCCGCGCACTGGCGGATGACGACGCATCCCGACCGGACGCCGGACGAGTGGGCCGGCGCCATCGGCACCTTTCTCGTGGACCGCGGGCACTCGCCGAACGAGGTGCGGGCCGCCTGCCTCGCGTCGGTCGCGCCGGGCGTGACCACGAGCGTGGCCGACGGCGTGACCATCGCGACGGGAACGCGTCCGCTGGCGATCGACGCGCGCACGCCGCTTCCCGTGGTGCTCGACGTGGATGAGCCGCTGAGCGTCGGCGCCGATCGCGTGGTGAACGTGCTCGCGGCGCTCGAGCTCTACCGCGCCGACGTCGTGGTCGTGGACTTCGGGACCGCCACGACGTTCGATTGCATCACGGGCGACGGCCGCTTCATCGGCGGAGCGATCATGCCGGGGCTCCGCACCTCGGCCGATCAGCTCACCCGCCGCGCGGCGAAGCTTCCGGCGACGGAACTCCAGGTTCCCGAGCGTGTCATCGGACGGCGGACGGAGGAGTGCATACAGGCCGGTGTTCTGTTCGGCACGGCCGATGCCGTGGACGGCATCGTGCGCCGCATCCAGGCAGAGTGGCCCGGCGAGCAGGTGCCGCGCATCATCGCGACCGGCGGGCTCGCGCAGCTCGTCGCACCGCTCTGCACCACGATCGAGGCCGTGGTCCTCGACCTCACCCTCGTCGGCCTCCGGATCGCGGCGCGGCACCTCGGCCTCGCCTGGTGACCGACCGCCGTGCCGTCCCGCCCGCGCGTCGGGCCGGTTACCGGCTGTTCGGCCGCGCGTTCGACTACCTCCTCCACATGCGGCCCGCTGAATGGCTGATCATGGCGGTCCACACGGCGCTCGGTTACCTCCTCGCCGTGGGATTCGACGGCGTGGCCGAAGGCGAGCGGCTGCTGCCCGCGCTGGCCGGGCTGGCGCTCTGGGTGGTCTGCCTGAACGGTGGCACGCTCGCCATCAATTCGGCGTTCGACCGCGACGAGGCCGACATCGCCTACCTCCGGAGCCCGCCGCCCCCGCCGCCCGGTCTCTTCGCATTCGGGTTGGTGCTGATGGGCCTCGGGCAGGCCGGGGCGCTGCTTCTCGGACCAGGATACGCCGCTGCGTACGCCGCCTGCTTTGCGCTGTCGCTGTCCTACTCGGTGCCGCCGGTCAGGCTCAAGGCCGTGGCCGGGGCCGACTGGATCATCAACCTCGTGGGCTTCGGCGCCCTCACTCCGCTTGCCGGGTGGCTCGCATCCGGGGTTCCGCTGCGGGGGCCGGAAACGATCGCGCTGCTCGCCTTTGCGCCGCTGTTCGCCGCGCTTTATCCGCTCACGCAGTTATACCAGCTCGAGGAGGACCGGCGTCGCGGCGACCGGACCTTCGCCGCGCTGCTCGGGCTCCGGCGGAGCCTTGCGGTCGCGATCGGTGCGGTGCTCGCCGCCTTCGCGACCTTCGTGGTGGCGGGACTGCGATCGGGATGGTCCGGCGAAGACTTCGCGCGGTGGGTGATGCTCGCGGCGGCGCTCGTCTCCTGGCTCGCGGTGCTGATTCCCTGGTTTTGCCGGGCGGAGCGGCTTGCTCCGGCTGCGCACCAGCGCGGCATGTACTTCGCGCTCGGGGCCTGGGCCGTGACCGACGTCGCGGTCGCGGCCGCATGGATGTGAGGTGCGGTACGTGCTTGTGAGACTTGCCCTTGGCCCATGGGTTGGGCACGCCTTATCTTCCGCAGAACCCTCACTCCCGACGGAGACGGCATGAGCTCGGTGGCGGAAACCCGCAGGGACTACGATTTCACGGCGCTCTCCCACGTACTGCGGCGCGCGGTCGTGCTCGGACTCGTGACCGCCGTCGTCGTCGTGGCGCTCGCGTTCGTCACCCGGCTCATGGACGGAATCCTCGAAGCGGCCGTGGGCGGCGTCGTCCTGCTGTTCGGCCTCACGGCGGTCACGGTGCTTCCCGGGCTCTGGACGCGCGCCCGGACCATCGAAGGCATCGCCGGAGCCGCCGGCATCGGGCTGGCGGCGACCGTGGTCTTCCTGCTGGTGGACGTGGCACTGCTCCAGCCGCTCGGCGTCTACACCAACCGGTGGCGCGAAATCGGCGGCGGCAGCAACTGGTGGTATCACCCGGTCTGGTGGATGGTCGGGACGTTTCTGCCCTGGATGGGAGCGCTGATCGTCGCCAACCGGGCGCGGCGGGGGCGCGCCGACTCGGTCGGCGGTGTCATGGGAGTCGCGGTCGTCGCCGCTGTCGTGATCGCGGCGATCGCGGTCGTGGCGGGCTTTCCGGGCGCCGGCTGGAACCTGAGCACGTTCGGCGTGGCGTTCCTTCCCGGCCTCGCGGTCGCGGCGCTCATTTCGAGCCTGGGGCGGTCGACCGCGTAGCGGGATGCGGCTGCTCCGGCTGTTCCTCAGGGTGTTCGGGTGGCTGCTCACGCCGTTCATGGCGTGGGCAGCTTCGTTTTTCGGCTGTGTCGCGGGCGAAGTGATCGCCACCACAATCCGCGACCCGAAACAAGGCTTAATTCTATCGGCAGGGCTCGGCGCGCTCGCCGGCTTCGTCACGTTGATTCTCTGGCTGCGACTGCTCCGTCGCTCGCCGGAGCTCCAGGAGGCGCTCGCAGTGACCCCAGAAGGCGTTCCCGACACGGCCGTCATCCTCGATGAGGGCGAGCGATGAAGCTGCTCGTCGTCTCGTTCTGCTTCCCACCCGAAGCGGCTCCACGTTCGATCCAGGTTGCGAGGCTCCTCCGGCATCTGCAGGGCGTCGAGACGATCCTCGTCCACGGCAAGGACAATCGCGCCCGATTCGATCCGACGATCGAGCCCGACGCCGTGGACCGGATCGCCACCCGCATCCAGGTGCCGCTGCCGCGCCCGGGATGGCGGCGCTACGTGAGCGCGGGCGCCGACCGCCTCAACCTCCCGATCTGGAATCGCGTTCCGGACCAGTATGCCATCTGGCGCCGCCCCGCCTTGCAGGCCATCGGCGAGTGGTGGCAGCGCGCGGCGCGCGCACCCGACCTCCTCGTGACGTTCGGCAATCCGATGACCGATCATCTGATCGGGCTCGCGATTGCCCGGAAGTTCTCGACGCCCTGGATCGCGCATTTCAGCGACCCGTGGGTGGACAATCCCTATCACCGCCAGCACCCGCTCGACCGCGCGGTGAATGCGCAGTTCGAAAGCGCCGTGGTGCGCACCGCCGATCGACTCGCATTCCCGTCGGAGGAGTGCGCGGAGTTCGTCCTCCGGCGCTACCCCGACTCCGTGCGGCGCAAGGCCTTCATCCTTCCGGCCGCCTTCAACCCGGATTTCACCGATCGCGCGTCGCTCGAGCCCGACACGATCGTGCTGCGCCACATTGGAGAGTTCTACGGCCCGCGCACGCCGAAACCGCTCTTCCAGGCGCTGCGCACGTTGGAGGACATGTCACCCGGGACGCTCGACTCGCTGCGGGTGGAGATCATCGGCGGGGCAGGGCCAGGCACCTTCCAGGCCGCCGGAATCGGAGAGTTGCGGCCGGGCCTCGTCCGCACGCGCCCGCATGTCTCGCATCGTGAGAGCCTCGAGTTGATGAGTGCGGCGGACGGGCTCCTGCTCATCGACGGGCCATCGACGACGCGCAGCATCTTCCTCCCCTCGAAGCTGATCGAGTACATCGGCGTCGAGCGGCCCATCTACGGCATTGCGCCCGCCGGGCCCGCGGCGACGCTCATCGGGGAGCTCGGCGGCCTGTTCGCAGATCCTTCCGATCCGGTCCGGATCGCCGAGCAGCTGGCCCGCTTCATCGATCTGCTTCGCCAGCGGCGCGCCGGCCACTCGGAGCGCTGGGGCAATCCGGAGGTGCGCCGCCGCTTCGCGGCCCCCGAGGTGGCGCGACTCTTCCGCGACGAGGCGGCTGCCCTGATCGGCCATCGGGCGGAGCCCGAGATGGCCGAGCCGCTCGAGCAGACTGCATGAAGTTGCGCTGGATGCGGGGCGTCGCGCTCCTTGTGTCCAGCGCGTGCCAGGGCGAACCGGCGCCGGAGGCCGCCCCAGCCGCGGCGGGATCGCCGGAAGCGCCGGCTCCAGCCGACTCGCTCGTCCTCGAGGTCCCGGGGGCCTCGATCTGGCATACTTTGAGCAGGGAAGCAGCGAGTCCCGAGGGAGAACGGTGCCTCGAGCGCGCGCTTGAAATCCGGCGTGATGGCGCTCCCGCAGTCCGTGTCCCGCTCCTCTACACCCGCGACGCTCCGACGGTCATCGACGATTCCACGCTGGAGGCCAGAGTGTTCCGAAACTGCGCTCCGGGCGATCGGTACCGCATCGACATGCGGACCGGCCAGCCGACTCCGGTCCGTTGATCATGCGGGCGCTCGCCGTCCTCGCTGCAGGCTCGCTGGCCGCGCTCCCGATGCCGCTCTCGGCTCAGGGCCTCACGCTGCGGATGGGCCGGCTCTTCGACGACGGCGGCTGGACCGCCTACAACCTCGCGTGGAACTACCCCCTTCCCGGCCCGCTCGACGCCCAGCTCGGCGGAACGTTTCTTCGAGGGCCGGCGGCATCCGAGCGGCTGTTCGGCGCCGCGCTCGACGCGAGCCTGTTTCGCGGCGGGCGCGCGGGCGTGTATGTCGTCGGGGGCATGGGCGGGGGCATCGGGACCGGCAGCGCCGAGAGCTGGTGGCGCTCCTGGTCGGCCGGCGTGGGATACGAGCTCGTGCCGACGCAGTTCTTCTCGGTCGGCATCGAGACCCGGTATCGCGAAATGCAGCCGCGGCGGCGCGCAGGCGCGGAAGTGGCGCTGCGGCTCTCGACCAGTTTCGGTGGCGCGCGCGGGGCCGTACCGCTCGAGCGTGAGCGAATCGCCACGG
>JAICNA010000080.1 GCA_025928955.1 Gemmatimonadales bacterium | reverse complement strand
TCAAGGGGAGCGGCTTCTACATCACCGATTACGGCAAGGACGGGAAGGGCCCCCGCAAGGAGCAGGCGGAGAAGCCGGCCGCCGAGACGACCGCCAAGAGCGAGGCGAAGCCCGCGGAGGCGAAGCCCGCGGCAAAGGAAAGCGCTCCGGCCCGGAAGGCCGCGGAGTGAACGACGCCCTCCGGCGCTCGCTTGCGGCCGCGGCCGAGCGCCTCGGGCACGGCGGCATCGACTTCGTCCTCGAGCGGCCGCGTGATGCGGGCCACGGTGACATCGCGACGAATCTCGCGATGGTGCTCGCCCGCCTGCAGAAGGCCAACCCGCGGAAGGTGGCCGAGCAACTGCTCGGCGTGCTCGATACGCCGTCCGGCCTCGTCGCGCGGACCGAAATTGCCGGTCCCGGCTTCATCAACTTCTGGCTCGCCGAAGATCAGCTCGTGGCGGCGCATGCCCGGATGCTCGCCGAGGGTGCGGCGTACGGGCGGTCGACCGCTCCGGAGCCGCTCCGGATCAACGTCGAATTCGTTTCGGCGAATCCGACCGGACCGCTCCACGTGGGCCACGGTCGGGGCGCGGCGCTCGGAGATGCCATCGCCTCGCTCCTCGAATGGGCCGGGCACCGGGTGACGCGCGAGTTCTACATCAACGATGCCGGCGTCCAGATCGAGCGCCTCGCGCAGAGCCTGTGGGCGCGCGTGCAGCAGGCGGCCGGGCGCGACGCGGCGATTCCCGAAGGCGGCTATCACGGGGAATATCTCCGGGAGAACGCCGCGGCGGTGCTCGAGCGGGAGGGCAGCGCCTTCGCGGACCTGCCGGCAGAGCAGGGGCTCGAGCGCGCTCGCGCCCACGGCCTCGCGCTGCAGCGGGCCGAGCAGGACGAGGACCTCCGCACGTTCGGGGTGACGTTCGACGTGCTCACGTCGGAGCAGTCGATCTACGACCGCGGCCGGGTCGAGCACGCGCTCGAGCTGCTCGGCGAGCGCAACCTGACGTACGAACAGGACGGGGCGCTCTTTCTCCGCACCACGGACTTCGGTGACGACAAGGACCGCGTGCTTCGCAAGCGGGATGGCTCGCTCACCTACTTCACGCCCGACATCGCCTACCACATCGACAAGCACGAGCGCGGCTTCGATCGCGTGATCGACGTGTGGGGCGCCGATCACCACGGCTACATCGGCCGGGTGCGCGCCGCCCTCCTGGCGCTCGGCTACGCCCCCGAGTTCTTCTCCGTCACGGTGGTGCAGCTCGTCAAGGTGGTTCGCGGCGGCGAGGAAGTCCGGATGTCGAAGCGCTCCGGCGAATTCGTGACGCTGCGCGATCTCGTCGAGGAGGTCGGCGTGGACGCGGCGCGCTACTTCTTCCTCATGCGGCGGGGCGATTCGCAGCTCGTCTTCGACGTGGACCTGGCGCGGAAGCAGACCGACGAAAACCCCGTGTTCTACGTCCAGATGGCGCACGCGCGGCTGAGCGGCATCTTCCGGACCGCGGGTGTCGAGCCGGAGTCGGTCGAGGGCACCCTCGATCCGGCCGCGCTCCCGGCGCCGCAGGATACCGAGCTCCTCAAGAAGCTGGCGACGTTTCCGGAGGTCGTGGAGAAGGCGGCGCGGGAGCACGAGCCGCATCGCATCTGCGTCTTCCTCGAAGAGCTCGCCGCCGTGGTGCATGGGTGGTACCACCACACCCGGACGGTCGGCGAAGCGCCGGAGATCGAGCGTTCGCGACTCCTGCTTGCCCGCGCCGCGCGGATCGTCCTCGCGAACGGCCTTTCGATCCTCGGCCTCACCGCCCCCGACCGGATGTGACCGGATGAGCCTCCTCGTCGTCGGCAGTGTCGCGCTCGACTCGATCTTCACGCCGTTCGGCGAGACCGCGGATGCGCTGGGCGGGTCCGCCGTGTATTTCAGCGTCGCGGGAGCGATGCTGCACCCGGTGCAGGTGGTGGGCGTGGTGGGCGATGATTATCCGGTGGACGAGCTCGAGCGCCTTGCGCCGCGGGGGATCGACTGGAGCGGCGTCGAGCGGGCATCCGGTGAGAGCTTCCGCTGGAAGGGGAAGTATTCGTACGACCTGCAGAGCCGGGAAACGCTCGAGACGCGTCTCGGTGTCTTCGCCGCGTTCGAGCCCAAGCTCCCCCCCTCCGCGCGCGACGCGGAATTCCTCTTCCTCGGCAACATCGATCCCGAGCTGCAGCTCGGCGTGCTCGCGCAGGTGCGGAAGCCGAAGCTCGTGGCCTGCGATACGATGAACTACTGGATCCAGAGCAAGAAGAGCACGCTCATGGACCTCCTGTCCCGGGTGGATCTTCTGATGGTCAATGACGGTGAGGCCCGGGAGCTCTCCGGCGACTGGAACATCCACCGCGCCGGGCAGTGGATCCTCCGGCACGGGCCGAAGCGTCTCGTGATCAAGCAGGGCGAATACGGCGCGCTGATGATGGACCGGGAGCGCACCTTCTATGCTCCCGCGTTCCCGCTGGAAGAGGTCTTCGACCCGACCGGCGCGGGGGATGCGTTCGCCGGCGGCTTCATGGGCTACCTGGCGCGCACCGGCTCCACGACCGAGGAGAACCTGCGGCGCGCGATGATCTACGGCGCCACGATGGGCTCCTTCGCGGTGGCACAGTTCGGCATCCGCGGCTTCGACGCGCTCACGCTCGCCGACGTCGAGCGGCGCGCGCATGCCTTCCGGATGCTCACGCACGTGGACATGGCGGAGCCGATCGCATGACCGACGCCCAGTACGCCGCAGCCGGGGTCGACCTCGCGCAGGCGGACGCGGCGAAGGCGCGCATCGCGCGCGCCGTGGCTGGCACGCGGACCGCGCTCTCACTGGGGGAAGTCGGCGCGTTCGGCGGGATGGTGCGGGTGCCGGCGGGGATGCGGAAGCCGGTGCTCGTGATGAGCACCGATGGGGTGGGCACCAAGGTGCTCGTCGCGCTGCAGGCCGCGCGGTACGAGTCCGTCGGCGAGGATCTGGTCAACCACAGCGTCAACGACATCCTCGTCCACGGCGCGCGCGGCATCGCCTTCATGGATTACATCGCCGGCGCGGCGCTCGGGGTGGAGGAGCTGGCCGGGATCGTGGACGGGGTGGCGCGTGGCTGCCGCGCGCACGGGATGGCCCTCGCGGGCGGCGAGACCGCGCAGATGCCCGGGCTCTACCAGCCGGGGCACTTCGATCTCGCCGGGACGATCATCGGCGTCGTGGAGGAGGACGAGGCCATCCACGGCGACCGGATCGCCCCGGGCGACGTGCTCCTCGGCTACGCGTCCACGGGTCTTCACACGAACGGGTACACGCTCGCGCGGAGCGTCCTCTTCGATCGCATGCGGCTCTCACTCGACGCCGTGCTGCCGGAAACCGGGACGAGCGTTGCCGATGCCTTGCTCGCCGTGCACCGGAGCTACGTACGCGCGGTGGAGCCGGTCCTCCCATCGCTGCACGGGCTCGCGCACATCACGGGGGGTGGAATCGCGGGCAACCTCGCGCGGATCCTCCCCCCCGGCACGGCGGCAACGATCGATCCGCGCGCCTGGGAGCTGCCGCCGCTCTTCCGCGTGCTGCAGGACGCGGGGGGAATCACCACTGACGAGATGCGCGATGTCTTCAACCTGGGGGTGGGCCTGGTCACCGTCCTGCCGCCGGGCGCGGTCGAGGCGGCGCGGGATGCCGCCGCGCGGGACGGGGTCGCCACCTGGATCATGGGCGAGATCGGCCGGGGAGACCGGACGGCCGGATTCGCCCGCTAGCCGGAGCCCGACATGCGATCCGCTTCCATCGTTGCCTGCACTGTGGCACTCGCCGCGCTCGCCCGTCCGGCTGTCGCGCAGAATCCCGAATGCGCCGGCGTCACCACGCTCGAGGGTGCGCGCGCGACCTGCAATGTCGCGGTGGACCTCGCCCGCGCGTACCACCCGCTCGTCGGCCTTGCGATCAGTGGCGGCAATCCGGTGCTCGGCTCCGGGGCTGCCTCGGGCCGTCTCGGCAGCTTCTCCATCACGCTCCGCACGAACCTGGTCCATGTCAGCGTTCCCGACCTCTCGAACGCCCAGTCGGGCGGCCCGGTCCCGCAGGACGACGAGCTCCTGGCGCCGGCCCCGCTCATCGAGGGCCACGCCGGCCTCTTTCGCGGGCTTCGGGGCGGGCTCCTCGCGGTCGATCTCCTCGCCGCGCTGCAGCTCGTTCCCAACGAGGACGTGAGTGAAGAGATCCGCGTCGATCCCGACGCGCCGAGCATCGGGCCCGTCTCGCTCGGCACCGGGGTGGGGGTGCGAATCGGGGTACTCGCCGGTGATGGAGCGCTCCCCGGCGTGTCGGTGAGCTATATGTACCGCAGCATCCCGCGCATCGGCTTCGGTGATCTCGCGGGCGGCGACGACGTCGCCGCGGACGTACGGATCACGTCCTCGAACCTCCGCCTGACGGCAGGGAAGAAGTTCGCGGTGCTCGCGGTCGCGGGTGGTCTTGGCTGGAGCCGGTATGGCGGAGATGCGACCGCGCGCTACGACGCGGGCATCGCCGGGCAGCCGGCGATCGCGCTCGACCTGAGGCAGAGCCGCATGCTCTACTTCGTGAACGCAGGTGCCGACTTCGGGCTGGTCAAACTCGTCGGCGAGATCGGCAGGCAGTGGGGGAAGGATCAGGGCCTCACGACGGACTTCACCGGATTCGACGATACGGCGGGGACGACCTTCTACAGTGTCGGACTCCGCGTGGGAATCTGACTTGGACGAAGCCCAGGCGATGGACCGTGCCCTCGGTCTCGCATGGCGAGGCTGGGGGCGCGTTCATCCGAACCCGCTCGTCGGTGCCGTGCTCCTTCGCGACGGCCGCGTCGTCGGGGAAGGGTTTCACGCCGAGTTCGGCGGACCGCACGCCGAAGCGGCGGCACTTTCCACCGCGGGCGAGGCCGCACGCGGCGCGACGGCGGTCGTCACGCTCGAACCGTGCGCGCACGTCGGCAAGCAGCCCCCGTGCGCCGATGCCCTCATTGCCGCCGGAGTCCGGCGGGTGGTGTACGCCATCGCCGACCCCAATCCGCTGGCAAGCGGCGGAGCCGACCGGCTCCGCGCCAGCGGGATCGACGTCGAGCATGGGGTCGGTGCCGAGCGCGCGGAGATGCAGAACGCCGCGTTCCTGCATCGGTTCCGCGGGGCCGGCAGACCGTACGTCGCGCTCAAGCTCGCGACGTCCATCGATGCGAGGATCGCGGATTCCGAGGGCCGCTCGCGCTGGATCTCCGGCCCCGAGGCACGTGACTATGTGCACTGGCTGCGCGCCGGCTTCGACGCGATCGGTGTGGGCGGCCGCACCGCGGCGGTGGATGACGCGTCGCTGACGGTGCGCGGCGCGGTGGAGCCGCGAGTGGCGCCGGCGCGCGTGATCTTCGATCGCTCGCTCCAGCTATCGCCGACGAGCGTCCTGGCGCGCACGGCGCGCGACCATCGCACCATCGTCTTCGCGAGTCCCGACCGGGTACAACTCGGAAAGGCACTCACCGCGCTCGGCGTCGAGCTCGAGCCCGCCGAGGACCTGGCCGCCGCGCTGGGCGCACTCGAGCATCTCGGGATCGGGTCGCTCCTGGTCGAGGGTGGCGGGCGTCTCGCGGCAGCGCTCCTGGATGCCGGCGCAGTCGACCGCCTGCACTGGATCCAGAGCCCGCTCCTCCTGGGCGAAACCGGGATTCCCGCGTTCGCGGGTCTTGCCTCGACACCGCTCGCCTCCGTCGAGCGGTGGACGGTCGTCGAGCGACGGGCGCTCGGCGCAGACTCGCTCCTCGTTCTCGATCGGGAGCCATGTTCACCGGAATCGTGACGGCGGTCGGACGCGTGATATCGAACCGCCCGGCGGATGGCGGGCTCGACCTGACGATCGAGGCGACCTTTGCGGACCTCGAGCCGGGAGAGAGCATCGCGGTGGACGGCGCCTGTCTCACCGTCGTAGCCACGGACGGGGCCGCCTTTACCGTGCACGTCGTACACACGTCGCTCGCCCGGACGCGGTTCGGTGACCTGGCCCCGGGCGACGAGGTGAACCTCGAGCGCGCCCTGCGCGCCGGCGACCGGCTCGGCGGGCATCTGGTCCAGGGGCACGTGGATGGCGTGGGCATCATCGAGGCGCTTCGCGATGAAGCCGATGCGCGGCTGCTCGACATCCGGGTCCCGCCGGCAGTGGCCGAAGTGACGATTCTCCTCGGCTCGATCACGGTGGACGGGGTGAGTCTCACCGTGAACGCGCTGCCCGGGCCCGAGGTCGTTCAGGTATCGCTCATCCCGTTTACCTTACAGCATACGACGCTCGGCTCCCGCCGCCCCGGCCACCGTGTTCACCTCGAGGGCGACACCATCGGCAAGTACGTGAAGGCGCTGACCGGACGATGACTTTCGGAACGATCGACCAGGCGATCGAGGACCTGCGGAACGGCAGGATCATCATCGTGGCGGACGACGAGGACCGCGAGAACGAGGGCGACCTCGTCTGCGCGGCCGAGCTCGTCACGCCCGAAATGATCAATTTCATGACGGTCCACGGCCGGGGACTCATCTGCCTGGCGCTGACGGGCGAGCGATGCGACCAGCTCGGGCTGCCGCAGATGTCGCAGCGGAACACCGAAGAGCTCGGCACTGCGTTCACGATCAGCATCGACGCCGAGCGCCGGTTCGGCGTCACCACCGGCATATCGGCGAGCGACCGCGCCAAGACCATCCATGTCGCGATCAACGCCCAGACGGTGCCGACGGACCTCCGGCGGCCGGGTCACATCTTCCCGTTGCGCGCGCGCCCGGGCGGCGTGCTTCAGCGGGTCGGCCAGACCGAGGCGAGCGTCGACCTCGCGCGCCTCGCCGGCCTCAACCCCGCCGGCGTCATCTGCGAGATCCTCAACGCCGATGGATCGATGGCGCGCCGGCCCGAGCTGTCGGTGATCGCCGAGCAGCACGGCCTGACGTTCATCACCGTCGCGCAGCTGGTGGCGTACCGCCTCACGAAGGAGCAGCTCGTTCACCGCGTCGCCGAGGCGCGGCTGCCCACCGAGTTCGGCGAATTCCGGATCATCGGATACCGGAACGACGTGGACGGCGCGGAGCATGTCGCCCTGGTGAAGGGTGACGTGGCCGACCGGCGCAACGTCATGGTCCGCATGCACTCCAAGTGCCTGACCGGCGACGTCTTCGCCTCCCAGCGGTGCGATTGCGGCTTCCAGCTCCACGCCGCCATGCGCTGCATCGCGGAGGAGGGGCGCGGCGTGATCGTCTATCTGGACCAGGAAGGGCGCGGGATCGGCCTCCTCAACAAGCTGCGGGCCTACGCCCTCCAGGATTCCGGCGCGGACACGGTGCAGGCCAACCAGCATCTCGGTTTCGCTCCCGACCTCCGCAACTACGGTATCGGGGCGCAAATCCTGCGCGACCTCGGTCTGTCCTCGATCCGGGTGCTCACGAACAACCCGCGCAAGCTGGTCGGCCTCGAGGGCTACGGCCTCGAGATCGTGGAACGCGTGCCGCTCATCGCCAGCCAGACCGACGAGAACCGCATCTACCTCGGCGCCAAGCGCGACAAGCTCGGCCACCTTCTCGGTTTCTGACCCTCGTGCACGAACTCACTGGCCGCCTTCGTCCCTACGGGCGGGTGGGAATCCTCGTCAGCCGGTACAACGAGCTCGTGACCCGGCGGCTCCTCGAGGGCGCCCGCGAGGTCTGCTCCGAAGCCGGGATCTCCGAAGCGCAGATCGACGTCGTCTGGGTGCCGGGCGCGTTCGAGCTTCCGGCCGTCGCCTCGTGCTGCGCGGCGACGGGCCGGTACGCCTGCCTCGTTGCGCTCGGGGCGGTGATCCGGGGGGACACGCCGCACTTCGAGTATGTCGCCGCCGAGGCGGCACGAGGCCTCAACGCCGTGGCGGTGCGGCACGCCCTTCCCGTCGGATTCGGGGTGCTCACGGTGGATACGATGGAGCAGGCGGCGGACCGGGCGGGCGGCAATGCCGGGAACAAGGGGCGGGAAGCCGCCGAGGCCGCCCTGCTCACCGCCGACATCCTGCATCAGATTCGCGGGATGCATGCTTAGGACGGAGACACGCGGGCGAGCGCGTGCCCTCCAGCTGCTCTACGCCTGGGAGCTCACCGGCGAGCTGCCGATCCACGAGATCGCCGGTGGCGTGGCGCGGCTCACCGGGCCCGAGCCGCGGGTCCTGGATTTCGCCGAAGCGCTCGCGGAGCGGGTTGTGGCGCGGGTGCGCGAGATCGACCGCGTCGCCGCGGAAGCGGCGGAGAACTGGCGCATGAGCCGCATCGCCGTGGTCGAGCGGAACATCCTGCGCATCGCGATCGAGGAGCTTGGTGACGAGTCGGTTCCGCCGCGCGTCGTGATCGACGAGGCCGTCCGCCTGGCGCACTGGTTCGGCGGCGCTCGCGCACCGGCGTTCGTGAACGGCGTGCTCGACCGCGTCGCGCGCTCGCTCGGCCGGCTCTGAGCGCGCCGGACCGCGCGTGAAGATCCTGCTCGTCAACTGGCTCGATCGCGCCAATCCGCAGGGCGGGGGAGCCGAGATTCACGTCTTCGAGCTCTTCAGCCGGCTGGCGGCGTGGGGGCACTCGGTGCGCATGGTCTGCTCGGGATGGAAGGGTGGGCCCGCACGCGCGGTGGTGGACGGGATCGATGTGACGCGGGTGAGCACGCGCTACGGTTTTGCCCTGCGCGGGCGGGGGGCGGTGCGCCGCGCCCTCGCGGAGGAGGCGCCCGACATCCTCGTCGAGGACATCAACAAGGTGCCGCTCTTCACGGCGGGCCTCACCGACCGGCCGATGTGCGCGATCGTGCCGCACCTGTTCGGCGGGACCGCGTTCAACGAGGCGCCGTGGCCGATGGCCGCGGCGGTCTGGCTCGCCGAGCGACCCCTCGCGACGGCCTACCGTCGCGCAGGGTTTCATGCGATCAGCGAGAGCACGCGGGACGATCTCGTGGCACGCGGGGTGCGGCCGGAGTGCATCCGGGTGATCCATCCCGGCGTGGATGCCGGGCGCTTCCGGCCGGATCCGGGCGTCCGTCGAGCGGCACCCCCGGCGTTCCTCTACATCGGCCGCCTGCGGCGCTACAAGGGCGTGGACATCGCGATCCGCGCCTTTGCCCGGGCGCTGGCGCAGCGCCCGGACATCCGATTCGATGTGGCGGGAAGCGGGGACACGCGGGCGGAGCTCGAGCGGCTCGTCGCCGAGCTGGGGATCGGCCACGCGGTCACCTTCCACGGATTCGTGACCGAAGCGCAGAAGCTCGATTTGTTGCGGTCCACGACGGCCAACATATTCCCTTCTCCGAAGGAAGGGTGGGGTATTACGGTGGTGGAGGCGGCTGCCTGCGGGACGCCGTCGCTCGCGTCGGACAGCCCGGGCCTGCAGGACTCCGTCCGGCACGGCGAAACCGGCTACCTCGTCCCGCACGGCGACGAGACTGCGCTCGCCGCGCGGATGCTCGAGCTGGCGGGCGATCCCGCGCTGGTGGCGCGGCTTGGCGTGGCGGCGCGCACGTTCGCGGAAACGCTCACCTGGGACCAGGCCGCGAGAGAGACCGAGCGGCACCTGCAGGACATCATCAACGGCTCGGCCTGCGGCTGAGCGGGAGGCAGCGCATGGAGACGATCATCACGGCCCGTCACTGCGAGATTTCCGATACGCTCCGGGAGCGCGCGAGCACCCTCGTCGAGCGCCTCGAGGCGCTTGCGCCGCGCGAAGTCGAGGCGACCATCGTGTTCGACGTGGAGGGGACGGCGGCGACCGCGGAGGTGCGCCTGCACGTGGCGAACGGTGACGTCCTCGTCGCGAGCGGCGACGGACCGGACCACCGGACCGCGCTCGATCGCGCGGAGGAGCGGATGAAGCGCCAGGTGACGCGCGCCTCCGGCCGCTACAAGGCGGCGCGCCACCTTCCCGCGGACGCCTCGCAGGGCTGATGCTTCGTCTCCGCGATTTCCTCGCACGGCGCGGGAACCCGCTTCAGCTGGAGACGCTGACCGGAGACCTCGGGCTCGACCGTCCGCTGCCTGAGTCGGAGATCGCGAGTCCCGGCCTGGCCCTCGCGGGGTTCACGGATCGCTTCGCCCCCGACCGGCTGCACGTCTTCGGCGAGACCGAGATCACCTACCTCGGCACGCTGTCCCCGGCGGACCGCCGGCGCACGCTCGAGGCGTTCTTCGGATTCGAGCTGCCCTGCATCTTCGTCACGAAGGGGCAGGAGGTGCCGCCCGAGATGCTGGAGCTCGCCGGAGCGCGCGCCGTGCCCGTCCTCCGGTCGCGCCTCAAGACGGCGGAGTTCTACCGGACCATCAAGCCGATCATCGAGGACGCCTTCGCGCCGCGCACGACGCTGCACGGCTCGCTCGCCGACGTCTACGGCGTGGGCCTCCTCTTCATCGGCCGCTCGGGAATCGGCAAGAGCGAATGCGTGCTCGACCTCGTCGAGCGTGGCCACCGGCTGGTGGCCGACGACGTCGTGCAGGTGACGCGCCGCCGGTCCGACGTCCTGATCGGGCAGGGCCACGAGCTGGCCGGCCATCACATGGAGATCCGTGGCATCGGCCTCGTGGACATCCCGGCGCTCTTCGGGGTGCGATCGGTCCGGCAGCAGAAGCGCATCGAGGTGGTGGTGCAGCTCGAGGACTGGGAGACCGCCAAGGATGCCGACCGCAGCGGGCTGAGCCGGCAGGAGACCGACATCCTCGGCGTCAGCGTGCCCCGGGTCGTGGTCGCGCTCAATCCGGGCAAGAACATCACCGTCATTTCCGAGGTCGTCGCGATGATGCATCTCCTCCGCTATTCGGGCGTGGACGTCGCGGCCGCCTTCAACGAGCGACTCATCCGGCGCATGAAGGAACAGCGCGGGCTCCGCGAATACCTGCAGAACGACTATGAGTGAGCTCCGCGGCGTCGTGGTGGGCCACGGCAGCGTCGCGCAGGCGCTGGTCGAGGCTGCGGAGGAGATCAGCGGCCTGCGCGGCGTGCTCGTGCCGGTCTCCAATACCGGGTGCGACCGCGGCGCGCTCGAGGCGCGCGTGGCGGCTGCGGTGGGGGAAGGAGCCGCCGTGGTCTTCGTGGACCTCGCGGCCGGGTCATGCCTTCTCGCCGTGCTCCGCCGGCTGCGCGATCGGGACGATGTCCGCATCGTCACCGGCGTCAACCTGGCGATGCTGGTCGATTTTCTCTTCCATCGGACCTTGCCGCCCGCGGAGGCCGCGGCGCATGCGGCGAACAGCGGCGGCAGCGCGATCAAGGTCCCCTGATGCCGCTGCTGCTCTGCCGCGTGGACGACCGCCTCATTCACGGGCAGGTGGTGCTGGGGTGGGGCAGACCCCTCGGACTCGAGCGGATCGTCCTGGTGGACGACGAAGTCGCGGCGAACGAGTGGGAACAGGAACTGTACCGGATGGCCGTGCCGGATTCGATCGACGTCGTGTTCGCCACCGTCGAGGCGGCGGCGCCCCAGCTGGGTGCCTGGCACGCCGACCGCCGCCGCACCGCGCTCCTCACCGGCGGAATCGAGGAAATGGCGTCGCTCCACGCCGCGGACCACGATGCCGTGCATCGGATCAACCTGGGCGGAATCCACCATCAGCCCGGCCGCAGCGAGCGGCTGCCGTACCTCTATCTCACCGACGGCGAGCTCGCCTTCCTTCGCCGGCTGGCGGCGGACGGCGCGGAGATCGTGGCGCAGGACGTTCCGACGGCGCCGCGCATCGGCGTGGACGCCCTGCGATGAGCCTCGAGCCGGCCACGTGGCTGCTGCTCCTCGCCTGGGGCATTGTCGTCGGCGTGGATCTCGTCAGCGTCCCGCAGGCGATGCTCGCGCGGCCGATCGTCGTGGGCACCGTCGCCGGCGCCATCCTTGGCGACGTGGAGGCGGGCCTCCGGGTGGGCGTGCTGCTCGAGCTCTTCGCGCTCGACGTGCTGCCGGTCGGTGCATCGTGGTATCCGGATTACGGTCCGGCCACGGTCGGGGCCGTCGCGTATGCGTCGGTGGTGCCCGCATGGGAGGAGGCCCTGGGAATTGCCTGCGCCATCGGGCTCGCCGTGGGACTGCTGGGGGGCGCCAGCCTGCAATGGGTTCGCCATCGCGTCGTGCGCGACCTGAACATGCGGACGGATGACCTCGCCGCAGGGCGGAGCGCGGCGATTCGCGGACTGCAGTATCGCTCGATCGGCCGCGACGCGGTGCGCAGCGCCGGCCTTACGCTCATCGCGCTCGGCCTGGCCGAGGCCGCCGCGCGGTGGCTGGCGCTCGATCCCGGCACGGAGCATACGCTCACGCTCGTGGCCATCGGCTGCGGCCTCGCGGCCGTGATCGGCGGCGCGCTCCGGAGCGCGGGTCGCGGCGCGCGGATGCGGTGGTTCGTGGCCGGGGCGGCGGGCACCGCCCTGCTGCTCGGCATCGCATGAGCCGCCTCGCCGCGCTTCGTCGGCTCTACGCGATCCAGGGCGCCTGGAACTACGAGCGCATGCTCGGCCTCGGCATGGGGTACGCGGCGGAGCCGCTGCTCGCGGACCTGGCGCGAAGCAATCCCCCGCGCCACCGGGAGGCGGTGGCGCGGTCGGCGGAATTCTTCAACTCGCATCCGTATCTCGCCGGGCTCGCGCTCGGCGCCGCCGTACGGGGCGAATACGATGGCGCCCCGGGCGCACACATTTCGCGCCTCCGGACGGCGCTGTGCAGTCCCCTGGGCGCGCTGGGGGATCAGCTGTTCTGGGCCGGCGCAGTACCCGCCTCGGTCGCGGCGACGGTCGCGGTGGTGACGCTGGGCGCCGGCCCGCTGGCCGTCGCCGCCTTCATTCTCGTGTTCAACGTCTTCCGGGCGTGGGTGGCCTGGTGGGCGCTCCGGACCGGCCTCGAGTCGGGCACGTCGGTCGGCGCGGCGATCCGCCAGTCCTGGCTTCCGCGCGCGGCGCACCTGGCCGGCATCGGGGCAGGGCTCGCGATCGGCGTCGCGGTGCCGCTCGTCGCCGTCTGGTATCTCGCGCCATTCAGCCGGAGCGGCGTCGCCGGCGCGCTGGCGCTCGCCGCGGGCGGCGTCATCGCCGCGCGCCTGGCCGGGCCGATGTACGCCGCGCCGCGATTTGCGCTCTCCGCGCTCGCCGCGGCGCTCCTCTTCCGCCTCGTGATGCGATGAGCGAGCGCGACGTGCTGATCGTCAATCCGCTCGGGCTGCATGCGCGGCCGGCCGCCCAGATCGTGCGGACGGCCAGTGACTTCGC
>JAICNA010000248.1 GCA_025928955.1 Gemmatimonadales bacterium | reverse complement strand
TCACCCGGCGCGAGCGTCGCCTCGGTGTCCTTCTTGAACGCCATCCCCGCAAAGGCGACGAAGTACACCACGATCGCGATATGCACGATGTACCCGCCGTAGCGCCGGCGGTTCCGCGAAACGAGGTGCAGCAGCGCCACGGGGGGCGATTCCGCGTGCATCCGGCCGCGCGCGCGCACCCCACGCCAGAACTCCTGCACGATCGCGGCCGTCACGAAGCCCGCGAGGCCGAGCGCCACCAGCGCGTAGAAGTTGCGCGCACCCGCCATCCAGACGGAGAAGAGCGAGAGCACGCCGAACGCCACGGGGATGGCGAACTGGCGCCGCAGGTTGGCCGGGCTCGCCTTGCGCCAGGCGATAAGCGGTCCGACGCCGGTGAGTCCAAGGAGGAAGAGGCCGAGCGGGATGTTCACCCGATTGAAGAACGGGGGGCCGACCGTGATCTTCGTGCCGCGCACGAGCTCGGAGAGGATCGGGAACAGCGTTCCCCAGAGCACCGAGAAGGCGATGCCGACGAGCGCGAGGTTATTGAAGAGGAACGCCGACTCCCGGCTCACCATCGACTCGAGCTCGACGTCCGCCTCGAGCTCCGGCCAGCGGGTGTAGAGCAGCGTGAAGGCGAACGCCCCCGCGGCCACCAGGAACGCGAGGAAGAAGTAGCCGACCTCGGACTGCGCGAAGCTGTGCACGCTCGCGATCACGCCCGAGCGCGTGATGAACGTCCCGAAGATGCTGAGCATGAACGTGCCGATGACGAGCGCCACGTTCCAGCGCTTGAGCATCCCCCGCTTCTCCTGGATCATGACGGAGTGCAGGAACGCCGTCATCGTGAGCCACGGGAGGAAGCTCGCGTTCTCCACCGGGTCCCACGCCCAGTAGCCACCCCACCCGAGCTCCACGTACGCCCACCACATGCCGAGGGTGATGCCGATCGAGAGGAAGAGCCAGGAGACGATCGTCCACTTGCGGATCGCGTGGATCCAGCCGGTATCGAGCCGGCGCGACATGAGCGCCGCCACCGCGAACGCGAACGGGATCGTGATGCTGATGTAGCCGAGGTAGAGCATCGGCGGATGGACGACCATGCCGACGTTCTGGAGCTGCGGATTGAGCCCGCGCCCATCGAGCGGCGTGAACGCCATCCGCTCGAAGGGGTTCTCGGCGAAGAGCATCACGGCGATGAAGAAGACCGCGACCGACTGCGTCACCGCCGCGACGTACGGCAGCAGCGGGCGATGGCGGTTGGACGTCAGCAGCTGCGCCAGCGCCGCGAAGAGCGAGAGCACCACCGCCCAGAAGAGCAGCGAGCCCTTCTGGCCGGCCCAGAAGGCGGCGACGGTGAAGTAGGTCGGGAGGTTCCGGGAGGTGTAGGCCCAGACGTACTGGATGTTGAAGTCGTGGGTGAGGAGGCCCTTCCAGAGGGCGAGCGACGCGACGGCGAGCGCGAGGAAGACGGCGTAGGTCGATCGGGTGACCGTGGCCTCGAGCTCGGGGCGGCCGCGCCACCGGCCGGAGAATCCGATGACGGCGCCCCAGAGCCCGAGGAGGAATGCGGTCCAGAGCGCGAAATTGCCGAGCAGCGTCATCGGATCAGGCCTGCTTCCGGGCGTCCTCTTCGGCCGCCTCGTAGCGCGAGCCGCACTTGGC
>JAICNA010000182.1 GCA_025928955.1 Gemmatimonadales bacterium | reverse complement strand
GGTAAGAACGCCCTACGGCCAGGCCGCCGTCGCTTCGCTCCGGGGTGACACCTCAGGTTCTATTCTCCGACCTCGATCGTCGCGCCATGCGCGATGTAGGTGCCGGGAACGAAGGTGATCGTCGTGAGCAGCGAATCTCCCTGTGCCACTCCCGCGAGCCCTCCCCACGGCTCCGAGACCGGGGGCTTTCCATCCCTCCGCCGCCAGGCGAGCGCCTCTTCGGCGGTATGATGCGGGAACACGCGCACGACCGCGAGCTCCAGGCGCTTCGTCGAGTGGTTCCGCACCAGCATGCGCCAGCGCCCCGCACGCGTGATCGGCGTCGAGAACGTGACCTGATCGGCGGAGTCGACCGTCAGAATGACGTCGGGTCGCGGCAACGGCGCGGCCACGCTGCCGGACGGCAGCACTGTCAGCGGGCGGAACATTCCCTTGAGCAGATGATACCTGTTCCTGTCTTCGCGTGCCGCTCCACGAAGCAGGCAAGCACGTAGTTGCCGGGCTCCAGCGTCATCGTGGCGTTCGTCGTGCCCGGTGGATAGGCGAACCCGGGTCCGCCGATGATCCGGCCGGGCATGGGCGTCCGGTCGCGCTCGGCGGCGAACAGGTCTGCCGCCGTGCGCCCCGGGTCGAGGCGCACCACCCAGAGCATGTGGAAGCCCGCGGTTGCGTCTCCCGCGTGGGTGACGAGCGAGTCCCTGCCCCGCGGCCCGAGATGCGTGCCGCCCGTGACCCGGCCTTCCTGCCTTAGCCGGAACGTCGTGAGTCCGGCCGGAATCGTGTCGGGTGCGCGGAAGGCGTATTCGCCCGCAGCAACCTCGACGACACGGCCAGGCAGTGCGGCATCCGCCGCAACGCGCTGCGACTGCAGGGGCGCCGACGCGCTCACCAATCCCAGCAGGATCGCGGCGCGGTGATGGATTCGGCTCATGGTCGGTTGCCCGATCCGGGTGACCGGCAGGTCATTCACTCGTCCCATCATACTCCACCAGGAACCCGCCCACGAACGGCTCGAATCCCGCCACGCGATCGATGTCGTTCCACTTCGCGGAATCGCCCCAGAACTGGACACCGTCCTCGCCGAAGTAGTCGTTCGGCCCTCCGTTGGCCCAGTTGTGGAAGGCGAACGGCTCGTTCGTGACCCAGTGCCAGCCTTCGACGGTCGTCCCGCCTCGCACCGACCGGTACCCGCCGATCCAGTACCGACCCTCCGTGGCGACGGGCAGGCTCCGCTGAATGAAGTCGTTCTCCTCGGCCGAGGTGATGGTGGCGAGGTGGCCGCGGATGCCCTTATGCTCGCGCGCGGCGGCAGCCTCTTCGGCATCGTACCAGTTGAGCGTCGCCGCCACCGCTTCGTAGACGTGCCCCGTACGGGGATCCGTCGCGAACGTCCCGGGGCGCAGCACCTCGGGTGAGCGCGGCGGTGGCCGGATGCCGAGCGCCGCAGCGATCTCGAGGGCGATGGAGCGTCCGATCTCGGGAAAGACGCCGCGCGAGAGGTCGAGCTCGCGAGTCCAGATCAGGTGGTCGTCCCGCGCATCGTGGAGCCGCAGCGTCACGAGCTCGCTCTCGGGCACATCGCCCTCGATGACCGCGACCGCGCTCAGCGCGCGCGCGAGCCGTCGGCGCATGGCGGGCGTGTTCTCGCCGGGCAGCGCCGAGGTCCAGCTGATGAGGGCGACACCGGGGAAGCGGGAGAGCTGGGCCGAAATCGCCTCGTGCAGCCCGAGGGCGAGGTATCGCGAGCTGGAACTGCTCGTGTCCGTCGAGAGCGGCAGGAGCACCACGCGAGCGCCGGGCACCGAGCGCGGCGGGGCGACCGGCGGGCGAAGGAAGGCGTAGGCGATCGCTGCCGTGGCGAAGAGCGCGGCCGCGGTCGTCACGAGGCGCAGCTTCCGGACGCGCCGGCGCTCGATGATCGGCTCGAGCTCCGCCACCACCTCTCCCGCGTCGGCGGGCCGCTCGGCGGGATGCTTCCGGAGCATCCGGAGCACGAGCCGTTCGACGGCCTCGGGCACCTTCGGCGCGATCTCCCGCAGCGGCCGTGCTTCCGCGTGCACCACCGCTTCGATCGTCGCGTTGATGTCGGGCCGGTCGAACGGCTTGCGGCCCGTGAAGAGCTCGTAGAAGGTGACGCCGAGGGACCAGACGTCGCTCGGGGGCGCAACCGGCTCGCCGCGCACCTGCTCGGGGGACATGTACGCAGGCGTTCCGGCCCCGATGTCGGCATGGTGCCCTGCGGCTTCGGCGAGCCCGAAGTCGAGGATCTTCACCTCGCGCCTGGCGGTGAGCATCACGTTGCGCGGCGTGAGATCGCGGTGGGTGAGCCCGCTGCGGTGCGCGGCCGCGAGGCCTTTCGCGATCCGGAGCGCGATGTCGAGCGCCTCGGTCAGGAGGATCGGGCCGCGGGTAAGGCGCTGCGCGAGGGTTTCTCCCGCGTAGTACGCCATGGCGATGAACATGTCGCCGTCGGCCGTGTCCTCGACACCGAAGATGGTGCAGATGTTCGGATCGTCGAGGCGCGAGGCGGCACGCGCCTCGCGGACCAGGCGGTCGCGTGCCCGCGGGTCGGTGACGAGGAAGTGCGGCAGGAACTTGAGCGCGGCGCTCCGGCCGAGACGCGTGTCTTCGGCCCGGTAGACGACGCCCATGCCACCGCGACCGATCTCGGCGACGACGTGGTAAGCGCCGTACGTGCGGCCGATGTGCCCGGGGCCGGCCCCTTCCTCGAGCGCCGCGAGCGCGGGGGGAATCGCCTCGGCGGCGAGCGTGCCGAAGTATCCGGCCGCGACGCCGCTCACGCCGAGGAGGGCGTCAACTTC
The DNA here is from genome assembly GCA_025928955.1 of Gemmatimonadales bacterium. GTDB lineage: Bacteria > Gemmatimonadota > Gemmatimonadetes > Gemmatimonadales > GWC2-71-9 > CAMLLJ01. The sequence continues at coordinate 2,722 of JAICNA010000182.1, read as the reverse complement.
CGCGCGCAGGCCGGGATCGCCGGCGCAGGCGCCGTCGAGGAAGCGCTGGCGCTCGGACGGCGCGAGCGCTTCGGCCTCTCCGTAAAGTGTGCTGATCCGCTCCCAGCGGTCGTCGCCGCCGGTGTCAGGCACTCTTGAGCTCGCGATAGAGCCAGGCCTGGGCCACCGCCCAGTCACGCTTGACCGTCGGCTCCGACACGCCGAGTGCGAGCGCCGTTTCCGCGACCGACATGCCGGCGTAGAAGCGGCATTCGACGACGCGGCTCTGCCGTGCGCTGAGGCGGGAGAGCGCCGTGAGCGCATCGTCGAGGGCGACCAGCGTATCGGCGTGCGCCGACTGGTCGATCCCGACGAGCTCGTCCACCACGTCGAGCGCGACGGGCGCGAGCCCGCTCCCCCGCTTGGTCGCGCGGCGCGCGCGGGCGTTGTTGCTCAGCACCTGGCGCATGGCGCGCGCGGCGAGTGCGAAGAAGTGAGCGCGGCCCGAGGCGGTGATGCGCTCGCTCCCGACGAGCTTGAGATAGACCTCGTGCACGAGGCCGGTGGTGTTGAGCGTTTCGGCGGCGCCCATGCGCCGGCGCTGGCGCCGCGCCAGGGTGCGCAGCTCGTCATAGACGAGCGGCAGGAGCTCGTCGAGCGCCGCGGCGTCTCCCGCGTCGAGGCGCGTGAGCACGCCGGTGATCCCCCCGGGCGCGGCGGTCAGGGGCGGAGTCCGGACAGGGATCCCGCGAGCCGCTCGCGGAACCCGAAGGCAATGATCCGATCTGTCTGCATACCGTGTATTCAGGGAGAGGTAGCGGCCCGTGCCGTCAGGGCCGCTTCTGCGATTCTACTCGGGTCGAACGCGTTGCGCCATTGCCCGCCGGGGAGGCACCTGCGGTTCCATCCGACGAAAGTCGTTCCCGATCCGCTGCACCGCTGCTAAGTTCAAGACATACCCCCTTCAACAGACTCCGACGCCCGAGCGCCCCTTGCCCAGCGCGACCCGCTCCTGTCCCGCCTGCAGCATGGCCCTGCCCGACGAAGCGCAGTTCTGCCTGCGCTGCGGCATCCCGACGCCGACCGATCCGGGGGTGCCGCCCCGCACCGCCGTCACCGGCGCGTTCGAGGTATCGCAGGTGCGAAAGGCGCTCGCCGATCGCTACCGGATCGAGCGGATACTCGGCGAGGGCGGCATGGCGACCGTCTATCTCGCGGAGGACCTCAAGCACCATCGGAAGGTCGCGGTCAAGGTGATGCGGCCGGAGCTCTCGGCGACGCTCGGCGCCGACCGCTTCCTCCGTGAGATCGAGATCGCGGCGAAGCTGAGCCACCCGCACATCCTGCCGGTCTACGACTCCGGCGAAGTCACCCAGCCGAGTGCCGAGTCGCGCGCCGCCACCACCCTGCTGTACTACGTGATGCCGCATGTGGAGGGGGGTACGCTCCGCGACCGGCTCCTCCGCGACTCGCAGCTCCCGCTGAACGAGGCGATCCGGCTCGCGCGCGAGGTCGCCGAGGCGCTGGCCTACGGCCACTCGCGCGGCATCATGCACCGCGACATCAAGCCGGCGAACATCCTGCTCGCGGCCGGCCACGCGCTCGTTGCCGATTTCGGCATCGCCCGCGCGATCGGCTCGGAGGGCGAGGCCCTGACCGGCACCGGGCTCGCGGTCGGAACGCCGAACTACATGTCGCCCGAGCAGGCGAGCGGCGACCGCGAAGTGGACGGGCGCGCCGACATCTACGCCACCGGTTGCGTGCTCTACGAGATGCTGGCCGGAGAGCCGCCGTTCACCGGCCCCTCTGCCCGCGCCATCATCATGCGCAGCATGACCGAGCGACCGCGGCCGATCACGGCGACGCGCGAGGAAGTGCCGGTGCCGGTCGAGACGGTGATCATGAAGGCGCTGGCCAAGAACCCGGCGGACCGGTTCCAGACCGCCGACGAGCTGGTGGCCGGGCTCGACGCGGCCACCGAAGCCGCGCGCACGCCGCTCGGAACGCCGGCGATCCAGGCCGCCGCGGCTCCCCCACCCCCGGTCGTCTCGCCGACGCGCGCATGGATCATCTTCGCCATCGGCTCCGCCGTCGCGATGGCAGTGATCTTCGCGGCGATCCAGCGGCAGGGCCTCCCCTCCTGGGTCATGCTTCTGGCAGTGCTGCTGCTCGCCGTCGGCGCGGGCGTCATGTGGATGACCACGAGGATGGAGGAACGACGACGGAGCGGCGCCGCGACGCCAGGACTCGGCGGCCTCTTCACCTGGCGGAACACCGCAGCCGGCGGCTTCATGGCGCTCGGCCTCTGGACGCTCATCGCCACGGGCTTCATGCTGCGCGGGCCTGCGGATGCCGGCGACGACGGCGTGATGCGCCTGGCGGTCCTGCCGTTCGAGAATCGGGGGAACGAATCGGATGGGTACTTCGTCGATGGAGTCACCGACGAAGTGCGCGGCAAGCTCACGCAGCTTCCGAACGTTCAGGTCATTGCGCGAAGCAGCTCAGATCAGTATCGCCAGTCGGAGAAGTCGCCGTCGCAGATCGCCGAGGAGCTCGGTGTCGATTACCTCCTCACCGGTACGGTGAGCTGGATCCGCAGCACCGGGGCCGCCGACCGGGTGCAGGTGGCGCCCGAGCTCGTCAATGCGCGTACCGGCGTGGCCCGCTGGAAGCAGCGATTCGACACCGAGCTCACCGATGTGCTCAAGGTGCAGAGCTCGATCGCGAGCGAAGTGGCCGGCGC
>JAICNA010000099.1 GCA_025928955.1 Gemmatimonadales bacterium | reverse complement strand
GCGGCAGGTCGCATCGCTTTCCTCGACAGAGTGGGGTCAGTGGGCGGCGGGAACCGAGCGGAACATGAAGTAGACGGCGCCCAGCAGGCAGAGCGCGGCCCAGAGAAAATCGAGGCGGACGGGCTGCCGCATGTAGAGCACGGCAAACGGCACGAAAACGGCGAGCGTGATCACTTCCTGCAGCATCTTGAGCTGCGGCAGTGTCAGCGCCGTGTAGCCGATCCGGTTGGCGGGCACCTGGAGCAGGTACTCGAACAGCGCGATGCCCCAGCTCACCAGCGCCGCGATCCACCAGGGCCGATGGCTCAGGTTCCGGAGGTGCGCGTACCAGGCGAACGTCATGAACACGTTGGAGAGGACCAGCAGGAGCGTGGTCCGCAGGATGACGGGCATGCCGAAGTCTATGACGCGCGCCGGGGCGGCGCCACTCGCGCGGGAGCGGGAATCACCGCAGATTCCGACCATCTCTCACGGCCGGATCCCATGCACACCTCCCGACGCTCGTTCGTCTCGTCGCTCGCCGGCGCGGCCGCGCTGCCGGTCTTCCATTCGGGTGCCGGGCGGCGCCTCCGCGAAGCGTGGGACGTCGCCGGGCAGCGTGCACCCGTCGAGCTCGCGGACGACGAGGCGTACTGGAGCACGATCCAGCGCGCGTTCGATGCCGACCGCACGCTCGTCAACCTGAACAACGGCGGCTGCAGTCCGGCGCCGACGCACGTGCTCGACGCCATGATCCGGGACCTCCGGTTCTCGAACGAGCTCCCGGTCGAGCACATGTGGCGGGTGCTGGAGCCGCGCATCGAGAGCGTCCGCCGAGACCTCGCCCGCGAGTTCGGGTGCGACGCCGAGGAAATGGCGATCACGCGCAACGCCTCCGAGTCGATGGAGACGCTGATCTTCGGCCTCGACCTCAGGCGCGGGGATGAGGTGATCGTCTCGAATCAGAACTACGGGCGGATGCTCACGAGCTGGGACCAGCGCGTGCGGCGCGACGGGATCGTCGTCCGCTCGATTTCCTTCGAGGTCCCGCCGCCGTCCGCGAAGCACATCGTCGACCGATTCGCCGCGGCGATCTCGCCGCGGACGCGGATCATCGAGGTTCCGCACATCACGAACCTTACCGGCCAGATCATGCCGATTCGCGAGCTCGTCAGGCTCGCCCGGCCGCGCGGCATCGAGGTGTTCGTCGACGGCGCGCATGCCTTCGCGCACTTCCCGTTCACCCGGGACGAGCTCGAGTGCGACTACTACGGCACCAGCCTCCACAAGTGGCTGCTCGCGCCGATCGGCACCGGGTTCCTCTACGTGCGGAAGGAGAAGCAGCGGGCGCTCTGGCCCCTGATGGCGGCGCCGGCCGAAATGGACGACAACGTGCGGAAGTACGAGGAGATCGGCACCCATCCGGCCGCGAACCACAACGCGGTCTCGGCGGCGATCGCGTTCCATCGCGCGATCGGTGCGGAGCGGAAGGTCGAGCGCCTCCGCTTCCTTCGCGACCGCTGGGCGAAACGGCTGATCCGGGAGGGGAACGGCCGCGTGCGCGTGCTCACCCCGCTCGATTCTCCGGACGGGGCGGGCATCGGCTTCGTGCACATCGAGGGGCTCGGCCACAACGAGCTCGGGGCATGGCTCCACGAGAAGCACCGCATCATCACCACGCCGATCACGCACCAGGAGTTCACCGGCGTGCGCATCACGCCGAACGTCTACACCACGCTCGACGAAGTCGACCTCTTCGCCGATCGGGTGCTCGTCGCCCTCAGGAAGGGGCTCGCGTAGCCGGCGCTTCCGCGATCGCCTTGAGCCGGGCCATCTGCTTCCGCAGGATCTTGCGGGTGACCCAGCCGAAGAGCGTCGTCATGATCCGGATGAACGCGCCGCCCCGCTTCATGTTCGCCGAATAATCGAGCCGCGTTCCCGCCTCGACCGGCGTGAGCCGGTAATCGACGCCCATCGTGAATGCGCGGTTGCCGATCTCGATGCCGAGATGCCGCAGGTGCTCGTACGCCGTGACCACCCCCTGATACTCCGCAACCCGCCCGCCTTCCCGGATGCGCTGAACGAACCGGGTCCCGACCGGGCGCGACCGGTCGAGACCATCGGGATACGTCGTATCCTCGAGGCCGTCCATCCAGAGCTTGAGATTGTCATGGTTATCGATGAGCTCCCAGACGCGGGAGACCGGGGCGGCGATCACCTGCGAGTACGTCTCATTCATATGAGCTCCGGGCAGCGAAATGTTTCACAGTGGAACCAAATGATGCGCTGTTGCGGGCTCAGCCGTCCTGATGGGAGGACGATTCCGGGCGGCGGAACCCGCCGATCGCCCGGCACGGGCCCGTTCGGCGACTGGCACCTGCCTTGCCTTTTCCGGTCCCGCCGCGCGCCATGGGGGCGCAGGCAGCGAGACGGCCGGCTCAGGCCGAGGAGGTATACATGAAGCGAATCATTCCGGCGGCACTGATCGTCACGCTTCCGCTGCTCGGCGCCTGCAACGGGAACGACCAGCTGGCCGATGCGCAGCGGGCGCGCGATCTCGAGCTCGCCCTGCAGGCGCAGCGTCTCCAGAACCCGGCGCTGGTCTCACCGATGGAAATGGGCCAGCAGCAGCAGGGAGGACAGTGGGTCTACGTGCCGCCCGGATACGCCCCGCCGGCGTACGCCACACCTCAGCAGGTCTATGCGCCGGCCCCGATGCCGGTCTATGGACCGGCTCCGCAGCCGCAGCCGGTCTACCGGACCGCGTCGGCCTCGCGCAGTGCTCCGGCACCTGCCCCGGCTCGCGCGCCGCAGCGCGTGACGCACGTGAAGCGTGACGCGATCATCGGTGCCGCTGCCGGCGCCGTCGCCGGGGCCGCGATCGGCCGGAATGTGAAGGGTGCCGTGATTGGCGCCGCTGCGGGTGGTGTCCTTGGCGCAGTGGTCGGCAGCACGATCGACGTCGATCACAGGTAGTACCGCGTCGGCGGTTCGAACGGTGGCGGGTGTGGCGGTACGGCGAGGAGCCGGCGCCGCGCCCGCCACTTCTGCTATCGGATGTCGACTCTGGCGATGCGCCCGCGCGGGCCCGTGATCCAGCCGGTTCCGTTCGGCGCGAACCCGATCCCCCAGTAGGAAAGCGAATCGAGGCGAGTCCAGGTGGCACCGTCATCCCGTGAGAGATCGGCACCTTTCGGGCTGACGGCCACGATCGTTCCACCTGCCGCCGGCACGTACGACGCGCCGTAGACCGCGCCCGGGTAAGTGGTCCGCCCCGCGAGCTGCCAGGTACGGCCACCGTCCGTGGTGACGGCCACGTTGTCCGACCGTGCCTCCGGATCGCCGATGGGCCCACCGAGCGCTGCGCCGTGCCTGTCATCGCGGAACGTGATGGTAGCGAGGCCGGCAGCCCTTCCCCCTGCCACCGGCGCCTCGACGACGCTCCAGCTCTGTCCGTAATCCGCGGAATGCAGCACGCGGGCCTTCGGACCGTTGCCGGTCGCGATCCAGGCGTGGCCGCCCGGGCGGGTGATGAGGCACGTGCCGCTCGCCGCGAAGCCGCCCTCGCCCGGGAGGGCCGCCGGAAGCCGGTCACCTGGCACCAGCGACCAGGTCTCGCCGCCGTCCGAGGTCTCGAGCAGCATGATGCGTCCATCGACCTGATCACTGTAGGCGAGTCCGCGTCGCGCGTCCCAGAACGAGAGACAATCGTAGAATGCCCGGGGCATGTCGTTGGTGAACTGCAGCGCCCAGGTCGCCCCGCCATCGGTCGTGCGATAGATGCGGGAAAGCGCACCCGGCCCCGCGCTCAGGAGCCAGGCGAGATCTGCGCTCAGCGCGTGGACGTCGCGAAACTGCAGCGTGTCGGCGCCGGGAACCCGGCCCACCGACCACGTCGCGCCGCCGTCGAGCGTGCGGGCCCACGTTCCCGCATGGCCGCTCACCCACACCACACGCTCATCGACAGCGCTCACCGCCTGCAGCAGCGCCGTCGTGCCGCTGACCTGCTGCGCCACCGTGAGCCGGGATGCTCCGCCGGGCGCCGGGTTCGGCGCACACGCGGCGAGCGCCGCCATGCCGAGGCAGAGCGGCGCCAGGGTCCCGCAGCGCGGCGTGCCGTCCGCGCTCAATGCGTTTCGTACACTGATGTGGATCCGTCTGCCTTGAAGGCGACGATGTCGTACTTGTCGGCGGGCTGTCCGGGAACCTCCATGCCCGGCGAGCCGACGGGCATTCCGGGGACGGCGAGACCCGCGATAGCCGGCTTCTCCTTGAGGAGCCGCTGGATCGTCGCGGCCGGCACGTGGCCTTCGAGAGCGTAGCCGCCGACGATCGCGGTGTGGCACGAACGTGCGTTCGCGGGAACGCCGGCATCGGCCTTGATGTCGCTCAGGTTGTCGAGGTCATGCACCTCGACGGTGAACCCGGCCGCCTTCACGTGGTCCACCCAGTTCTTGCAGCAGCCGCAGCTGGGGGACTTGTAGACGGTGATCACCGGAGCTTCCGGTCCGGCGGGGCTCTCCGCCACCGCCACCGTCGGCGCCGGGGCCGGCTCCGCGGCGACCGACGTGGTGGCGCCCGCCGACGCCGTGCGCTCGGCGTCCGTATCGGCTCTGGTGGAGGTGCAGGAAGCGAGGAGGAGTGCAGCAGTCAGCGGCGCTGCGCTCCGCAGGATCGACTTGGTCATGACGTGCCCCTCGGGAGCGGTGGTACTTCGGGATCGGAGATGAACGTTCGCCCGGAAACCACGCCGGGGCAAGCACCGCGGCGGCAATCGGCGATCACACGTGACAGCTCGCCAGGCCTCGCTTCTCCAGATAGCGCTGGTGGTACTCCTCCGCGCGCCAGAAGGGGGCAGCCGGCGAGATCTCGGTGACGATCGGCCGACGGAACCGGCCGCTCGCATCCCAGCGCGCGCGAGCCGCTTCCGCCGCCTGCCGCTGGGCATCGTCATGGTAGAAGATGACCGACCGGTATTGCCGGCCGACGTCGGGGCCCTGTCGGTCCCTGGTCGTCGGATCGTGGCTGGCGAAGAAGACGTTGAGCAGCTGATCATATCCCACGCGGTCGGCGTCGTAGGTCACCTGGACGACCTCCGCATGGCCGGTCTCGTCGCTGCACACCTCTTCGTAGGTCGGCCGCTCCGTTGCACCACCGCAGTACCCGGCGACCGCGTCGATCACACCCGGTGTGTTCCGGAACGTCACCTCGACGCCCCAGAAGCACCCGGCGCCGAACGTGGCGGTTTCGTGTCTCATTTGGTCCTCCGTCATCGGGCCAGCGCCGCGAGATACCGCTCGCGAAGCACCCGCAGGTGATGTCGCTCGTGGCCAGCGATGACCCAGACGAGCGCGCGCACCGACATCAGGGTTCCACTCGCCGTTCCGCTCCGGCCGAGCATCTCCGCATCGAATGATCGCACCAGGGCGAGCGTGGTCCGCCGGATGTCGCGGAATTCTGCCGCGAGCTCGGCGAGCGGCCTGCGGTCGGCCTGCGCCGTCGCCGCATACGGCTCCTGGTCGAAGCCGGGCAGCGGCGTCCGGTCGCCGCGGGCGAACCGGAGCGCGCGATACGCGAAGATGCGCTCGGAATCGCAGAGGTGCTGGACCAGGTCCCGGATCGACCACTTCTCCGGCGCATAACGGAAAGTCCCGTGCTCCTCTGACAACCCGGAGAGCAGGTCAAAGGTTTCCTCGCCCTGCGCCGCCAGGGCCTGGACGATGTCGCCATCCGGCATGGCGTTCACGTACGTGCCGTAATATGGAGCGAATTCGCTCGCCGCCGGTCTCGAGACCGTCACCTGCATCTTTCCCTCCACGTTGGTGTTCACTGTCCGCGCGGCCGCCACTGATACCGCGCGAGTCGGATCCGGCCTCGCGCGTCGAACTCGATGCCCTCGGCTTCAAGGAGCAGCCGCTGGTGCAGACCGTCGCCGCCGGGAGCCCGGGCGCTGATCGCCCCCTGCGCGTTGATCACCCGGTGCCATGGTACCGCGGTGGTCGCCGGAAGCGCATGGAGGGCGTACCCCGCCTGCCGCGCATGGCCTTCCAGTCCCGCGAGCGTGGCGACCTGCCCGTACGTCGCGACGCGCCCGCGGGGGATTCTCCGCACGACGGCATATATACGCTCATACGATGTCAGCTCACTCACCGTATGATGTACCCGTCACCGCGCCGGAAGCGTGCGCCCGGTATCCTTACCTCCGGTACCTGAGCCGGCATTCCCATGGTGGGAGTAAAGATGATGATCGCAGCGCCCCGTTTGAAGATGCTCGCGATCGCTGCCGGTCTGACCGGCGCCTGCCAGGCTGGTTCATCGCCGCTCGAGTCTCCCGAAATGGCCGCGGCGACGGGTCCGGCCCGGATCGAGCTCGGCACCGTGACCGATGCGGAAGGGCGTGTCACCATGCCCCGAACGGTCTTCAGCCCCAGGGACACGGTGCGGTTGAGCGTCGGCCGGCTGCAGGGCGCGGATACCGTCACCGTTCGCTGGATTCGCGTGGATGGCGCCGAGCCGGGCGTCGCGATCGATTCGGCGAGCCAGACGGCCGACAGCGTGGGAATGTTCTCGTTTTCCGCCTCCCGCGCCTCGGGCTGGCCACTCGGGCGGTACGCCGCGGAGGTGACGGTGGGGGGGCGGCGAGCGGGCTCGGGCACGTTCGAAGTCCGCTGACGCCGCGGTGGGAAAAGACAGAGGGCGACGGTTTCCCGTCGCCCTCTGCCGTTTCTGGAGGCTCCACGCGTCAGGCTGGAGTTCTCTTCGTGAATGCGCGGTACAGGAAGAGCAGGAGGAGTGCTCCGAGCAGTGAGGCGATGAAGCCTGCCGCTTCCCCTTCCCCGTAAATCCCCAGCAGTGACCCGAGGAACCGGGCCACGAAGGCGCCGGCGATACCGATCAGAATGGTGACGATGATGCCACCCGGATCCCGCCCGGGCATGATGAATTTGGCAAGTGCGCCTACGACCAGGCCGATGATCAGGGTCCAGAGCAGATCCATATCTCCTCCAGAAGGTAAGTGAACCAGGCAGAGCTGGCCGCGAGCGCTGATCCGCAGCCTCCACCACTATGCCTCCGAATTGTTACTCCGTAAACCCCTGGGCGTCAGTGATGCCCGCCACCTGCGGTGCCGGGACAGGGCGCTTTCCGGTAGGGGAAGTCCGATCCACGGGGGGTCCCGCCGATCTCGCCCTCGACCCGGGCCGCCAGCGTGCCGGCCCGGCGCCGGTAGATGATACGCTGCGGAAAGTCGTGCTGGGGGTTGGCGAAGACGGCGTGGGAGTCGCTGACCTCGGTGGCCGGGAAGACCGCCGCCGCCTGCCCGCTCGGGAAGGCATGGTATGAAATCGCCCCGGCGGAGTCCTCCCGCAGGAGCACCGTCTCCCAGGCGACGGTGCGGCGGCCTCGCACCGTCCGGCTCATGCCCAGCATGGTCCCGCCGCGGGGGGCCATCCACTGCTCTTCGACGGTCCGCTCGCCCACCGTGAATTCCCAGCAGCCCTCCATCCAGCGCAGCTGCTCGACGCCACGATGGGGCGCCCGGGAATCGAGGGCGAGCGCGAGCGGCAGGACGATCGCTGCGACGAGCGGCGTGCGCATGCCGTTTCCGGAAGAGGGTCGTGGAAATCTGCCTCGTCCGCCCTGAAGCGCCAGCAGGCTGCCCTCCCCGCCTTCCTGCGCCGGCCCTCGATCCCCTGCCGTGAAGCTCAGAACGGGAAGCTCGCCGATACCGAGACGCCGCGTGGGCTCGGGGCTACGGCGACGGTGCCCATCGCGGGGACCCACTGTTCGGAACCGGAGGCAGCGCCGATCAGGAGACCCAGGGCTCCGCCTAGGATGCCACCGCCCACCATGCTGACAGGGATCACTTCAGCCCCGTAATCGAAGTATCCGTCCTGCTCCGCCATCGCGGCCATCCCGAGCGCCGCACCGACGCCCGCCCCGAGCAGCGCGCCGAGCTTTGCGCCGCGGAGCGCGTTGGATCGCCGTCCACCACTCACGTCGACCCGGGAGATTGCGGCGAGCGACACCATCGCGGTGTCGTCCGGTGCCCGAAGCACCGCCAGGTCCGAGGCCGTCTGATAGGCGATGGTGCCGGTGAGCGGCTCAGCCGCCCCGGCGGTGTGGATACGTACCCGGGCACCGGTCCGGAGCTCGGGCAGCTGGGCGGAAGCGGGTCCCGCGGCGCACAGGGCGAGCGCAAGGAGATAACCGAAGCATGTCTGCATGGCGGGCCTCCACGGTGAGATCGTGAAGGCCGAACATGGGCCGGCGCGCGCAAGGGGGAGTCAAGTATCCCTCGAGAGCGTCAGAAGGCGAGCTGAAGGCCGAACCGTCCCGGCGCGACATACGCGAGCGGTCGACCGGTATCCGATGCCAGCCATAGCTCGGACGTGGACCGTGATCCGATGGCGTAGCCCACCACCGCTCCCGCGACCGATCCAGCGAAACCGTAGGTGAGGATCCGGCCCATGGTTTCGAGGGATTCGAAATCGTCACCGAAGAAAGCGCCCGGCGCGGATGCGTCGCGCCGGGGCAGCGCCCCGAGCACGACGCCGGCGGCGAGCCCCATCCCGGCGCCGATCCGGGCTCCACGTCCCTTGTTCGACCGCCATCCCGCGCTCACCTCGATGCCGCGCACGTCGGCGGGAGCGACGACGACGCTGTCTCCCGCGATCTCGATCATGGAAATGGAGCCGCCATCCACGGATCGGACGATTCCGATCAGCTGGCGCTCTTTCGTCGTGACCCGGACGCGGTGCCCGGCGCCGACCTGCACCGTCTGGGCCGCAGCGCCGGAGGCTGCAAGGAGGAGCATCAATGTCGCGGATACGGAGCGGGGAACCATGGTGCCTCCCGAGGTTGTGGGTGACCCACGAACCCTGGGGCCGCTCCGTCAAGCCGCGGTCAAGCGCCGATGATGCCGAGCGGTGGCGTCGTCCTCCAGCGCCCTCGCGTGAAATCGGGGAACTCGACGGGTCGGCTGCGATGCGCAACCGATCGCTCCGTGAGCGGAGAGACGACGCTCCACGCAGCGGCGTCGTAGACGTTCTGGTCGGTCGGCTCCCCGCGGCGCAGGCATTCGATCAGGCGGAGATCCTCGAGAAAGTCCATGCCGCCATGGCCTCCGGTGGCGGTACGGACCTGCTCCTCCTTCCAGAGCGGATGCTCGTACCGCGCGTACCACGACTCGAGCGCGTCCCACCGGTGCGGTTGCTCGCTCTTCCCTTCGACGTACACGCGCCCCGGCCATCCTTCGACGATGCCACGCGTGCCCTGCAGCACGATGCCCCGGCTGTACGGGCGCGGGTTGTCGCAGTTGTGGCCCAGATAGATCGTCTCACCGCGCTTCGTGCGGATGAGCGACACGTTCACATCGCCCAGCTTGAACTTCTCGCGCCGGCGGGGGTCGGAGGGAGGGAAGTGCTCGCGCGCGTAGAGCTCGAGCCCGCGCGGGGGCGAGCTCATGGAGACGAGATAATCGAACTGGTTGCCGCGGTTGATGTCCATGCACTGCGCGATCGGGCCGAGTCCGTGCGTCGGATAGAGGTTCCCGTTGCGGACCATGGCGTGCGCGCGCCGCCAGAGTCCCTCACCTTCGGTCGAGAACTTGATCTCGCGCAGGTCGTGGAGGTAGCCGCACTCGGCGTGCAGCAGCTCGCCGAGGAGCCCGAGCCGCGTGAGGTGGAACATGAGCATTTCGAGCCGATCGTAGCAGCAGTTCTCCATCATGACGCAGTGCTTCCCATACTTCTCGGCGGCCTCGACGAGCGCCCAGCAGTCGTCCTCGGTGTAGGCCGCCGGCACCTCGGTCGCGGCATGCTTTCCCTGCTTCATCGCGGCGAGGCAGACCGGAACATGCCACTCCCACGGCGTCGCCGTATAAACGAGATCGAGCTCCATCTCCGCGCACATCCGCTCGAAATCGCGCGGCCCCGCCGAGAATCCGCGCGGGGCGGGCTGGCCGGCCGCGACGATCATGTCGCTCGCTCGGGCCACCTTCCCGGGGACGATGTCGCAGATGGCGTGGAGCTCCGCGCCCTCGATGCGGAGCAGGTTCTCGACGTGCACCATGCCCATGCCGCCGACCCCGACGAACCCGATGCGCACCCGGTCCATCGGCGGTGCGCGGAATGGGCCGGCGGGGAGCTGGCCCGCGAGCTCTCGCGTCTGCACGAGGGCCGAGGCGCCCATGCCGGCCGCGACGCCGGCCAGGAGGAAGTCGCGCCGGTCGAGGCTCATCCGCCGTCCGGACCGGTCACTCTGCTGATCTCGACGATATCCACGATCGGCCCCACCATGTGGATGCCGCCCATGTCGGGGCGGAGTCGCAGGCGCGCCTGCACCCGGAGCCCGTCCTGGCGGAACTCCTCGGCCAGGTTGGAGGGATCGTAGGTCACGCCGTCATCGCCCCGGATGGCGAAGAACCCGCCCTCGAGGTCGAAGTGTCGCACCACGCCGGTGATCGTCACGATGGAATCCGATGTCTCGACGGGTGGAGCGCCGGGGGGCGGGGTCTCTGGCGGGGCGGCTCCGGCGGCATCGGGCGCGGGAGCGCCGGTGCACGCGGCGAGGAGCACGAGGAGCGGCGCGACGCGCATCGGCGGCAGGCTCCGGTCAGGGGAGGAGAATGAGGGCGCGCGCCACGAGAAAGACGAGGGCGAGCCAGCGGAGGACGTCGAATGCCTGCTCGGCGCCGCTGGCGGGCTCGGCGCCCCGGCGGGTCCGGAGCGCCAGCGAGCTCCACCACGCGGCGAGTGCCGGCAGCGCGCTCGCGGCGACATCGGCCCAGTAGCCG
>JAICNA010000170.1 GCA_025928955.1 Gemmatimonadales bacterium | reverse complement strand
GGCAGTTGACGATCGCCTCGCGCAGCGCGCTGGGACGGTCGGACTCGAGCCGCATCGCCTGCTTGGCCCGGTCGTACGCGCCGTGGAATCCCGGCGAGTGCGCCTCGAGTCCCACCGCGTCGATGCACCGGTCGGGGCCGCGTCCGCCGGTCAGCTCCTTGAGCGCTTCCGACAGGTCGCCGACCTCCTCGTAGTTGATCGTCTCGGCCTTCGTGTGCTTCCGCGCCATCTCGAGCCGGTACGGAAAGCGGTCGATCGCGATCACGCGGCCGGCGCCCAGGAGGAACGCGCTCACGATGGCGAACTGGCCCACCGGACCGCAGCCCCACACCGCCACGGTGTCCCCCGGCTCGATGTCGCAGTTCTCCGCCGCCATCCAGCCCGTCGGGAGAATATCCGAGAGAAAGAGCACCTGCTCGTCGGGGAGCCCGTCCACCTTGATCGGCCCCACATCGGCGTAGGGCACGCGGGCGTACTCCGCCTGCCCACCGGCGTAGCCGCCGAGAATGTGGGAATAACCGAAGATGCCCGCCGGGGACTGGCCCCAGAGCTTCTCCGCCGCCCCCGCATTCGGGTTCGAATTCTCACAGAGGGAAAAGAGCTCCTTCTGGCAGAAGAAGCAGTTGCCGCACGAGATCGGAAACGGAACCACCACGCGGTCCCCGACCTTCAGGTTCTTCACGGCCCGCCCGGTCTCGACCACCTCGCCCATGAATTCGTGGCCGATGATGTCTCCCCGCGCCATCCCGGGCATGAAGCCGTTGTAGAGGTGGAGGTCTGAGCCGCAGATCGCGGTCGAAGTGATCCGTACGATCGCATCGCGAGGATTGAGGATCGTCGGATCGGGCACGTCCTCGACCTCGACGCTCTTCTTTCCAGTCCAGCAATTGGCTTTCATCGCATCCCCCTCAGCGTTCCATGGTCTCGACCAGCCTGCCGAGAGGCGTGCGGCGGCCCGAGGGCTGGCCGCGGGTCGTCGTGATTTCACCGGTTTCCATCAGCTGCTTGAAGGGGCGGAGGTCGCTGCGGATCTCCTGCTCCGGCCCGCGTCCGAAGAGCTTCGCGACCGCCGCACCCACACGGCCGGCCGGAGGGTCGTACGCAAGGTCGATCTTCACCACCGTCCCGCGGTCGCCCGGGGCGGGGATGAATCGCACCGACCCGACATTGTCGACGTCCGCGCCTTCCAGTGAGCGCCAGGCGATGAGCTCACCCGGCCGGTCCTCCGTGATCTCGGCATCCCACTCCACCGTGGACCCCGCGGGGCCCTTCACCTTCCAGTGCGACCGGTTTCCGGCCTGCATCTCCACCGATTCCACGTGATCCATGATCTGGGGGAGGTTCGTGAAATCGCGCCAGAAGTCGTACAGCTCCTGGGCCGGGCGGTTGATGGTGATCGCGTGCTGGATCCGGATGCCCGACGCGCGGGCCCGGCCGGGGGCGGCGGAGCGGCTCATCTGCTGCGCTGCGTACGCGTCGATGAGCAGCGCTCCCGCCACGGCCGCTGCCGCGCCGAGGATGCGCCGTCGGTCTCCTTCTTCGTCGTCCAGCGCCCTGCCGAGGAGCGCGAGGTCCATGATGTCGCCAGCGACGCGGGACCAGAGCCACTCGGCCGGTCGCTCGTTCGACAGGATGCCGACACCGCTCGTGATTTCCCGCATCCCCAAGCCCCGCATGAGCTTCGGATGCTCGCCGACCCCGATCATCCGCCCCAGCGCACGCGGGGCGACGAGCTGGGTGACGCCGAGCCCCAGGCTGAAGATTCCAAGCGCGCGGGCAAGCCCGTCCGCGCTCCCGGTGCCGGGCTCGAAGCTGTCCTGGAGGTTTCGGCCATTGCCGTAGGTTCCACCCCAATCCTCGCGGTCGGTGCCGCTCCCCTGGTACCCGGGGATCGGGTGGTCGAGTACTGCCTGCTGGGTATCCATACTTCTCCCTCGATTCCGTTACGCGCGATCCATTCCGTTACGCGCGATTCGCAGCGTGCGCACATCGCAATGGGCATACTATCGCCGCGCTCCGGGGGTTCCGGTGACGACAGTCACCAATTTCGACGGTTCCCGGAGCGGATCTGCACTGGAGTTGGCGGGCCGCGCGAGCTACTCATTCCGCATGCGAATGCCGTCGATCGTCCGCATGTTCGGCACCGCGATCAGCGCGTGGCTCGCGGACAGCGCGCCGAGGCTCGGGGCATCGCTCGCCTACTACACGCTCTTCTCGCTCGCGCCGATCCTGCTGGTGGTGATCGCGATCGCCGGCTACGCGTTCGGGGAGGAAGCGGTGCGGGGCCAGGTCGTAAGCCAGATCGATCAGCTCGTCGGACGGGAAGGGGCCACGGCGGTGCAGGCGCTCCTGCAGGGGGCGAGCCGGGACGAGGGCGGAACGCTGGCCACCGTTCTCGGGACCGCCACCTTCCTGCTCGCAACGACCGGCGCGTTCCTCGAGCTGCAGTACGCGCTCAACCGCGTGTGGCGCGTCCAGCCGAAGCCGGGCATCTCGGTGCGGGCCATGCTGCTCGACCGCCTCCGCTCCTTCGGCATCGTCGTCGCGATCGGGTTCCTCCTGCTCGTTTCCCTCGCCGTGAGCGCGGCACTGGCGGCGCTCGGCGACGTGATCGGCCGGGCACCGGGCCTCCCCGCCATCTGGGTCGCCGTGAACACCGTGGTCGGACTCATCGTCGTCGCGGCGCTCTTCGCGCTGCTCTTCAAGTACCTCCCGGACGTCGAGCTCAGGTGGCGGGATGTCTGGGTGGGCGCCATCGTCACCGCGCCGCTGTTCACGGCCGGGAAGCAGCTGATCGGACTCTACCTCGGCACGAGCGCCACCGCGTCGAGCTACGGGGCGGCGGGGTCGGTCGTGGTGCTGCTCCTCTGGGTCTACTACACCTCGCAGGTGGTCCTGCTCGGCGCCGAATTCACGCGGGTCTACACACGCCGCAACCGCACGAGCCCCCCACCCCAGGCCTTCGCCGAGCGAGCGGCAAGGCCGGAGACGTGATTCGGAGTTAGAATTCCCCTGTGAGCGGCGCGCGCAGACCCGCACCCTCCAGCGCACAAACGCGCGGTCCGGGTCCCGCGCAGGGCCCACTCACACTCCACTCCCGTCACTCCGGAGACACAGACATGTCGACGCCGCGCCGCCGCTTCATCGGCTGGGTCGGGACCAGCGCACTCGTTGCCGCAGGAGGGCCGCTCGCGGCCCTCGAGCCTCCCACGCGCCCGGGACGCTCCGCCTCGCCGCTGGACGACACCTGGGACATGGGCTGGGTGGACCGCATCACCGGGAAGTACCGTGCGGTCTTCGATTCGCCCGAGCTGTCCGAGGGCGCGGCACTCTGGCGCGCCTCGATGTGGCGCGACCAGTACAAGGAGGTGTATGGCGTCGAACCGGCGGAAATGACGCCGGTCCTCGTGATCCGCCATGGCGCCATCTCGATGGCCATGGACGACGGGTACTGGGCCGAGTTCCGCATCGGGAAGGAAGAGAAGCTCAAGAACCAGACGACGAAGAAATGGGAGGTCGCGAATCCGTTTCGCGTCAATCCGCCCGGGACGCCCGAGCGCTATGCGACGTACAGCCTCGAGGGGTTCCTGGGCTCCGGAGGGATTGTGCTGGCCTGCAACCTCGCATTCCAGCAGGTCGTGTGGAACTACCGCCAGGCGGGGAAACTGTCACGCGAGGAGGCAACGGCGCGTGCCAAGGAGCACCTCATTCCCGGTGTCATCCTGCAGCCTTCCGGCGTGTTCGCCTCGCTGAGGGCGCAGGAAGCGGGGTGCGGATACATTCTCGCCAGCTGAGCAAGCACGACTCCTCCTCGCTCCTCGGGGACCTGATGCGGCTTCGATTCCTCCACGCGGCGCTCCTGGCCGTGGCCGGCCTTCTTGCCCCGGCGCAGATCCACGCGCAAACCGGCACCGCGAAGGCACCGGCCGGATCGGCTCTATCCACAGGGCTCGCCATCGCGAAGCAGCACCGGGTCGACGCGATCGGGGAGCGCCGGTTCACGCACGCAGCATTCTGGGCCGCGGTGGAGCCGTCGCTCGCATCGCGCGCATTTCGCACCGAGGTGATCGGCCGCTCGATCCTCGGCCGCGACATCCGCGCGGTGACGTTCGGGACGGGTCCGGTCACGGTCCTGCTCTGGTCGCAGATGCACGGAGACGAGGCGACCGCCACGATGGCGCTGGCGGACATCTTCCGCTTCCTCGCTGAGGCGGAGGAGCACCCGCTGCGGGAGCGGCTGCGGCAGGCACTCACCATCGTCTTCGTGCCGATGCTCAATCCCGACGGCGCCGAGCTGTTCCAGCGCGAGAATGCCGCGGGCGTGGACGTGAATCGCGACGGGCGGCGCCGCGCGACGCCGGAGGCACAGGCGCTGAAGCGGATCCGCGACCGGGTGGAGCCGCGCTTCGCCTTCAACCTGCACGACCAGAGCGCGCGCACGCGCGTGGGCCGGAGCGGGGAGCAGGCCGCGATCGCGCTGCTGGCGCCGGCGTTCGACGCGGAGCGGAGCTACAACGACGTGCGGAGCCGCGCACGGCTCGTCGCGGCGGAGATCGCTACCCTCCTGGCGCCCGAGCTGCGCGGGCGCATCGCGAAGTACGACGATGCCTTCAACCCGCGCGCCTTCGGTGACCTCATGCAGACGTGGGGCGCCAGCACCGTGCTCATCGAGAGCGGCGCCCTTCCGGACGATCCGCAGAAGCAGCGGCTCCGCGCCCTCCACGTGCCGGCCATCCTCGGCGCGCTCGATGCGATCGCCACCCGGCGCTATGAATCGGCCGACCCTGCGGCCTACGACTCGCTCCCGTTCAACACGGGCGGCGCGAGCGATCTCTTCATCCGCGGCGCGCAGCTCGTCCTGCCCGGCAGGCCGCCGCTCCAGGTGGACGTCGCCGTGAACTACGAGGACGCCGTGGCGCGCGTCGATGGCCGGATCCGCGAAGTCGGCGATCTCGAAGGCGCCGTTGCGATCGACACGCTCGACGCCACCGGGTTGTTCCTGCATCCACGCCCCGACGCGCTGATGCGCCGCGACGATGACGCGTGGCTCCGGATCGGCGCGCCTGCCGCGCTCGACCTCCGCCGCGGGGCGGACCCGTCGAGCGAGCTGGTGCGCGCCTTCGGCGACGCGGCGAAGTGACCATTCGCACCGTGTCGACGCGGGAGGCGCCCGAGCCGGCCGGGCACTACTCGCAGGCCGTGGTAGAAGGAGGATTCGTCTTCGTCGCCGGCCAGCTGCCGATCGATCCAGCGACGGGCGCGATCGCCGGCGGGCCGGACGACATCGCCGCGCAGACACGGCAGGTGCTGCGGAACGTCGATGCCATCCTGCGCGCGGCGGGAAGCGGGCTCGAGCGCCTCGTGTCGGTCACGGTCTTCGTCACCAGCCGCTCGCAGTGGAAGGCGGTCGATCAGGCCTACGCCGAGATGCTCGGCGCGCATCGGCCGGCCCGCGCCGTTATTCCGGTGCCCGAGCTCCGCCCCGGATGCCTCATCGAAGTGCAGGCGATCGCATCGGCGGGTCCGGCGTGAGGCCGTAGATGCGCGCGCGCACCGCCCTGCTCCGCGCCGTCTCTGCCGTGATGGGCGTCCTCTTTCTCGTCGCGGCGCTCTTTCTGTACAACGATCCCGACCCGCTCCTCTGGATGGGCATCTATGGAGCCGCCGCCGCGACGTCGTTCATCGGCGCGCTCGACCGGCTGCCCCGCTGGCTGCCGGCGGGGGTCGGCATTGTCGCGGTGGTATGGGCCGGCCGGCTCCTGCCGCAGATGGCCGGCCACGTGCCGCTCGCCGAGCTCGTGCGCGAGCTCGAGGCGGCAACACCGATCATCCAGGAAGGTCGCGCGGCACTCGGCCTCATCGTCATCGCCGCCTGGATGGGGGCGCTCGCATTCCACGCCGCGCGGCGGCCACGGGCCGCGAGCCAGGGATCGTGACGCCGCGCCGGGGACGGCCAGCCGCGCGTGCCGGCACGATGCTCTGGCGCGCCCTCCGGCGCCGCTGCCCGAATTGCGGAAGCCCCGGCCTGTTCCGCTCCTGGCTGCAGATGGCGCCGGCGTGTCCCGCGTGCGGCCTCGCGCTCGAGCGGAAGGAGGAGGGGTACGTCGTCGGCGCCTACATGTTCAACATCATCGCGGCCGAGCTGGCGTTTGCGGGCATCT
>JAICNA010000100.1 GCA_025928955.1 Gemmatimonadales bacterium | reverse complement strand
GTCGGCGGGGGAGCGCAGGTCGGGCTCGCCGACGATCTCGACCAGCGGGACTCCCGCGCGGTTGAGGTCGACCAGCGTGCCGGCGTCGGTGTGCGTCAGCTTGCCGGCGTCCTCCTCGACGTGCAGCCGCTGGATGTGCACGGACACCCGGCCGCGGTCGGACGAGTCGAACTCGACACGCCCGTCGGTGGCGAGCGGGCGGTCGAATTGCGAAATCTGGTAGCCCTTCGGCAGGTCGGGATAGAAGTAGTTCTTCCGCGCGAAGATGCTGAGCTCGTGCACGGTGCAGCCCAGCATCAGGGCGGCGCGCGTGGCGAGCTCGATTGCACGGCCATTCGTGACCGGCAATGCGCCGGGCAGCCCGAGGCAGACCGGGCAGACGTTCGTGTTGGGCGGATCGCCGAAAGCAGTGGAGCAGCCGCAGAACATCTTGCTGCGCGTGCTCAACTGCACGTGGATCTCGAGGCCGATCACCGTTTCCCAGGTCATCACCGCACCTCCTCCGTCGGCTCGAGTGCGCGCTCGAGCAGCGTCGCGACCGAAAGCATGCGGCTGTCGCGGAAGTAGGGCGTGATGATCTGCGCGCCGATCGGCAGTCCCTCCGACCGCCCGACCGGAATGCTCACCGCCGGCAGCCCGGCCAGGTTCGCCGGACAGACGAAGATGTCCGCCAGGTACATCTGGACCGGGTCGTCCGTCTTCTCGCCCGCGCGAAAGGCCGGCGTCGGCGTCGTCGGCGTGAAAAGCAAGTCGATGCCGGCGTCGAAGACGCGGCGGAAGTCCTCGGCGATGAGCGCCCGCGCCTGCTGCGCCTTCAGGTAGTACGCGTCGTAATAGCCTGCGCTCAGCGCATAGGTCCCGACGAGGATGCGCCGGCGCACCTCCGCGCCGAACCCGCGTCCGCGCGTTGCCTGGTAAAGCGCGCGAACATCGCCGTCGCCATCACGGCGCACGCCGTACCGCACTCCGTCATACCGGGCAAGGTTCGACGAGGCCTCCGCCGGCGCCACGATGTAGTACGCCGGGACTGCATACTTCGTGTGTGGCAGCGAGACCTCCACGATCTCCGCGCCGAGGTCCCGAAGTGCGGCGACGCCCCGTTCTACGCCCGCGCGGACGCCGGGATCGAGGTCCGCCGGGAAATACTCGCGGGGGAGTCCGACACGGATTCCCGACAGGTCGTCCCAGCTGTCGGGGCGGCCCATCGGCGGAGCCGCGACGCTCGTCGAGTCGAGCGGATCATGCCCGCTGATCGCATTGAGCACGCGCGCGGCGTCGTCCACCGTCGCGCCGAAGATCGCCACCGCGTCGAGCGACGACCCGAAGGCGACGAGCCCGTACCGGCTCACTCGGCCGTAGCTCGGCTTGACCCCGACGATGCCGCAGAACGAGGCCGGCTGGCGCACCGACCCGCCCGTCTCGGAGCCGAGCGCCGCGCGCACCGCCCCGGCTGCCACCAGCGCGGCCGATCCGCCGGACGACCCTCCCGGAACGCGCGCAGGATCGAGCGGATGCTTCACGCGACCGAATGCCGAGTGCTCGGTGGAGGAGCCCATCGCGAATTCGTCGAGATTGGTCTTGCAGGCGATCATCGCGCCGGCCGCCCGGAGCCGGTCCACGACCGTCGCGTTGTAGGGTGACACGTATCCCTCGAGAATTCGCGAGGCGCAGGTCGTCGGCTGCTCGGTCGTCACGATATTGTCCTTCACCGCGACGGCATAACCGTAGAGGGTCGAGCCGGTGCCTCCGTCGCGCCGGACCTGGTCCGCATGCTGCGCCTCGCGATCGAGCAGCTCCCGCGACCAGTGGAGGGTGGCGTTGAGTCCCGCTGCCGTCGTCCGCTCCAGGGCTTCCGCCGTGGCGGCGGCCACCTCGCGCGCGCTGCTCATCCGCCGGCCATGGTGCCGCGCACCGGCACGAGAAAGAAGCCGTCGCGGAACTCGGCCGTCAGCGACTCGAGCGACGCCGGCGGAAGGCCGCGCCTGACCGTATCGTCGCGCAACGGAGCGGCGGGGGCGCCGGCGAGATGCGGTGCCGCGGTCTCGTCGGCGGGCAGCTCACCGAGCTGCTCGACATACGCCACGATGCTGCCGAGCTGCGCCACGAGGCGCGGCAGCTCAGCCTCCTCCACGGCAAGCTCGGCGAGCCGCGCCGCGTGCAGCACTTCCTGTTCTCCGATGCTCATGCGCTCTCCCAGTCGCGCTCGAGGCCGGCATACGCCACGAGCAGCTGTTTCGTCCCGACGGTCTCGTCATCGAAGGCGACGGTGACCTTGAGGTCCCGGCCTCCCCCCGTGAGCCCCTGGATCGTTCCGGCGCCGAAGCGGCGATGCTTGACCCGCTCCCCCTTCACGTAGCGGGGCGCATCCTGCGATGCCTCTTCCGCCGCCGGGGTGGGCACGGGCGCCGTCCCGAAGCTCGACGTCGCGCGCGCCGGGGCACTCGCCCTGCTCCATCGATCCCGACTCGCCTGTCTCCCGGCGGACCCGCCCCAGTCGGGGGCCCAGAGGTTCGTGGTGCGGCGCTCGTCGAGGATCGCCGGAGGGAGCGCGCGAAGGAACCTGGACGGCGCTCCGGGTCGGAGCTCGCCGCCACGTCGCCGCGCGCGAGCCCAGGTGAGGTAGAGCTTGTCCTTGGCGCGCGTGAGCCCGACGTAGCAGAGACGGCGCTCCTCTTCGACGCCTTCCGGCTGGTCCGCTGCCCGGGCGAGGGGAAAAAGCCCGTCCTCGAGACCTGCAAGGACGACCACCGGCCACTCGAGTCCCTTGGCGGTGTGCAATGTCATCAGGGTCACGCCCTGCTCCTGCCCCGTCACCTTGTCGTTCGCTGAGACGAGTGCCGCTTCGGCCAGGAATCGCTCGAGCGGCGTGCCCTCGTCCTCCGCCGGCTCGACGACCTCCGACCAGTTGGCCGCGCTCGCCAGGAGCTCGCGCACGTTCTCCCAGCGGTCCTGCCCCTCCAACCCTTCGGCGAGCAGGTGCGACTCGTACTCGGTGACGCGGATGACCTCCTCGAGGATTTCGGCCGGCGTCCCGGTGGCCGCCGAGACGGCGATGCGATCGATCAGGGCCGCGAACGCGCGGAACGCGGCGCGTGCGTTCGGCCGCAGGTCGGCGATGCCCTCCGCGAGCCGGGCGGCTTCCAGGAGCGGCCGCCGCCACTGTGCCCCGGCTTCGAGCAGGACGGTGATGCTCGTGTCACCGAGACCGCGCTTCGGCACGGAAACGGCGCGGAGGAACGCCTCGTCATCGGCCGGATTCGCGACGAGCCGCAGGTACGCCAGCAGGTCCTTCACTTCACGGCGCTCGTAGAAGCTGGTCGCACCGATGAGACGGTATGGCGTTCCCGCCCGGCGGAACGCCTCCTCGAACGCGCGCGACTGCGCATTCGTCCGGTAGAGAACGGCCATCTCCTCGAGC
The DNA here is from genome assembly GCA_025928955.1 of Gemmatimonadales bacterium. Taxonomy (GTDB): domain Bacteria; phylum Gemmatimonadota; class Gemmatimonadetes; order Gemmatimonadales; family GWC2-71-9; genus CAMLLJ01. Next base: position 7,349 of record JAICNA010000100.1, on the reverse strand, counting down.
GCCCACTCGCCCGCCGCTCGGCGGCGCTCGAGCTCCCGCACCACCCACTCAGCTTCGTCCCGCTCATCGGCGGCCGCAAGGAGCGTGAGCGACTCCCCGCCCTGGCGGCGCGTGCGGAGCGTCTTCCCGATCCGCCCCGCGTTCTCCGCAATGACCCCGTTCGCCGCGTCGAGGACCGCCTGGGTCGACCGATAGTTCTCCTCGAGCCGTACGAGCTTCGTGTCCGGGAAATCACGCTGGAAGTCCCGCATGTTGCGGACATCCGCCCCGCGCCATCCGTAGATGGACTGGTCGTCGTCGCCGACCGCGCAGATGTTGCCGTGCGTGCCGAGGAGCCGGATGAGCTCGTACTGCGCCCGGTTCGTGTCCTGGAATTCGTCGACGAGGATGAACTGGAACCGCTCCCGGTAGCGCTCGAGGCGGTCGGGATGGTCCCGGAAGAGGGTGAGGGGATGCAGGAGCAGGTCGTCGAAATCCATGGCGTTCGCCGCCTTGAGCGCCGGCCCGAGCACCGCGTAGACGTCGGCCGCGGCCGCGGCGAGCCGATCGAACCCGGCCGACCCGGCGAGCGCCTCCGGCGACTGCATTCGATTCTTCGCACCCGAAATCACCGACTGGACCGCCCGCGGCGTGAACGTCTTCGTCGAATGTCCCCGCTGCTCCATGAGCCGGCGGATCAGCGAGACGCTATCGTCCTGGTCGTAGATGGTGAACTGCCGCGAGAAGCCGAGGAGGTCCGCCTCGCGGCGGAGGAGTCGGGCGGACAGCGAATGAAACGTCCCGATCCAGAGGCCCGCCGGATCGCGCTCGAGGAGGCGCCCGATCCGCTCCTTCATTTCTCCGGCCGCCTTGTTCGTGAACGTCACGGCGAAGATCCGCTCCGGCGGGACGCCGTGCTGCTCGATGAGGCTCGCGATCCGCGTCGTGAGGACGCGGGTCTTGCCGGAGCCCGCTCCGGCGAGCACGAGCAGCGGCCCATGGACGTGCGTCACCGCCTCCCGCTGGGCGGGATTGAGGGACTGCAGCCACTGCTGTGCGAGCGTCGAGGTATGCATCAGGAATTCGGGTCGGCGAGAGGGAGGCGGATGAGGAAGCAGGTGCCGTTGTCGCTCGGCTCGAGGACGAGCTCGCCGCCGTGCGCATCCTCGACGACACGGCGCGCGAGCGCAAGCCCGATTCCCCACCCACCCTGCTTGGTGGTGATGCCCGGCTCGAAGAGCGCGCGGCGGATCTCCTTGGGCACGCCTGGCCCGTCGTCGATCACGCGGAGCTCGGCGCGGCCGTCGGAGGCGCTCGCCCGCAGGATAATCGTTCCGGCGCGCCCGTGCAGTGCGTCGATCGCATTCTTCACGAGCGCCTCGAGCGTCCATTCCAGCAGCACCGCGTCGCCGGTGACCATGGGCCCGGCGCCGGGTGCCTCGATCCGGAGCTCGATCGCATTCGCGCGGCGAGGCAGCCGGGGCCGGAAATACTCGCCGACCCGGCCGGACAGCGCCCCGAGCGCGACCGGCTCGCGCCGAGCCGGGTTCCCGATCCGCTCGAACCGCTGCGCGACGCGGTCGAGGCGTTCGGCGTCGGCCGCGAGGTACTCGGCGAGCTGGGGCGGCGGGGTCGGACGCGAACGGATCGTCTCGATCCATCCCTGGAGGCTCGTGAGCGGCGTGCCCATCTGGTGCGCGGCTTCGCGCGCCATCGCAACCCAGAGGCGATCGCGCTGCGCACTCATCGCGTTCCGATAGGCGAAGATCGCGACTGCCACCATGACCGCGATCGTGAGTGCCTGCATGATCGCGAGGGTCGTGAGCTGCCGCTCGGCGGGCATCGGCCCGTAGTGGATGCGCTGCCCGAGGAGCGAGTCGAAGAGCGGCGGGTTGGCCCGGTCAAGTCGCGCGACGTATGCCGCGATGCGCGGATCGTCCGCCGGCAGCGCTGCCAGCGAGCCCGGGAGATTGTCCGCAGCGGTCACGTGGCCGGAGGAATCGGTCACGACGAGCGGCATGCCCAGCGCGCGTACCTGCTCGGCGAGCTGCAGGAGCGCCACGCCTTCTCCACCGGGCTCGGGCGAGGTAAGGCCGGAAAAGACGCCGGAATACAGCCGGCTCATGGCGTTGGCTTCCGCCCGGAAGTGGCGGGCGACGAGGTAGCCGGTGCCGAGGCTGAGCCCGGCGAGCACCGCGACGAGAAGGACCGCCGCCGCCGGCGCGATACGCCGAAGGCGGCGCTGCGGCTTAGGCACGCGGCACGAGCCGACCGGTACCCATGAAGGGAACGAGAGGGTCCGGGATGCGGACCGAGCCGTCGGCGGCCTGGTTGTTCTCGAGCAGCGCGATGATCGTGCGCGGCATCGCGACTCCGGACGCATTCAGGGTGTGCACGAACTCCGGCTTGGCACCCGGCGCGGGCCGGTACCGGATGTTGGCGCGCCGCGCCTGGAAGTCGGTGAAGGTGCTGGAGCTCGAGACCTCGAGCCACCCGCCGACGCCGGGCGCCCATGCCTCGAGATCGAAGGTCCGCGCCGATGCGAAGCCGGTGTCTCCCGCGGCCAGCTCGAGGACGCGGTACGGCAGGCCGAGGCGCTGCAGGACCGTCTCGGCATGACCAGTGAGCGTGGCATGCTCCGCCTCGGACGTTTCCGGTCGGGTAATGCGCACGAGCTCGACCTTGTCGAACTGGTGCACCCGGATCAGGCCGCGCGTGTCCTTGCCATGGGCGCCCGCTTCACGCCGGAAGCACGGGGTATACGCGACGTACGCGAGTGGCAGCGCGGCCGAGTCGAGGATCTCATCCCGAACGATGTTCGTGAGGGGCACCTCGGCGGTCGGGATGAGGAAGAGCTCGTCGGCCGGCGAGGCATACACCTCCTCCTCGAACTTCGGGAACTGTCCGGTGCCTGTCAGGGTCGCGCGATTGACCAGGTACGGCGGGGCGATCTCGGTGTAACCATGCTCACCCGAATGCAGGTCGAGCATGAAAGTGGCCAGCGCCCGCACGAGGCGGGCACCGAGGCCGGTAAACAGCGGAAATCCCGAGCCCGCCACCTTCGCACCCGCGGCAAGATCGAAGAGGCCGAGCGCCGCGCCGAGTTCCCAGTGCGGCTTCGGCGCAAAGTCGAATGCCGGCGGCTCCCCCCAGGTGCGCACGACACGGTTCGCCTCGCCGCCGCCGTCCGGCAGGGATTCATGGGGCAGGTTCGGAATCCGGAGGAGCAGCGACTCGAGAGAATCATCCACCTCGCGCGTTTCCGCATCAAGGCGCTTCACCTCGTCCCCCGAGGCGCGAAGCTTCGCCATGAGCTCAGCCGCGGAGGCGCCGGAGCGCTTGAGCTTCGCCACTTCATCGGATGCGGCATTCCGCTCCGCCTTGATGGCTTCGGCGCGCGCGAGCAGGTCCCGCCGCCGGCGGTCGAGCTCGAGCACCTGATCGACCGCCGCATCGATCGATGCGTCACGGCGGCGGGCCAGCGCGGCGCGCGTCGCGTCGGGTTCCTGGCGCAGGCGCTTGAGGTCGAGCATGGCCCTACTCTTCCGGAAGGCCGGGCTCGAGCCCGATGTACCCGCAATTCTCGTTGACGAGCGTCTTGATCGTGATGCTGCGGGTGGCCGCATCGATGGCGAGGATCTCGAACTTCCCGTACTTCGGCACGCCGAGCGACGAGCAGACGACGCGAGAGCGCCCGATGTAGCGCTCACCGACGGCTACCGGGATCGTATCCGCGGTGATGTAGCCGTCGGTGACGCCCTCGGTGATGGCGTCGAAGAGCTCCTCACGAACCTGCAGGCCGGGAAGGAGCGACCCCTCCGTCGGAAACCCGAGCGCCGAGCGCGGCAGCAGCACCGGGACGCCGCTGCCGGGGACAATGTCGAAGGCGAAATCGAAACCGGCACTCAGGTCGGTCCGGATCGGCGCGCGGTCAGCGATGGAGTACGCGCTGGGCGATGCGATCGGCGTGCCCGTGAGGGCCGAAATCGTGAAGGTGTCCACGACGTTGGTGATCTGCGCGTCGGGAAGCGAATTGGGGTCGCTGCAGGCGGCGAGGCCGGCGACCAGCAGAGCGAACGGAAGTGGGCGCATGAGGCAGGAACTCTAAGGGGGCCGGGCTCCGGCGGTCAACATCCCGCCGACGCGATCCAACCCTCCGTCATTTCTTGACTTCGACCACCTCGCCTCCTACGTTCCCGCAGCGCCGAATCCCCTTTCCACCGGAGCATCGCGGATGGCCGAGCTGGCCGAGATCGTGCGCCGATTCGCGGGTCATGACGGGGTCACCGGCGCGGCGGTCGTGAGCCCGGACGGGCTGCCGATCGATCACGCGGGCACCATCCCCGATCCCGATGCACTCGCGGCGCTCACCGTGACCCTGCTCCGTCCGTCGGCGCGGCTCGGTGAGAACGCCGGGGCCGGCGCACTGTTCCGGAGCGTGCTCGAGTTCGATCAGGGATACGCGATGTTCACGGCCGTGCGCGGCGGTCACTGGCTGGTGGTGCTCGCCCGGCCGGACGCGGACGTCGGCATGCTGCTGTTCGATCTCCGTCGCGACGGACCCGCGCTCGCCGCACTGCTCTAGCTGCTCACGCCACTCCCGATTGTCCAGGTGCCCGCCACGATGCCGTTCCGTTCGATGCTGCGCTGCCGATGAGGTGGGCGGTCCTCCTGGCCGGGGGCTCGGGCACCCGCTTCTGGCCGCTCAGCACCCCGACGAACCCGAAGCAGCTCCTGCCGCTCGCGGGCGCGCGCTCGACGGCCGAGGATGCGGTCGACCGACTGTCCGGGCTCATCCCGCCGGAGCGGATCCTCGTCGTAACCGGCGCCGGGCTCGCCCCGCGCATCATCGACCGGCTCGGGCTCGCAGAGGAAAACGTCCTCGTGGAGCCACGGGCCGCGTCGACGGCGCCCGCCCTCATCTGGGCCTCCTTCGAGGCGCTCCGCCGCGATCCTGACGCGGAGGTGCTCTCGATGCACGCCGACTGGGCGATCGGCAACGCCGAGGCATTCCGCCGGACGGCCGAAGCGGCACTCGCGTGCGCCCGCGCGCACGACCGCCTGGTCACGGTCGGCATGGAGCCGAACCGTCCCGAAACCGGCTACGGCTACATCGTCCGGGGCGCGAGGCTCTCCGCCGACGCCTGGAACGTCGCGCGGTTCTCGGAAAAACCCGATGCGGCGACAGCGCTCGATCTCATGGCGGCCGGCGCGCTCTGGAACAGCGGCCTCTTCGCGTGGACCGCGGAGCGCCTGCTCGCGGAGGTCCGACAGCACACCCCGGAAGTCGCCCCGCATCTCGGCGCCCTCGGCGCAGGAGACGTCGCCCGCTTCTTTGCCGCCGTCACGCCGATTTCGATCGACGTCGGCGTGCTCGAGCGGAGCCGGAACGTGGCGGTGGTGAGCGGCGCCTTCGCGTGGGATGATATCGGCACCTGGGAGGCGCTCACCCGCGTGCGGGCGAAGGATCGCGCCGGGAATGTCGTCGTGGGCCCGGCAGTGCTGCACGAGTCGCACGAATGCATCGTCTGGAGCGAACGCGATACCATTGTGCTCAGCAACGTGCAGGATCTCGTCGTCGTGCACGCGAACGGACGGATCCTCATCATGCCACGCGAGCAGTCGGGTGACCTGAAGCGCGTGCTGGATGCCTTGCCACCCGAAGTGCGCGACCTGCCGTGAGCGCGCTCTACCTCCTCGAGCCGCACCACCCCGGCGCCGACTGGGAGCCCTGGACCGGGGTGCGGCCGATCGCGGAGCTGCGCGCCGGCGCGTGGCGCATCCGGGAGCGCTGGGAGCGAGCCCTCGGCGTCGCCGCGTCGGGGATCGTCGGCGCACACGTCGATCGATTCGTGGATGTGGACACACCACCCGTCGTCGCCGCGGTGCCCGACGACAGCTTCCTCGCAGCAGCGTGGTTCGCACCCTCCGCGGGCCGGATCGAGCTTGGCCCCGGCGTCCGGCGCCTCGTACACCGCGGGGAAACGGTCGCGTGCATTGCGCCGGCGGGAGGCGCGCTCGGGCTCGACGACAGCGGCCCTGCGCAGGAGATCGAAGGCGTCCGGTTGCACGGCGCCTACGACCTCCTCAGGGCACTCGAGCTGCTGCTCGCCGCCGATTGTTCGGAAGCGGGACCGGGGAGTGCCCCGCTCCCGGCGGGGACGATCATCCTCGGGCCCGCCGAGCGCATCGTTCTGCAGGGGGCCGTCGTGGAGCCCGGCGTGGTCTTCGACGTGCGCGCCGGGGGCGTCGTGCTCGAGGCCGGCGCCGAGGTGCGGAGCGGGACGCGATTGGAAGGCCCCTGCTGGGTCGGTGCGTCCGCCCGGGTGGTCGGCGGGTTCGTCCGCGGATCGGTGATCGGGCCGCGCTGCGTGGTGCGGGGAGAGGTCTCGTCGAGCGTCTTCGTGGGCTACGCGAACAAGGCGCACGATGGCTTCGTCGGTCACAGCGTCATCGGTCACTGGGCGAACCTCGGTGCCGGGACGACCACCTCGAATCTCAAGAACACCTACGGACCGATCCGCCTCGAGGCCGACGGCGCCCGCATCGAGACCGGCCGCACCTTCCTCGGCAGCCTGATCGGCGACCACGCCAAGACGGCGATCGGCACGATGCTTCCCACGGGCACCATCATCGGTGCCGGCGCCAACGTGTTCGGCGGCGCACCCGTGCCGAAACACGTGCGGCCGTTCACCTGGGGCGCCGACGGGGAGCGCGTGAGTGAGGAGGGATTCCTGCGCGTGGCGGGCCGCGTGCTTCCCCGTCGCGAGGTCGAGCTCACCCCGGAACGGGCGGCGTCGCTCGCCGCGACCTATCGGCGGCTCGCATGACGACGCTCCACATTCTCGGCTCCGGTTCCCGCGGCAACTGTATCGCGATCACGTGCGATGGCGCGACGCTCCTGGTGGACGCGGGGTTCAGCGCGCGCGAGACGGCACGCCGAGCGGCGGAGGCGGGTGTCGCGCTCGAGTCGGTGATCGGAATCGCCATCACCCACGAACATGGCGATCACGTGACGGGGGCGCCGAGGCTCGCCCGGAAGCTGGGCGTGCCGGTGCTCACGGCAACGGGCACGTGGAACGCCGTCTCGCACCACTTCAGGGCGACGACTCGCCACGCCCCGCTCGGCCTCACGGCAACGGTCGAGCTCGGACCGTTCACCATCCAGGCTGCGCCGACGAGCCACGACGCCGCGGAGCCGATCGCACTCGCCGTGCATTGCGCGAGCGGCGAGCGGATCGGCATCGCCCACGATCTCGGTCGCGTGACGGGGGGCGTGCGCCTGCTGCTCCGCGAACTTTCGGCGGTGGTGTTCGAGTCGAACCACGACGAGCTTCGGCTCCGGACCTGCGGCTACCCTCCATCGGTGC
>JAICNA010000176.1 GCA_025928955.1 Gemmatimonadales bacterium | reverse complement strand
GGGCGAGCGCGAAGATGGTATCGCGGTCGGCGGGGCGGAACCGGTTCAGGATCCCGTTCTGTTCGTCCCAGGTGCGCATTTCGGTGATCTCGACGGCGAGGACGCTCGCAGCGGGAAGCTCGACGCGCACCGTGCGCGCCTCGTGGTCGATCGCAACCTCGGTCCCGCGGTCGAGATCGATCCCTGCCAGCACTCGTGCCGTCACGACGACGAGCGCGCGCTTGGTGGAGCCGAGCCGGCGGTTCTCGTAGGTCACGACGTCCCGCACCGTCGTCTCGCTGGTGACGAGCTGGGCGACGGTCCGCATCTTCCCGACGACGAGCGCCTGCGTGACGACCGTCTCCCCGCCGCGGGCCTTTCCGATGCCGAACGGATCGAACGCGCGAACGATCGACCGGACCGCGAGGAACACGAGCAGGAAGAGGAAGGCCGCGACGGCAGGCTTCACGAAGCGGCGCCAGGCCAGGGGCCGGGCGGCGGCGGGGTCGTCGTGGGGGGAGGTCATGGATTAAGGTTACCCGGATTCCCCGACGGAGGCAGGATGAGCGACATCGAGGTCCGGATCCTCACGCAGGTCGACGCCTCGCTCCTCGAGCACGTCGCTCCCGACGTCTTCGACGAGCCGATCGACGCCAACTGGAGCGCGGAGTTCCTTGCCGACTCCCGCCATCACCTCGCCGTCGCCATCGACGAGGGGACCGTCGTCGGCATGGCGTCGGCGGTGCACTACGTCCACCCCGACAAGCCGCCGGAGCTCTGGATCAACGAAGTCGGAGTCGCGGAGACGCACCGCCGACGCGGCATCGCGCGGCGGCTGCTCGAAGCGCTCTTCGAGCGCGGCCGCGGGCTCGGGTGCTCGGAGGCATGGGTCCTCGCCGACCAGTCGAACGCCACGGCGCGCCGCCTGTATGAAAGCGCCGGCGGGCGTGCGGCGCCGGAGCCGGCGATCATGTTCGAGTTTCCGCTCCTCTGACCCGCAGGGAGACTACAGGTACCGGAGCCACGCGTCGCGCCGCCGCGCCTTGAGATCGGCGAACCAGCGGCACGGAACGTAGAGGATGGCGACCGCGATCAGGGTGACGATGTAGAGCAGCGGCAGGCTCCACACATACCCCGCCGGCGCCGGGCCGACGCCCATCGGATGATTCTCGAAGAGCCAGGGGCTCACCTCGCCCAGCCGCAGCCTGGAAACGACGAGCGCGAGTGCGTGGATCAGCGGGATATGGAGGACGTAATAGAAGAACGGCACGCGGCCGAACACCGAGACGATGCGTGCGAACCATCCCATGCCGACGCGGTCGAGCGGCGGAATCAGCGCGATCGTGGGGCCGAGCGTCATCAGCAGAAAGAGGAGCGACGCCGGGTACTTGCTGGTGTTGAGGAACGCGAGGAGCGCCGGCATCGGCGGAGGCCCATCGGGCTCTGCGGCGGTCATCGAGCGCCAGGGGCGAGGGTCGCCGTAGAGATCGAAGCCGCGGAGGATGAGGAACGCCGCGATCGCGCCGAGGCCGATGCCAAGGCAGAGCCGGTTGCGCCGGGCCGGCTCGAGCGTCATCACCTGCCCGAACGCATACCCCGCCGCCATCACTCCCACCCACGGAATCAGCGAATAGAGCACCATGAGCGGTGGCCCGTCCCCGAAGACGACCGGGCCGCTGAAGAAGCCGACATAGGCGATGCGCGAGAGGTCGCTGCCCGCATCGTCGCCGAGCGATCCGATGATCTCGCCCATGGGCAGGAGGTTGTGGGCGGCGACGATCACGACGCCGATCGCGCCCACGACGTGGAGCGGCAGCGGGGTGAGCGCGGCGAGGATGATCATGCACCAGCCGAGCGCCCAGATGACGCCGGCCATGTTGTAGCCGGCGAAGTCGGCGTTGAAGGTCCACGCGAGCCGGAGAATCGTGAGCTCGAGCACGACGAGCCAGAGCCCGCGTGTCGCGAGGAACCGCGCGACCCCCTCGTGCTTCCTTCCATACAGGAACGCGCTCGTGCCGGCGAGGAAGAAGAAGGCCGGCGCGCAGAAATGCGTGACCCAGCGGGTGAAGAAGATCCCGGGGGTCGGTCCGCCGGCCGGGAGGCCGGAATAGACGCGCACATGGTCGATCGCCATCAGGAGCATGACGGCGCCGCGCAGGAGGTCGATCGAGGGGAAGCGAGGGGTCGAGGTGCGGGCGGGTGCGGGCGCGGTCGAAAAGCGGTCGGATCGCTGGGCGGTCGACAAGCGGTCGAACAGCGGTCGGGTCGGGGTCACGGGCGAGCGGAGTGATGGACTGGTGAGTGGATGACGTGGCCGTGCCACGCATCCCCGACGCGGGTCGCCAGGACGAGGCACTCGCCGGTGCGCGGGGCGGCGGCGAGCAGCCGGCCGGCGTCGTCCCACGCGGCGCTTCCGCCGGCCGATTCGAGCTCCGGCGAATCGGCGAAGTTGGCCATCAGCGCCGGAACACCATGCATCCCGGTGCAGGTGGCGAGGCGGAGCGCATCCTTCGGGTACCCGCCGGGCGAGAGGAAGCAGCTCGCCGCATACACCTGCGCGCCGCGGGCGATGGTATCGGGGAAGTGGGCGGGATGATTCACTTCCGCACAGATGGCGAGGCCCACGCGCCTGCCGGCGACGCGCAGCAGCTCTCCACCCTCGCCGGCGGCGAACGCGGGCGATTCGCTGTGATGGAGATAGCGCTTGCTGTACGTGCCGCGCGTGCCATCCGCACCGAATGTGATGCTCCCGATCAGCACGCCACGCGGCGAGGCGAGCGGCGCCCCTGCCACGATGACGATCCGATGCCGGCGAGCCAGCTCCGAGAGCGGATCGTACGCGGGCGCGTCGGGCGCGAGCGCATCCTGCAGCGTGAGCGAGGTGCTGTAGCCGGTGAGCGAGAGCTCCGGGAAGATGACGAGCGACGCCCCGGCGGCGGCCGCCGCGCCCGCGAGGCCCAGATGCGCTTCGACCGACTCCGCGAGGCGGCCTGGCCGCGCCACGACCTGCGCCGCCGCGAAGACGAGGCTCGCCTCGAGGGCATCCGTCCGCGCACTCATCGAGTGCCCGGAAGGTTCTGGAACAGGTTGAGCGTGACGCTGAGATGCGTGGTGCCCGAGAGTTCCCGGATCATGATGAAGCGTCCGTCTGGAGTGACGTCGTAGAACGCGTGCGAAATGTCGCCGACGTAGGCGGGATCGGCGAAGAGCCGCGTGCGCCGCACGATGTCGAACGTCGGCGACGTGCGCACCTCGGCGGCATGGAGCGCGGCGCCGCTCCGGTAGAACAGCTCGCGGCCGTCCCGCGACCAGAGCGGCTCGGTGCCGCCGTCGATCGAGACCTGGGTCCGCCCCTCCATCCCGGGAAAGCTGCGCACGTGCACCTCGGCGCGCCCGGATTCGTTGGAGACATAGGCCATCCACCGGCCGTCGGGCGAGACCACCGGCGCCATCTCGTCTGCCGTCGAGGCGAGCAGCTCGGTCGCGCCCGCGGTGGTGTCGAGTGGAACGAGGTAGATGTCGCGGCTTCCCGGGCCGCCGGCCGTGCGGACGAGCAGGCTGCCGCCGTCGGGCGTGAACCGGACCTCCCACGGCGGGTGCGGCGCCCCCGGGAGCGAGCGTGTGCTGCCGCTGCCGTCGCTGCGGACGAGCCGCAGGTCCATGCGCGTCCCGGATTCGCGGAGGTATGCCACGCTCCGCCCATCCGGCGACCAGGCGGGCCGGTTCGCCGTGCTGTCGAACGACAGGCGCGAGAACGATCCCTGCACCCGGTCGAGCAGCCAGATGTCGCCGCCGAAGCGGACCGCCAGCCGCCGGCCGTCCGGCGCGAGACTCGGGTCTTCGAAGTCGCCGGTGCGGGCGTGCAGCCGCTCGCCACGTCCGTTCCGGTCCACGAGCTCGAGCACCCGCTCGATCTGCGTCCGGGCCGCCACGATGGTCCCGTTGCGCGAGAGCGCCATCATCGCGCTGCCGTACGTCGCCGGGAGCGTGGCATCCACCACGAACGGCTCGCCGGTCACCTCGAGCCTTCGCGCATCGAACGGCACCGCGCGCACGCGGCGATCGGGCGCGAGATAGACCAGGTGGCCCGTCTCGACGTAACGCGGGTCGCCGCCGGCCACGGCGAGCTCCTTCACCTCGTTCGTCGCGAGATCGAGCGCGGCGAGGTGCGTCCCCGAGTCGCGCGCGACGGCGAAGATGATGGCCCCGCCATCGGGCAGCACATGCGGGAACTGGAGCGCGGCGCCCGGCTCGGCCGCAAGGAGCGTGGACACCTCGCCCGTGATGCTGCAGCGCACGAGCCCGGCGGTATCGCTGAGCACGATCGCGTCGTTGCCGAGCCATACGGCGCGCGCGAGCGTGCCGCGGTCGCAGATCGGCTCCGGCGTTCCGCCGTCCGCCGGTGCGCGAACGAACGCCGTGCGTACCCGGAAGCCGAGCCAGCGCCCGTCCTCCGAGAAGAACGGCGCCGCGGCGTTCTCGCTTCCCGGCACCGGCTCGGCCTCGAGGCGATCCATGCGGCGAAGGTAGAGCTGGCGAACGCCGGATGTATCCCGGCCATTGTACACGAGCCGGCTCCCGTCGGGCGCGAGCGCCATGACCGAGAGGATGTCCCCCGCCCATCCTGCATTCAGTGGCAGCGCCACGAGGAACCGGTAGACCGGCGGCGCGGTACCGGTCGCACGCGGCCGCATGACGAGCGCGCCGAGCAGTGCCGCCGCCGCCACGACCGCGATCCAGGTGAGAAGCGTTCGTACCGTCGGGGGCGCAGGGCGCGCGGCCGTGGTGCGCGACTCGGGAAGTGCGGCCGTGCTCGTGAGCGCGGCGGAGAATCCCGCGGCCGTGTCGAAGCGATCCGCCGGAAGGCGCTCGAGCGCGCGCGAGACGGCGGCCTCGACCGTCGGAGCGACGCCGGGTCGCGTGGCCCGGACCGGGCGGGGCGTTTCGGAGAGGAGACGGGCGACGATCGCCTGCGAGCTCGGCCCGGTGAACGGCGGCTCGCCGGTCAGCATCTCGTAGGTGACGGCACCGAGCGAGTAGATGTCGCTCCGCGCGCCGACGATCCGCTCGCCGAGCGCCTGCTCCGGGCTCATGTACTGTGGCGTGCCGAGCGAGAGGCCCGTCTGCGTGAGCCGCTCCCCACCCGCCTGCTGGACCGCGAGCGCAATGCCGAAGTCGGCCACGAGGGCGGCGCCGTCGTGCAGGAGGATGTTCTCGGGCTTGATGTCGCGGTGCACGATCTCGTGCCGGTGGGCGTAGTCGAGTGCGCCGGCCACCTCGCTCGCGATGCGCACCGCCTCACCTACGGGGAGTGGGCCCTCACGGTCGAGCCGCTGGCGGAGCGAGGCCCCGCCGATGTACGGCATCACGTAGTAGGGCCGCCCGGCGAGCTCGCCTCCGTCCTCACCGAAGACGCCGGAGTCGATCAGCCCGACGATGTGCGGATGCTGGAGGGTGGCGATGACGCGGATCTCGCGCAGGAACCGCTCGGTGCCGAGGAGCGCGGCGAGCTCGGGATGGAGCACCTTGACCGCCACCCGGCGGTCGTGCCGCCGGTCGTGCGCAAGATAGACGGCCGCCATGCCGCCGCGGCCGAGCTCGCGCTCGAGGAGGTAGTCGGCCGTCTTCATCTGTGAGTGGGAGCGTCGTGCATGCTCAAAGGTGCCGCACGGCGCACGCGCCCGCCAGCGGGTGTCGCGGCTCCGCAGTTGACACGCTCGCCGCCGGGCGCCACACTATCTCCCAGCGCGCCCCGGGGCGCCTCCTGTCCGCGGCAAGGGAGCGTGCTCCCACCCGACCTGGTTCATCGCACGCCGATCGAACCTTCTTCCAGCCTGCCGTTCAGCGGACCTCAGGCGTCATGGGAGGAGGTCCTATGTCCAGGCACATCTCGCCTGCCACCACAATTGACACG
>JAICNA010000024.1 GCA_025928955.1 Gemmatimonadales bacterium | reverse complement strand
TCGCGTCGAGCTCGGCTGCAGCATCGAGCTGAACGGCACCGCTCTTCAAGCTCTCGGTAAGCGCTGCCACGTATCCGCGGTGGAGCCTGGACATGAGAATCAGCGCCCCTCCTGCAGTGATCGCTGCCGCGAACAGGGCAGCTTCCACGCGGAGGCGCGGAGTGAGCGCGGAGAAGGTCGGGGCTGGGGCGGGGATCGCGCTGACGGGGACTGAACTGCTCACACGAAAACACGAAAGGCGCTCTGTTCGATCGGGTTCCGATCGCCGGGGCGCTTTTCGTTGATGTGTTCTGGTGTCCGCACGAGAAGGGCCGGCCGCCCGCAAGCTCACATTAGGAAAAGGCCCCGTGGTCGCTCGGGCACAGCGAGTGCCTCCGGCCAAGGAACGCGCGCCTCCGCTCCTCCGCGCCTCCGTGGTTCAAGACAGCTTCAGGCCGGTCGTCTCGGCGGCCGTCCACCGGTCGGAGGCTTCCGTGGGCCGGTGCGGTCGCGGGGTCCGGAGCGGTCACGGGAGCCGGGGCGATCGCGGGTCTGCCCGCGGTCGGCGCGGGCGATGAGGCGCTTGCGGCGGATGGTGATCCCGTTGAGCGCGCCGGCAATGCGCTCGACGTCGGCCGCGGGCACCTCGATGAGCGAGAACGAGTCCTTGAGCTCGATTCGCCCGATCTGCGCGCGGTCGATCCGAAGCTCCTTCGTCATGGTTCCCACGAAATCCGCCGCAGTCGCGCCGTCGTTCCGCCCGATGCCGACCCAGATCCGACCGGTCGCCGATTCCGGCGCCCGGGCCGGTGCGGCACCCGGGGTGTCCGGCGCAGCAGCTGCGGCGCTGCCCGCCGTGCTGCCCGCCGTCCAGAGCTCGAACAGTGCCGCCGCCACCGCCGACGGATCGTGCCGCTCGAAGAGCGGCGCGAGCGTGAGGAGCGCCCGCTCGGGGGCACCTTTCGCGAGCCGCTCGCTGATCGTGGCGCGTCTGAGGCCGGCATCCCGGGTGGCGGCGTCCACCATACCGGACAGCCGTACCGGCGTGGTCGAGGACGCGATGCCGGAGACGAAGCGCTCGGTGCCCGGCGGCACCAGCAGGACCACGCTCCCGGCGGCGCGGAGCTGCGCCAGCCGGGCCGCATCGGGAAGATCGAACGCGACGACGAGGTCGGCGGTCGGCGCGTCTCCCGTGACGAAATGGGCGGTGTCCTCGCCGAGGGGCAGCACCCGCGCAACCTCCGCCTCGTAGCTCCGGTCGGCCGCCCAGACCGCGACGGATCCCGGGTCGAGGAGCTCGACGAGATCGGCAATCGCCTGCACGCGCCGCTCCCACGCGACCGAAGCCGTGCGCACGGTGCGCGCTGCCTCGGCGGGGGCATTGTTGCCGGCGGGCATGCCGACGGTCAGGGCCTTGCGTGCATACCGCTCGACGAGGTCCGCCGCCCGCTCGGGATGGGATGTGACGACGATCCGCTGCGCGTCCCTGGGCAGGTCGTGCATCAGCTCGGCGAGCGCGTCGCCGTCGTCGAGCCGCTCCGGCCAGGCGATGAGGACCGCGCCGAGCGCCTCCGGCTTGAGCGCGGAGCGGCGGAGCAGCGAGAGGGCGGTGTCCGGCGAAGCGATGAGCACGTCGAGCGCGTCGGCGCGCAGGCGGCGAAGGGCGCGGGCCTCGCCGCGCGCTGCCTGCACGCGAAGCGGCATCTCGCGCGCCAGCCGGTTGACGAGCGCGCCCCACACGTCGAGCTCGGCGGGAGGGACGAGCAGGAGCAGCTGGACACCGTTTCCCGCGCGGCCGAGCACGCCGGCGAGGGCCGGTGCGGCGTACGCGGGTGACGGAGGGGTGACGGCGACGAGATTGTGCCCGCGCGCGGCGGTGGGCGCCATGTCGCGCGCCATCGCGTCGTCTGCGTCCCATCCCATGGATGCCAGCGCCCGGGCGGCCGCGGCCGCCACATGCAGATCCTCGAAACCCACGCTGCCCTCGATTCTCAAATAGCGTTGCGGAAGAGCGCCAAACTTAGCCGGATATGGCCTCCCTGTGGAGCCCGGCGGCAGTTGACTTCCCTCCGCGCACTTGGGAGACTTCCGCTGTCGCCCTCTTCCATTCTCCCGGACCGCGCATGCCCGACCCGCTGTCGCTGAATGTGCAGCATCTCAAGGCCTCGGAAACCATCACCATCAGCAACGAGGCGAAACGCCGGAAGGCGGCAGGCGAGGACGTCTACGACCTGAGCGTCGGCGAGCCCGATTTCGATACGCCCGCCGCGGTCTCGCAGGCCGGCATCCAGGCCATCCAGAAGGGCCTGACGCGCTACCCGCCGAACATCGGCATCGCCGAGCTCCGCACCGGCATCGCGCGCCAGCTGTCGATGCTCTCCGGGGGCCGGCCGGTCAACGCCGACAACATCGTCATCAGCTCCGGCTCGAAGCAGTCGCTCTTCAATACCTGCTTCGCGCTCTTCGGCCCGCACGACCGGGTGCTCATCCCCGCGCCGGCCTGGGTCTCGTATCCCCAGATCGTGCATCTCTGCCGCGCCGAGCCGGTACTCGTGCCGGGCGACATCGAATGGGGGCTCAAGGTCAGCGTGAAGGACCTGGACCGCCACTACTCGAAGCTCACCAAGGGACTCATCCTCTGCTCGCCGTGCAATCCGACCGGCTCCGTCTACACGCTGGCGGAGCTACGCGCCATCGCCGAGTGGGCCCGGAAGCACGAGGTCTGGATCATTTCGGACGAGATCTACCGGCGCATCTACTATGGGCCGGGACCGGCCCCGTCGGTGCTCGACCTGCCCGACGAGCTGCTCGAGCGTGTCGTGGTCATCGCCGGTGCGAGCAAGTCGTACGCGATGACCGGCTGGCGCATCGGCGCGGCCCTCGCCCCACCGCACCTCGCCAAGGCGATCGCCGCCCTCCAGTCCCACACCACGACCGGCGCCAACCAGCCGGCGCAGTGGGCCGCCGCCGCCGCGTACACCGACGAGCGGGTCGAGGCAGACCTCGAGCGCATGGTCGCCGCGTTCCGCCGGCGTCGCGACTACATCGTCGGGCGGTTCCGCGCGGCGGCGCCGGGGATCGAGTTCGTCGAGCCGCACGGCGCCTTCTACTTCTTCTTCCGCGTCGACGGAATCGTGGAGGGAACGCCGATCGGCGGCGCGAAATTCTGTGAAATGCTGATGCAGGAAGAAGGTGTCGCGCTCGTGCCCGGCTCCGCCTTCGGCGACGACCGCTGGGTGCGAATGACGTATTCCGTGGCCGACAAGGTGCTGGAAACGGCACTCGACCGGCTTTTCCGGTTCATCGACCGCCTGGCCGCCGTGCCGGCGGCGGAGGCGCGCTCGTGAGCATCGACGCCCACATCGAGCCGCTCGGCGGCAAGCTCCCGTCCATCACCTGGCGCTGGGATCCCGAGACCGACATTCTCTCCGGCGCGTTCAAGGCGAGCCGGAAGGTCGGCGGGCTCACCGGCTCCGTCGAGCTGAGCGACGAGCAGGGCTCGGTCGCAGTGCTCGACGTCGCGGATGGCGTCATCTGCGGACTCGACATCGTGGTCTGGCCGGAAGTCGCGACGACGCCGACGCTTGCGGTCCCGGCCCAGCTGACGGAAGGCCGGGTCGTCGTCGCGAAGCGGCCGTCGAAGCCGGGGATCTCGTCGATGGAGGTGGACACGGCGCTCAGCGTGAAGACCGATGCCTCGGAGAGCGTCTTTCATCTGAGGATCGGACCGGAGCGGCAGGTCGAGGTGATCCGGGCGGCGGATCACCTCTACATCGAGGTGGACGAGCAGGGTACGCTGGCCGGGTTCTGGCTCACCGGCGTGCCGCAATTTCCCGAGTTCGACGACGACTGAGCTGCCGGACGCGTCAGCCCCGCGCGTCCGAGCCCGCGATCGCCAGGAGCAGTGCGCGCTCGGAATCGAGCGCTGATCCCGCGGTCTCGCGCATCCACCGGTACAGCGACTCGACGCCTGCGCGGACGGCGGTGCGGGGACGCCACTCCGCCAGCGTCGAGAAGAGCGACGTGTCCGACACATAGTACCGCCGATCGGCGGGACGCCACGGCTCATAGGCAACGCGCGGCGTCTCCCCCGCCACCTCGCCGATGAGCCGCACGAGTTCGCGAGGACTGAGCGTCCGGTCCGGGCCCCCGCCGATGTTGAACGCGCGCCCCTGCAGCATCCCGATCTTCGCTTCTGCCAGCAGCAGCGCCTCCACCACATCGTCCACGTACAGCAGGTCCCGGACCTGCCGGCCGTCGCCGTATATCGTCACCGCCTCGCGGCGCAGCACCCGCGACACGCACTCGGCGACCCAGCCGCGCCCCGGAGCGCCGGTCTGGAAGGGGCCATACACGCAGCTCAGACGGAACACCGTTGCGGCGAGGCCGAACGTGCGGGCATAGTCGAGCACGTACTGATCGGCCGCCCCCTTCGAGCATCCGTTGAGGCCGTAGAAATCGAGCGGATGCGACTCGGAGATCCCCGAGCCGAGCAGGACCGGATCCTCGGGTTCGTACCGGTCGCCTGCTTCGCGGAGCGACACGTGTTCCAGCGGCCCGTAGACGCGGCTGGTGGAGGCGTACACCAGCGCCGGCGGCTCCGAAGCGCACCGGATCGCTTCGAGCAGGTTGAGCGTGCCCCGCGCGTTGGTGTCGAACTGCACCAGCGGACCGGGCGCGTCCGGATCGGCGCAGGGCTGGGAGGCGAGATGATAGACGGTCGCGCAGGCGGCGACCGCGCGCTGGAGCGCCGCCTCGTCCCGCACGTCGGCCGCGAGGACCTCGGTTTCGTCCCCGTGTGCGGCTCGCAGTGCCCGGAGGTTGTGCTTCACGCCCGGGCGCGAGAAGTTGTCGAAGATGACGACGCGTCGACCGGCCGAGAGGAGGCGGTGCGCCAGATTCGTTCCGATGAAACCGGCACCGCCCGTGATGAGGACCGGCCGTCGATCGTTTCGCTCTTTCACGCGCGCTCCGGGGTCACGGTATTCCGTTTGCGCAGTGTGTCCGGTCGGCTACCTTCCTGTCTGTGAGCGTCATCACGGCTATAGGCCAACTCGCTGCGCGCCTGCCTCAGCGCCCGATCTCGTGTTCAGCACACTCGTAATGCGGTGCCGGAAACGGCTCATCGCGACCGGCATGGCCCCGGCCGACGGGCTCCCGGCGTCGCTGACCCTGCACGACGATGACGCCGTGATCCGGCCGGCACGCCTGCTCGAGGACCCGACGCTCCGCACGCACGCGCTCGGAGAGTCAGTTCCGTTCGACGAGCCTGTCGCGTTTCTGGACGGGACCCAGCGCATGGAGCTGCTCGGGTATGCCGGTACTGCACCGGTCGCGCTCGTCGAGATCCGGGCGGCCGTGCGTCAACGCGTGCGTGGTCTCTTCACGACCGCCATCCGTGAGCGCCAGGTCTATCTCCTGGGGCGCCGGAGCGCCCTCGCCGCGTTCGGCGAGCCGGTCGAGGGCGTCGAAGCGCTCGAGCTTCCCGAGGGCCCCGCGCATCCGTTCCGCGACCTCGCGGAGATCCGGCGCACCGCCGACCGCGTGCGAGGCAACCTCGAGCTGAGCGCGGCCGACGCCTTCCGCCGCGTGAATGCGGGGTGGCTCGTGATCGATGGATCGCTGAGTGGAAGCCCGACCCTGGCGGAGGACAGCCGCGCCATCGGCATCGTGAAGGGCCACACGACGCTCCCGTTCGACGGCGCCGATCTCGAGCAATACCTCCACCTCCCGCCCGCACACCGGAGCAGCTTCTTCGAGCCGACGCCGGGCTACCGACCCGTCGTCGCCTGGGCGCTCCGGCTCTGGCCGTGGGAGGGCCGCGATCTCTTTCACGGCCTCGTGCGTCTCGAAGTGGCCCCCGCCAACGGGACGCCGGAGCGCGCCGACGCGATCTCGCGCGCCATCATGGCTGAACGCCTGCCGGTGAGCGGGGGGCCGCAATGGGACCGCCTGCTCTACGGCACGCATACCGTCCAGCAATACCTTCGCGCGGAATGACAGGAGTGCCGGTGACCCAGGATCCGATCGGCCGGGTGGTTGCGACGGAGCTCAAGCCGTCGACGCCGCACCAGTTCTACTTCTGGACGGCTCGCGAGAGCGCGGTCGGGATCGGTGCCATCGTGCGCGTGAGCGCCGGCGGCCGGACCGTCTACGGCGTCGTGACCGATGGCTCGGCCTATTCGGACCTCAGCACGCCGATGATGGACGTACTCGGCGCGGATGGCGATCCTGCGTCGCCGCCCGCACCGTCGGCGCGGTCCGAAATCCGGCTCTATCTCGCGTCGGTGCTCCGGCAGGAGCCCGCCGAGCCCCTGCAGCCGGTGCCGATCGGCCCGGTGCATCTCGCCACCGATCAGGACGTGGCGCTGGCGCTCCGCATGGAGGGCTACACCGTCGGCGAGCGGGCCACCGGGATTCCGGTGGGCGTGTACGCCGCGGGGGGCCTCGAGTCGCCCGTGTCGCTCGACTGCGATTTCCTCCTCGGCCCCGAGGCCGCGCACCTCAACATCTCGGGCGTCTCCGGCCTCGCGACGAAGACGAGCGCGGTCGAGTTCCTGCTCACGAGCATCTTCCAGGCGTTTCCCGCGCACAAGGGGAGCGTGGCGGCGGTCTGCTTCAACGTGAAGGGACCCGATCTCTGCTTTCTCGATCAGCCTGCCGCCCTGGGCGCGGCGGACCGCAGTCTCTACGAACGGATGGGCCTCGCCGCGGAGCCGTTCGGTGACGTCCGCTACTTCGCGCCGTTCCGCCCCGACGGGGTGAATCTCAACACGCTGCGCACGAACGAGGCGCTCGCCGCCAACACCGAGCCGCTCGTCTGGGGCCTTCGCGAAGTGCTCGATTTCGCCGAAGTGGTGATGAACAAGGACGACGTCGACGCGAAGGCCGATGCGTTCATCGATTTCCTCGCCGAGCGCGTCGTGGGTCGGGAGTTCTACGACCCGTCGCTCCGGGGGAAGGCGTTCCAGGTGCAGAGCTTCGCCGATCTCGACGAGTTCTTCCGCGCGATCTTCGATTTCATGGAGGCGCTCGGAAAGGGCGGCGAAGTCTGGCGGACACACCATGTCGCGACCATCCGGAAGGTCCGGAACCGGCTCAGCAACATCAGCACGCGGTCGAAGGGCCTCGTCACCGACGATGGCGGCGTCAACGACCTGCCCTGGGGCGCGTTCCGCGACCGGAGCGTGCAGGTCATCGACGTGGCGGGCCTCGACCCGCTCGCCCAGGACCTCGTCTTCGCGCGCGTGGTCTCGAAGCTGCGCGAGCACCTCGAGCGGCGGGACCTGGGCGTGGACCACGTCGTCGTCTTCGTCGACGAGCTCAACAAGTACGCCCCGGTGGACGGGCCGGATACCTACGTGCGGAAGATGCTGCTCGACCTTTCCGAGCGGGGGCGCTATCTCGGCCTCGTGCTCTTCTCGGCGCAGCAGTTCAGGTCGCAGGTGCAGCGCCGGGTGGTCGGCAACGCCGGCACCGCGGTGTTCGGCCGGATGGACATGGACGAGCTCGCGACGCCCCAGTACTCGACCCTCTCGCCGGCCACGAAGATCAAGCTCGCCACCCTGCCGAAGGGCGAGCTGATGCTCCGGCATCCCCACTTCACGCAGCCGATCTTCGTGCGGTTTCCGCGGCCCGCGGTGATGACCGGGCGCGAAGGAGTCGAGCGCTTTCCGCCCTCGGCGGAATTGCCCTTCGCCGATGCCGTGGCGCGGCAGCTCCGGAGTCTCGACCGCCGGGTGCAGGCGGACGCCGTGCGGCGCGCCGTCGAGGGGCGACGGGAGGACGATGTGCGGCGCGCACTCGCCGCGACGCGGCGGAGCCGGCCCGACGATCCGTTCGCCTATTTCGTCTCGGTGCTCGGCCGCCGCGTCGAGGCCGAGCGGGTAATGTCGCCCCGCCGAGGGATTCCCGCCGTCGCTGCACCCGAAGATCCCTACGGGCCCTGAGCGGGCTCACCGCCGATTCCGGGAACCGATGACACGAGCGCTCGTGGTCACGCTGGTCCGGCTCGCGGTGGTCGCGGCGGCGTATTACGCCACGGCGCGCCTCGGCCTGCGGTTCGCGTCGATCGGCGAGAGCATCTCGCTCGTCTGGCCGCCTGCCGGCATCGCCTCCGCCGCGCTCATTCTGTGGGGCAATCGCATCTGGCCCGGCGTGCTGCTCGGAGCGTTCGCCGCGAATGCGATGACCGACGTCGGGTCCGGAGTGGCCGCGGCGATCGCCTGCGGGAATACCCTGGGCGCGCTGGTCGCAGCGACCTTCTTCCGCTGGGGCACGGGAGGCGCAGCGCCGCGCCTCGAAGAGCTGCGGCACGTCCGCGCCTATGTGGTGTTCGCCGCGCCAGGCGCTGCGCTCACGGCAGCAGCGTTCGGCGTGGCGAGCCTGCGGATCGGCGGCGAGCTGACGACGGCCGCCGTCCCCGGCGCGCTCGCGAGCTGGTGGGTCGGGGACTTCGTGGGCGCGCTGGTGGCCGGCCCCGTGCTCCTTGCCTGGGGTACCCGCCCGCGCATGACGCGCGCGGATCGGCGCATCTTCGAGGCGGTGCTGCTCTGCATCGGCATCGTCGCCGCCGGGCAGCTCGCACTCGCGCCCATCGTGCCGCTGCCGGGCGGGCGGATCCACTGGGAGTACCTCCTCTTTCCGTTCGTCATCTGGGCGGCGCTCAGGTTCGGGCCGCGCGGCGCATCGCTCACCACCCTCACCGTCGCAGCCGTGACGGTGTGGATCACGGCGCGCGGCGGTGGCCCGTTCATCGGCGCGAGCGATGTCGGCACGCTCGTGGCCGGTACCTCGTACATCGGTGTCGTCGCGGTCACCGGCCTCACGCTCGCGGCGGCGGTGAGCTGGGAGCGGAATCAGGCGACGGCCGCACTGCGCGAGACCGAGGAGCGCCTTCGCATGACACTCGACGCGGCGCGCCTCGGCATCTGGTACTGGTCCGTCGAGACCAACACGCTCACCTGGGATGCCAACCTGCGCCGCATCTACGGCCTCGATGAGGACGCCGAGATCTCGAAGTACGAGGATTTCATCGAGCGGGTGCATCCCGACGACCGTGCGCTCGTGGGCAGCGCGATCGCGCAGGCACTCGAGAACGGCACGAGCCTCGACTACGAATTCCGCATCGTCCAGCCCGGCGGTGCCGTCCGGTGGATCGCCGACCAGGGAAGGATCGTGCGCGATGAGCGGGGCGCGGTGACCCAGATGACCGGTATCTGCCACGACGTGACCGAGCGCCGTCTGGCCGACGAGCGGATGCGCGCCGCGCATCGCATGGATTCGGTGGGACGCCTGGCCGGCGGCGTCGCGCACGAGACGAACAACCAGATGTCGGTCGTCCTCGGCGCGACGCATTTCCTCCTGCGCCGCAACGACCTCGATGCCGGTGCGCGCTCGGATCTCGAGCATATCAGCAGTGCCGCGGAGCGGACCGCCGCGATCACGGCTCAGCTGCTCGCGTTCAGCCGACGGCAGCTGCTCAAGCCGGTCTCGATCGACCTGAGCGACGCCGTGCGGCAATGGGAAGGAGTGCTTCGGAGGATCCTGGGTGAGGACTGCACGCTCGTCCTCCGGCTCGCGAGCGGTCTCGACCCGGTGCGCGCCGACCTCGGCCAGCTGCACCAGGTCCTGCTCAACCTTGCGCTCAACGCGAGGGACGCAATGCCCGGGGGCGGCACCGTGACGATCGAGACGTTCCCGGTGGAGCTGGACGAGCGCGCATCGCGCGACCACCCGGGCACCGTCATCCGGCATGGCCGCTACGCGGCGCTCACCATGACCGACACCGGCACCGGCATGGACGCGGGCACACTCGCGCAGGCGTTCGAGCCGTTCTACACGACCAAGCCGGTGGGGCAGGGGACGGGTCTCGGCCTCGCGACCGTGTACGGCATCATCAAGCAGTCCGGGGGCTACGTGTGGGCGTACAGCGAGCCGGGACTCGGCTCGGTCTTCAAGCTGTATCTCCCATTCGAGGCGACCGGGGCAGCTGCCGTCTCCGGTACGACCACTCCGCGCGCACGGGCGCAGGGCGAGCTGGTGCTCGTCATCGAGGACGACGCGATGGTGCGGACGATGACGCGGCGCGCGCTCGAGGACGCGGGATATTCCGTAAGGGAGGCGGAGGATGGCGCCGCGGGGCTGCGGATACTCTGCGAGGACGGGGAGCCGGTCGTCGCGGTGCTCAGCGATCTCGTGATGCCGGGAATGTCGGGAGTGGAACTCGCCGCCGAAGTGGGCCGGCGCCGGCCGGGAACACCGGTGCTGTTCACCTCGGGGTACACGGACGCCGAAATCGGGCGGCGAGAGCTCGTCCCGCCGGGAACGCCCTTCCTGCAGAAGCCGTCATCCCCCGATGCGATCGTCGACTTCGTGCGGCGCCACGCCAGGCGCGTGGCGGCGCGCACACCGCACCAGGCCTAGCGCTCGCCGTCCCGCGGAACCGCTTCCGCCGCGCGCCCCAGGAGCCGCTCGGCGAACTCGACCCGTTCCCCGAGCTCGCCAGTGTGCATCCGCATCTCGTTCACCTGATCCTCGAGGCGTTCGACCGCATCGGCGAGACGTGCGATGTCTTCGCGCGCGTGCTTCTCGCCACGCCGCGCTCCGACGATGATCCTGAGCCCGATCAGGATGAACGTCCCGACCATGCCGATGCCGATGAGCGGGGCGATGTCGTTCAGGACTTCGATGGGCACGGTTCCTCCCAGGGTGGTCGCGGACTGTACGCCGCCCGCCCCTTCGATGTTTCAATCTGGGATGCAGGCGCCGAGGCCCGGCGCCTTCCATTCATATAGCGCGCGGCTGGGGCGGTCAGGGCCCGCCGGCATGCGCGGGCAGCCCCGAAGTAGTGCAGCCGCAAGGTCTTGCCCTAGAGCCTCGGGCCGTTCATTCTCCACCGCGTGAAGATCGCCCACATCGCCGACCCCCACCTGGGCATCCGGCAGTATCACCGGCAGACCTCCGGCGGCATCAACCAGCGTGAAGCCGACGTCGCGAATGCGTTCCGGACCGCCATCGACGGCGTGATCGCCGCACGGCCAGATGCCGTCGTCATCGCGGGCGATCTCTTCCACTCCGTCCGCCCCACCAACGCCGCCATCGTCTTCGCCTTCCGCCAGTTCCAGCGACTCCGCGAGGCACTCCCCGCGGCCCCGGTCGTCATCATCGCCGGGAACCATGACACTCCGCGCTCCGTCGAGACCGGATCGATTCTCCGGCTCTTCGAGGAGCTCGGCGTATCGGTCGCCGCGGGCGAGGCTCGCCGGCTGACCTGGCCGCAGCTCGACCTCAGCATCTTCGCGGTGCCGCACGACGCCCTCGTCTCGGATGCGCGCCCAGCGCTGCGCCCGGAAGGGAGCGAGCGCCATCAGGTGCTGGTGATTCATGGTGACATGGAAGGCGTGATTCCCGGTGACCGGTCCTTCGCCGAATACGGCGGAGCGCCGATCACCGAGGCCGAGCTGGGCGCATCCGCGTGGAGCTACGTGGCGTTCGGACACTACCACGTGCAGCACGAGATCGCGCCGCGGGCGTGGTACGCCGGCGCCCTCGAATACGTGAGCACGAACATCTGGGGTGAGCTGGCGGAAGAGCGGGAGCGCCATCTTGCCGGCAAGGGGTGGCTGCTCGCGGACCTCGACAGCGGGACCGTCACGGCGCAGCCGATCACCTCCGCACGGCGCATCCTCGATCTCGAGCCGATCGAAGGCGCAGGCCGCTCCGCGGCCGAGCTCGACGCCGACATCGCTGCGCGCGTGGCGGGCGTGGACGGCGGCATCCGGGACCGGATCATCCGCCTCGTCGTCACGAACGTGCCGCGCCATGTGGCGCGCGAGCTCGACCACGTGGCAATTCGCGCATTCCGGTCCGACGCGCTGCACTTCCACCTCGATATCCGCCGTCCCGAGGTGAGCCGGCAGGTGGGCGTCGGCGCGCCCGGGAGGCGGCGCACGCTGCCGGAGATCGTGCGCGAGTACCTGGGGCGGCGGCCGCTCCCGGCCGGCATCGACCGCGAGCGGTTCGTCGCCCTCGGAGCCGACCTCGTCGAGTCGGTGAACGCGGACCAGGGCGACTGATGCGCATCAATCGCCTCCGCCTCTGCAACTTCCGCCAGCACGAGGACACCGAGCTCGTGCTCGGCGCCGGGCTCACGGGGATCATCGGCCCCAACGGCGCCGGAAAGACGACGCTGCTCGAGGCGATCGCGTGGGTCATGTACGGCATGAAGGCGGCCCGCGGGAGCCGGGACACGATCCGGCGCCGCGGCGCCCCGCCGAGGTGCCGGGTCGAGGTCGAGATGGAGTTCACGCTCGGCGCGCATGTGTATCGCGTGGTGCGGGGGCTGGGCAACGCCGAGCTGTACCAGGACGGCGGCACCACGCCCATCGCGAACAGCCTCGAGGCCGTCACGGAGCGGATTACCCGGCTCCTCGGCATGACGCGTGAGGAGTTCTTCAATACCTACTTCACGGGTCAGAAGGAGCTCGCGGTGATGGCGTCGATGTCGGCGCCGGAACGCGCGCAGTTCCTCTCGCGCGTGCTCGGGTACGAGAAGATCCGGGCGGCGCAGGACCGGCTCAAGGATCGCCGCACTTCGATGCGCGCGCGGCTGTCGGCGCTGCAGTCGTCGCTCCCGGACGCCGAGTCACTCGCGGTCGAGGAGACCCGCTCGCGCGAGCGCGAGCGCGCGGCGGCGCTCGCCGCGACCGAGGCGAAGCAGGCGGCCCGGGCGGCCGATGCGGTGTATGCCGAGCTGCGTCCCCGCTGGGAGGCGATGCAGCGCGAGCGCGAGCGTGCAGCGGCGCTGGACGCCGACGTGCGGGTGGCGGAGAGTGAAGCGTCCGCAGCGCATGACCGGGCGGCCGAGCTCCGGCGCCAGTCCGCCGCGGCGGAAGCGGCGCGCACCGAGCTCGAGGCGCTCGAGGGTCGACTCGGACCGCTGCCCGCGTTGCGGGAGGAGTGCGCAGCGCTCGACAAGGCGTCCGCCGCGCACGCGGCGCACCGTGGCGCCGTGGCCCAGCTCGAGGAGGTGCGGGGACGGCTCGCCGAACTCGATGCGCGCCTCGCCGCATTGCCCGAGCCTGCTGCGGTGGCGGCTGCGAAGTCGCGCACGAACGACGTCCGGGCCAGGCTCGCGGCGGCGGCGCTCCGCGCGGACGAACTGCGGACGAGCTGGGTGCGCGACAAGCAGGATGCGTCCAGCAAGCATCAGCACCTGCGCGACCAGTACCAGGAGCTGAAGGACCAGCGCCAGCGAATCGTCGATGCGGGCGTCGAGGGCGCCTGTCCCACCTGCGCACGTCCGCTCGGGAAGGAATTCGAGAACGTGCTCGGCGTGCTCGACCGGCAGATCGACGCGGTGCTCGGCAACGGGAAGTATTTCCGGCAGCGGGTGGCACAGCTCGACGTCGAGCCTGCCGAGCTCGAGTCTGCGGAGGGCGAGCGGATCCGCGTGGAGCAGGAGCTCAACGACGCCGTGTCGGGTCAGGCACGGCTCGAGGCCCAGGCCGCGGAGCGCGCCTCGCTCGTCGCTGCACGGCCGGCCCTCGTGCGCCGCGAGGCGGATCTCGCGACCCTGGCGGGGGCCGAGGCCGCGGCGTACGATGCCGCGCGCCATGAGGTCGTGCGCCGCGAGATGGGCGCGCTCGAACCTGTGGCGCTCAGGGCGGAGCGCCTGCGTGATGCCGCCGGGCGGGCGGCCGATCTGGCGGCGAGCGTCGCAGCAGCCGAGCGCTCGGTGACCGAGGTGAACGCGCGGCTCGACGCCATTCGCGGCGAGCGCGCCCGTATCGCGATCACCGACGAGGCGTACCAGGTGCTGCGATCGGAGGAACAGCAGGCGGACCGCGCCCGCCGCGGGGCGGAGGTGGCGCTCGTCAGGGCACGCAGCGAGCTCGGCGCCGCGGTCGAGGCCGTTGCCGCCTTCGTGCGGCGCGCGGAGGAAATCGCGGCGCGCCGCCGCGAGGCGGAGGAGCTCGCCCGCGAGGTGGCGCTGCATCAGGAGCTCGATCGCGCGCTCACCGACCTGCGGACCGACCTCAACCAGACGCTGCGTCCCGAGCTCTCCGAGATCGCCTCGGGATTCGTGCGCGACCTCACGAACGGGCGCTATACCGAGCTCGAGCTCGACGAGGACTACATGGCCACGCTGCTCGACGACGGCGACCCGAAGGCGGTGATCTCGGGCGGCGAGGAGGACATCGCGAACCTCGCGCTCCGGCTGGCGATCAGCCAGATGATCGCGGAACGCGCCGGCCAGCCCCTGTCCCTTCTCGTGCTCGACGAGATCTTCGGCTCGCTCGACGAGGAGCGGCGCGCGGCGGTGGTGGAGCTGCTGCGAGGCCTCGCCGACCGGTTCCCGCAGGTCATCCTCATCACGCACATCGACACCGTGCGCGACGGGTTCGACCGGATCATCCGCGTCGGCTACGATCCCGCGAGAGGCGCGGCCGTCGTGCGCGACGAGCCGCCGGGTGGGCACGACCTTGCGGCCTGATCGCGGCGTCCGGGGTCCCGAACGTCCTACGCTCCGTGATGTCGACGCGCTCAACCGCGTCTTCTCCGAGGCGTTCACCGACCGCTATACGCGCGATGGGCTGAGCGGCGTGCGCGTGCCGCACCTCAATCCGCTCGTCTGGCGCTACGCGATCGAGGACGCCGGCGACGGCGCGATGGTCTGGCGGGACGCCGACGGCGGCATCGCCGGGTTCAACATGGTGCATCGCTCCGGGGCCGAAGGGTGGATGGGCCCGATCGCCGTGCGGCCGGACCTGCAGAGCGAAGGTCTCGGCACCGCGATGGTCCGCGCCGGCATCGACTGGCTCCAGGCGAAGGGGGCGACGACGATCGGCCTCGAAACGATGCCACGGACCGTCGAGAACATCGGGTTCTACAGCCGGCTGGGCTTCGTGCCGGGGCACCTCACGATCACCCTGATCCGCGATCTCGCGAACGCGCCCGAGCTCGCTGCGGAGCGGCTGTCGGCGAACCTCGACCGCGGCGTGGACGAGTGCCGCGCCCTCACGGACGAGCTGGCACCGGGCGTGGACTTCACCCGCGAGCTCGCGCTCACGCACGAGCTTGCGCTCGGGGACACGGCGCTCGTGCGCCGGCACGGCGCGCTCGCCGGGTTCGTGCTCTGGCACTCCGCCGCCCTCGCGGCCGCCCGGCCGCGCGACGAGCTCCGCGTGCTCAAGATCGTGGCCCGGGACCTCGAGACGTTCCGCGAGCTCGTGGACGTCGTGCAGGGCGTCGCCGAGCGCGAGCGCGTCCGCCGCGTCTCGATCCGGTGCCAGACGCGATTCGCGGCCGGCTACCTGCAGCTCCTCTCGCAGGGGTTCCGCGTGCACTGGACCGATCTCCGGATGACGCTGAGCGATCGTCCGGAACCGGAGATGCGGGGCGTGGTGATGTCGAACTGGGAGATCTGACGCGGGTGTGCGCTGTCTCCATCATCGGGCGAGCGGCAGCCTGATCGAGATCGCGGTACCCTCTCCCGGTCGGCTTTCGATGCCGATCCGTCCGCCATGCCCGGTCACGATGCCGCGTGCGATGGCGAGCCCGAGGCCGGTTCCTTCCTTTCTGGTCGAGTAGAAGGGGTCGAACACCCTTCCGAGCTTGTCCGCATCGATGCCGATTCCGCGGTCCCAGACTTCCACGTCGGCATGCCCATTCGTCGCCATGAGTATGACGCCCGCCGCGCCGTGCGGTCGAAGCGCCTGGGCCGCATTCAACAGCAGGTTGAGGAAGAGTTGTTCGAGGGCGGCCTCGTCGCCCCGTACCGGCACCGGGGCATCGTCGAGGCCGCGCACCGCGAGCGTCGCGTCGACCTGATCGAACGCGGGTGTCGCGACCTCGATCGCACGCAGCAGCGGCACGCGCAGGTCGACGAGGTCCGATGACACGGTGCCGCTCCTGGCGATCCGCAGGGCCCCGCTCACCGTCTGGTCGAGCCGCTCGACCTCGCGAAGCGCCCGCGCGAGCTGGAGGCGCAACGGCGATTCGGGCGGCAGCTTCTCTTCCACACGCTGCAGGTCGATCCGGATTGCGGTGAGCGGATTCCGGACTTCATGGGCGAGGAGGGCGGCGAACTTGCCCACCTCGACGAGCGCTTCCCGCTGAGAGCGCTGGAGGCCCTTTGCCCGCGGACGCCCGGCCATCAGCTCGACCGCGCCGGACACCGTCGCGGCGGCAGCGTCGCGTCGCGCTCCCGTTCCAGCTTCCCGGGGAGCATCACTCCAGCCCATACTTGCGGAGGAGACGGTCGAGCCGCGGACGGGAGATGCCGAGCACGCGCGCCGTCCTGGCCTTGTGCCCGTCGAATGCTGCGAGCGTATGCTCCACGTGAGAGCGTTCGATCGCGTCGAGCGTGAGCAATGTGGTGACGGCACCCGCGGCGGGCGATCCGATGGTGATGTGCTCGGCGCGAATGACGTCCGCGCTCGCGAGCACGACGGCCCGTGTCAGGCAGTTCTCCAGCTCCCGCACGTTTCCCGGCCAGTCATGGGCGATGAGCGCCGCCATCGCCTCCTGCGACAGGATGGGTGCCTTCCGTCCCATGGCCCGGCTCGCTCGGCGGGAGAGGTGCTGGGCGAGCTGCGGCACATCGCGCAATCGCTCCCTGAGGGGCGGAACCTCGATGTCCACGACGCGCAGGCGATAATAGAGATCGGCGCGGAAGCGGCCGGCCGCAACGAGGGATTCGAGGTTCTGGTGCGTCGCGGCGATGACGCGTGCGGCCGCGCGCTCCGGATGATCGGCGCCGACGGGGTAGTACTCCCGCTCCTGCAGGACCCGGAGCAGCTTCGCCTGCAGGTCGACCGACGTATCACCGATCTCGTCGAGGAAGATCGTGCCGCGGCCCGCGAGTGCGAAGCGACCGCGCCGGTCGCCGGTCGCGCCCGTGAACGATCCTCGCACGTGCCCGAAGAGCTCGGTCTCGAGGAGCGTCTCCGGCAACGCTGCGCAATTCACGGCGACGAAGGGCGTCTCCGCTTCGGCCGAGCTCGTGTGAATCGCCCGGGCGATCAGCTCCTTCCCGGTGCCCGTCTCGCCCCGGATCAGGACCGTTGCCCGGCTGCACGCGGCCTGCCCGATGCGCTTGAACACCTCCACCATCCCCGGTTCATGGCCGACGAGCGTGCCGGGAAAGCCGCCAGGCACCGAGACCGTCACTTCTTCCGGCCTGGCTTCCCGTCCCGCGCGGAGGCGCCGGTCCTCGAACACTCCGCGCAGCACGCGACGCAGTGCATGGAGCTCCAGCGGCTTCACGAGGAATTCCACGGCGCCTTCCCGCATTCCGGCGACCACCGTCGGCATGTCGTCGTACGCGGTCATGAGAATCACATCGATGTCCCGAGCGCGCTCCCGCAGCAGCTTGAGGAACGCGATGCCATCGAGACCCGGCAACCGGATATCGGAGAGGACCACGTCGACGTTGCCGGTCGCGATCAGGGACAACGCGCTCTCAGCGCAGTCGGAGGTGGCGACCTGGATATCCTCGTCGGCCAGGGCGTCGGCGAGTGAATCGCGGATGGTCGCGTCATCATCGACGACGAGAAGGGAGCGAGTCATGTGATGCTCCTCCGCCGAACCGCCCCGGGCCCGGGACGGTCGGTGAGTGCTCAGGCCGGGACTGCCGAGGTACTTGTCGCCCGTACCGCGCCGAGATTCTCCGACCACCATGCCTGCGCGCGAGCGATGTCCCAGCTCGGGGCGAGCTCGGTGGAGGCGAGGCGCCCACGGAACTCCGCGGCGGTCGATGGCCGGTCCGACGGCAGCTTCGCGAGCGCCGCCAGGATGACGGCCTCGAGGTGGGACGGGAGTGGCCGGCCGACCCGCTCCGACGGAGGCATCGGCACATCGTAGCCATGGTGGTACATGATCTGAACCGGACTGCTTCCTTCGAAGACCGCATGGCCGGTGAGGAGCCAGTAGCCGACGCAGCCGAGCGCATACAGGTCCGCGCGCCGATCCACGGCGTTCGTTCCTGAGATCGTCTCGGGCGCCATGTAGGAGGGCGTGCCCGGCTGCCCCAGTGGCGCCGACAGCCCTTCGGCACCCGGGACCGGCGCCTCGCGACGCACCAGCCCGAAGTCGAGCACCTTCACGAAATCCACGGTCGTTCCGAAGTTGCAGACGAAGATGTTCGACGGCTTGATGTCCCGGTGGACCATGCCGTGGCCGTGCGCCTCGCCCAGCGAGTCGCAGACCTGCGCGAGGATGTGGACCACGCGCTCCGGAGGAAGGGGGCCGAAGCGCTCGACGAGGCGCTGCAGATCGATCCCGTCGAGCAGCTCCATCACGTAGAAGAGTGTTCCGTCGGATGCCACCCCGAAATCGTAGAGGGCCACGGTGTGCGGGCTCCTGAGCGCCGCCACCGCTTCCGCCTCGCGATAGAAGCGTTCGACGACCATGTCGGCGAATGCCGGATTGGTCGCGAGAAGCTCCGGGCGGATGAGCTTGATCGCCGCGGGCTTCGCGATCATCCGATGGGTCGCTTCGTAGATCTCGCCCATGCCGCCGCGTTCGAGGAGGCGCCCGAGCCGGTAGCTTCCGAGCTCGCGTGCCACTCCTGCCTCACGACCCAGCCTCCGGATGAGCGTCGCGGGAACGAGCGCGAGGAACGCACAGATGTAATTCGGCGCGAGCATCCAGCCGAGTTCGACGGCCGACCAGTCGCCTTCGGGGACTCTGAGAATGGCGATCGCAAAGGCTATGGCATCCATCGACGCCGCGATGAGACCGGCCGCGAGCACGCGGCGCGGCGCGGCGGGGGCGATTGCCGGGTACACGAGAATGACCGCGGCGACCCAGGAGATCCGCGAAGCATGCGGGACGATCTGGTAGGTGCTGCAGAGCGCGATCAACAGCGCCGTCAGGATTTCGAGACCGAGGCCCAGGTCGAGCACGAACCTCGGCCGCGCGCGGAAGCGCCCCACCACCCAGGCCAGCGCGAGCGAGCCGATCGTGCCGATGACCGCGTACACCGTGTTCGGGTACGGCCAGCCGAGGGCACCGTCGAAGTCGAGCCGCTCGAAGACAGGAGCAAGAAGCAGATTCGCGGTGAGGACCAGCGCCCACAGCGCCCCGGAGATGAGCGCCGCCACCCGCACGCGTCCAATCGCGGACGCGAGACCTTCGTCAGTGAGTCTGGTCTGGCGATTCGTGGGCGCGGAAGCCCCGGCCGGCGGCTCCTGGGGGAGGCCGGTCACGATGAACGACTCGGAAGTCGCCACTGCCATGAGGATGCCGGAAGGGGAGCGGGACACGCTCGGCAGGAGTTGCGCTGTCACAGATGGACGGCCATCCGCAGCGCTCGAGTCCCTGCCTCCAACTTAGCGCCCGGTCCAGCCGGACGCGAACAGGGGCAGCGTCACCTTCCGGTCGGGGTTGCCGAGGGTGTGCCCTTCAGTAC
This sequence comes from Gemmatimonadales bacterium, assembly GCA_025928955.1. GTDB lineage: Bacteria > Gemmatimonadota > Gemmatimonadetes > Gemmatimonadales > GWC2-71-9 > CAMLLJ01. The sequence goes on along the minus strand of JAICNA010000024.1, from coordinate 3,914 downwards.
CTGATTCACCCATCCACGCGGTACGCGCCGGCACCACCTGATCGGGAGCGATGGCGGTCGAACACAGGCCGTGGCCTGCTCACGGGGCTCCTCGTCGTTGGCGGCGCCGCTTACCTTCTCAGGTCGTCGGCATCTGGAAGAGAAGTCGAGTCGTGGTCAACTGGAGCGCGGCACGGTGGCGGGCTCGCGGCTCGCATCGACGTCTGAAGCCGGATCCGCCACCCTGCGCGCTATCGCGTGAGCCCCCACCACCGCACGAGCAACGTCGCGCTCACCGCGAGCAGCAGGTGCACCGCGCCGATCCCCACCGGCATCACGAAACCGAATACGATCCACGCGACGAACGACACGAGTGCGGCGATGAGCGCTGGGTGCATCGAGTCTCCGAAAATCGGTTGACGGAATCGGTACGGTATCCTAGTTTATACCCTCCGGGCGACGACGGGGAGCCACGTTACTGAGCCGATAAGTCCGATGGTGGGCCCAGATACTGCGGCCGATGCCATGCCCCTCGGGGGAAGGCAGACGTTGTGGCGAGGGTTCCAAGCTTTCTCATTGGGCTTCAGTAACCCTCTCAGTCGGCGTCCGGTCGCGCGCGGGCCTCTCGGGCTCGCGCGCTTCGTGTTCTCCGCCCTCCGTGCGCGCCTCCGCACCGCGCTTCATTTCCGGCCCTCCCGGCGCCATCTTCCTGAGGTCATCACTCGGGATCCTGCATGCCGCAATGCGCCGTGACGCGGCGCGTGCATTTCAATGCCGCGCACCGTCTTCACAATCCGGGCCGCTCCGACGAGTGGAATCAGGCCACCTTCGGATTGTGCAACAATCCGAGCTATCACGGCCACAATTACGAGCTGGACGTCACCGTGGCCGGTGAGATCGATCCCGACTCCGGGTACGTCATGGACCTGGGTCGGCTCAACGAGCTCGTCGAGGAGCGACTGCTGCAGAAGCTCGACCATCGCAACCTGAACGTCGACGTGCCCTGGTTCCGCGACCTGATCCCGACCGCCGAGAACATCGCCATGGTCTGCTGGCGCGAGCTCGCGCCGGCGCTGCCGCCCGGTCTGTCGCTCCACGTCCGACTCTGGGAAACCCCGAGGAACTATGTCGACTATGCGGAGTGACCCGGCCGCCGCGCTCCGGCTCGGTGACGAGATCCGGACCATTCTCGACGAGATCGGCGAGGACCCCGATCGCGAGGGCCTCCGCCGGACGCCCGAGCGGGTCGAGACCTCGCTCCGCTGGCTCACCCGCGGGTATGGGCTCTCGGTGAAGGATGTGGTCGGCAGCGCGGTGTTCGAGGAGTCGCATCAGAGCATGATCATGGTCCGCGACATCGACCTGTACTCGTTGTGCGAGCACCACATGCTGCCGTTCTTCGGCCGCGCGCACGTGGCGTACATCCCGGACGGGAAGATCGTCGGGCTGTCGAAGCTTCCGCGCATCGTCGACGTCTTTGCGCGGCGTCTCCAGGTGCAGGAGCGCCTCACCGACCAGGTGGCGGATGCCGTGATGGACGTGCTGCAGCCCCAGGGAGTGGGCGTGGTGATCGAGGCGGCCCATTTCTGCATGATGATGCGCGGGGTCGAGAAGCAGAACTCGCGCACCGTCACCAGCGCGCTCCGCGGCGTCTTCCGCGACGACCCGAAGACCCGCGACGAATTTCTCCGCCTCGCGCACGGCGGCAATTCGTATTGATGGTCTGAACCACGGAGGCGGGGAGGCGCGGAGAGCGAGCGGAGGGTTCCGCGCCCGGAATATTTCCACCTGCGGAGCAGCTCTCGGCTGTTCCAGTGGTCTCAAGAGATGGGCCCGGAGGCCGGGCAACCCCGGAGGCCTGCCCAGCCTGCCTCCGGTGTCCTCTCCGTGCCTCCGCGCCTCCGTGGTTCAGAATCAGACTCCAACCTGAATCCGAATGAGAATGCGATTCCTGTTTTCGGTCGTCATTTCAGCGGTCTTCCCCCTCTCGCTGCTTGCCCAGGCGCGGCAAGCTCCGCCGAGGCTCCCCGCGCTGCCTGACTCGAGCGGGTGGGGCGTGCACGTACTCGCGGCGCGGCAGGATCGCGAGGGTGGGGTGTGGGTCGGGACGTACGGCGAGGGAATCTTCCACCTCGCGCCCGACTCGACGCGCTGGCGCCAGATCCGGAGCGATACCACAGGGACGTCGATCTCCTGGGACTTCGTGCACGCGTTCGCGTTCGGTCCCGGTGGCGAGATCTGGTACGGCACCGTCGGCAATGGGTGGGGGCTCTCGACCGACGGCGGCCGCACCTGGAAGAACTGGACCTTCGATCAGCTCGGCCCCGAATGGCAGTACGTGACGCCGGACGGCATCGTCACGAGCGGCGGCACGACGCTCGTCGCCACCGCCGACGGGATCCTGGTCACGACCGACAACGGCGCGACCTGGACTGCGATCATCGACAGCATCGGCCCCGCCGCCAAGGGGCCTGCGGACACCGCGCTCGTGCTGTTGCCGAGCGAGTACGTGCTCGCCATGTCGAAGGCGTCGCGCGGCCGCGTGCTGGTGCGGACGCTGCATGGTGGCGTCTCGCTGTACCCGGCAGGTGATCGCTGGCGCGCCGAGCCGGCGACAGTCCGCGAAGGCGAGGCCGGTCTCGTCTTCCTGCGGCGCCGCTCGTACGTGATGAGCCGGTGCGGACTGCATCTCGCGCAATCGCCCTGGAGCTGCATCCCGCGTGGGGCGCGCACCGCGGCCCGGGCCAGCGCGCCCGCAGCCCCGCAGACCACCTGGTTTCGCCGTCCCATCGACGAGCGCGACAACCCGCTCATCGACCAGACCTACCGCTATGGCTCGACGATGGGCGGGAACTTCCAGCAGCATCAGGGCGTCGAATTCAACAACCCCGATGGCACGCCGGTCCGCGCCATCGGGAGCGGCACGGTGGTCTACGCCGGCCCCGCCGAGCGTGGCGCGCTCACGGTCGCCGTCAGGCACGACACGATGCTCACCACCCCCGAGGGGCGGCACTTCGTTCACTCGGTCTATTACCACAACAGCGAGCTGGCCGTGACGGTCGGCGACCGGGTCGAGGCAGGGGCGCTCGTGGCGCGCGTCGGCCACACCGGACGTGCGACGAACGACCACCTTCACCTCGAGGTCCACGCGTCGCCCACCGACTCGGTGCACCTGATCGTCGATTCCCTGCAGCGTTTCCCGCCGTACACGACGAATCCCGAGCTCTGGATCGAGCCGGCGCGCGGCATGGGTATCGTGGCGGGGCAGGTGTGGGACTCGGCCGGTCAGCCCGTGCCCGGCGCGCGGATCTACGGCCTCCGGAAAGGCGAGCCGCGCGAGACGCCCTACTCGTTCGCGGAAACGTACCGCGATCGCGCCCATCCCCACCCGCTCTACAAGGAGCACTTCGCCGTCGGAAGCGTGCCGCCGGGTGAGTACGTCGTGGGCACGATGATCGGCGCGCGGCGGGTCTGGCGCCGGGTGACGGTCGCCGCCGGGCGGGTCAGCTGGGTCGTCTTCCGCTAGCGCGCAACGAACCCACCGACGGTCCTCAATGTTCATCGAGCTGGCGGATCACCTCCGCTGCCCCGCGGATCACCCCGAGCAGTATCTCGTCCTGCTGCCCGGCGCGATCGAGGAGCGGTCGGTGCGAGAGGGCACGCTCGGCTGTCCGGTCTGCGGCCGCGAGTTCCGGATCGACGGCGGGGTGTTCGACATCGGCGGTGGCCCGGAGCAGGTGGCCCCGACGGCACTGGACGGCGATGCGGCCGCCGCGCTTGCAGGGCTTACTGGACCCGGGGGATACCTCGCGGTGGTCGGCGGGCTCGCGGCGAGGCACGACGAGCTCGCGGCGGCGATCCCCGGGGTCCGCCTCGTCGCGATCAACCCGCCCCGCGGCGTGCGCGATGCGTACGAGCTGAGCGTGCTGCGCGGA
>JAICNA010000149.1 GCA_025928955.1 Gemmatimonadales bacterium | reverse complement strand
CGCCGGCTCGAGATCACGCGCGCACTGGTGACCGAGCCGAAGTTCATGCTGCTCGACGAGCCGTTCGCCGGCGTCGATCCGATCGCCGTGCACGACATCCAGACGATCGTCGCGGGGCTCCGCCATCGCGGCATCGGCGTGCTGATCACCGACCACAACGTGGAGCAGACGCTGGATATCGTCGACCGGGCGTACATCATGTTCGACGGGAAGGTGCAGGCGGCGGGGACCGTTCGGGACCTCGTCTACAACGACCGGGTGGCGCAGCGCTACCTCGGTCCGACGCTGACCACGCGCCTTCGCGCGCGACTCGAGGCGGTAGCATGAGAACCGGACTCGCCCAGACGACGGGGCTGCGACAGGAGCTGCGCGTCAATCCGCGGCTCTACCAGGCCATGGACATGCTCTACATGCCCATGATGGACCTGCAGCAGCATCTCAAGCAGGAGCTGCTGTCCAACCCCTTCCTCGAGCTGCTCGAGCCGGAGGAGGAGCAGGGCGACGAGAAGCCGGTCGAGCAGGAGAAGGCGGAGACGAAGAAGGAAGACGAGATGGACTGGGAGGAGATCCTCCTCAACGGGTTCGACGTCGGCGGCACGCGGGAGCAGTTCGAGGCGACGGAGTACATCGAGCCCGTCACCGTCGAGACCACGAACCTGATCGATCACCTGCGCGAGCAGCTCCAGATGATCGAGCTGACGCCTCGCCAGCGCCTGCTGAGCGAGGAATTCCTCGGCAACATGAACGACGACGGCTACCTCGCCGCCTCGCTCGAGGAGATTCACGGGTCGATCAACCAGGTCGTGGAGGCGCACTTCCGGGAAGCGACCGACGAGGAGGACGCGGAGCTCGATGAGGACGGGGAGCCCGCCGCCCACGTCCCGCCCGACGGCGCGCTCTATGCGATGACGGAGGTCGAGGAGATGCTCGCGATCATCCAGCGGCTCGACCCCCCCGGGGTCGGCGCGCGCGACCTGCGCGAGTGCCTGCTCAACCAGATGCGCGACCAGAGCGACACCGACTCGCTCACGTACCGGCTCGTCCACGACGCCTTTCCCGACCTCATCGCGCACCGGTGGAACGATCTCGCGAAGCGTTTCGGCGTCGACCCGGCGGCGGTGCAGGCGGCGGCGGATGGCCTCGCCCGCTTCGACCCGAAACCGGGGCTCAAGTACTCGGACCGCGGCGACGGCTACATCATTCCCGACCTCATCGTCGAGAAGATCGACGGGCGCTACCACGTCTTCCTCAACGACACCGGCGTGCCCCGCCTCCGGCTGAGCCGCGTCTATCAGGAGATCGCGCGCGACAAGAAGAAGATGACGCCGGAGAATCGCGAGTTCATCGCCTCGAAGATGAACAGCGCCAACTGGATGATCCAGGCCATCGAGCAGCGCCGCCAGACCATGCTCAAGGTGATGAACTTCATCGTGGACCGGCAGCGGGACTTCTTCGAGAAGGGGATCGAGTACCTGCGTCCGCTCACGCTGCGAGAGGTGGCGGAGGTCATCAACATGCACGAATCGACCGTGAGCCGCGTGACGAACGAGAAGTACGTGCAGACGCCCCGGGGGGTCCTGCCGCTCAAGTTCTTCTTCTCGAGCGCGCTCGCCACCGCATCGGGCGAGGACGCGAGCGCACGGTCGATCCGCGCCAAGCTGCAGAAGATGGTGGCCGAGGAGCAGCCCTCGAAGCCGCTCACCGACCAGCAGATCGTCCACCTCTTCCAGGAGCAGGGAATCCAGATCGCCCGGCGTACGGTCGCGAAGTACCGCGACCAGCTCGGCATTCTCCCTGCGCGCATGCGCAAGCGCGTATGAGCCACGTCCCGGCGCTCGCGCCGGTGGATGTGAGCGTCCTGGTGCCGGCCAAGGACGAGGCCGAGAACCTTCCCGAGTTCATGCGCCTCTGTGAAGAGGCGCTCGGCGCCGCGGGCTTCTCGTTCGAGGTCGTGGTGGTGGACGACGGCTCGCGGGACGGCACCGCCGAGGTGCTCGAGCGTCTCCGGGAGCGCTATCGCTTCCTGCGGACGGTCACCCACCGCCGGCAGCGCGGCATTGCCGACGCGCTCCGTTCCGCAGGCGATGCGGCGCGCGGTGACGTCTTCGTATTCTATCCCGCGGACCTGCAGTACCTCCCCGAGGACATCCCGGCCCTGGTGGCGCCGATCCTGGCGGGCCAGGCCGACATCGTCACCGGGACGAAGCAGGGGCGCTACGAGAAGGCGTTCGTCTCGGGCATCTACAATGCGCTCTGTCGCTGGCTCTTCGGCATTCGCGTCACGGACCTCAATTCGGTGAAGGCCTACCGACGCCAGGTCATGCTCGGTGTGCCGCTCCGTCCCGACTGGCATCGGTATATGGTCGTCATCGCGGTGGCCGACGGCTTCCGGCTCACCTCGCTCCCCGTGCCCCTGTATCCGCGCCGCGGCGGCGTGTCGAAGTTCACCTGGCGGCGCATCCCGGTCGGTGTGCTCGACCTCCTCTCCGTCTGGTTCCAGCTGCGGTTCGGGCGGAAGCCGATGCTCTTCTTCGGGCTGGCCGGCGCGGCGCTCTTCCTCATCGGCTTCGTCGCGGGCGTGGTGGCGCTCGTGCTCCGGTTCGGGTACGGCATCGGGTTCCGGCCGCTGCTCAACCTCGTCGAGACGATGGTCATCAGCGGCATCGCGCTCTTCGGTTTCGGCTTCGTCGGCGAGATGGTCGCAGGCGTGCGCGAGGAACAGCGCGAGCTCCTGCGCGAGCTGTCCCGCTCGCGCGGCACCGACGCCGAGGGGTAGCGCGTGCGGGTCGTCTTCCTGACCCACAACTATCCCCGCTGGCCCGGTGACGTCTCGGGCGCCTTCCTCGCCACGCTCGCGGCCGCGCTCGGCCGTCGCGGTGTCGAGGTGCGGGTGGTCGCGCCGAGCGACGAGGGGCAGGGGGGCGTCGAGACCGAGGGGACGGTGACGATTCGCCGGGTCCGCTATGCGCGCGCGGGCCAGGAGCGGATCGCCTACCGCGGAACGATGAGCCAGGCGATCCGCTCTCCCGCCGGCCTCCAGGCGCTCACCGGACTCTGGCGATCGCTGCGGCGCGCGGCGGAGGAGGAGGTGGCCGGCGGCGCGTCGGTCATCCACGCCCACTGGTGGATCCCGGGCGGACTCGCGGCGCCGGCGGAGACGCCGCTCGTGCTCACGAGCCACGGCACCGACGCCGCGCTGCTCCGGCATTCGGGACTCGCCCGGCGGCTGGCGCGCCCGGTGTATCGGCGCGCCCGGGTGGTGACAGCGGTCTCGCGCGAGATGGCGACGTGGATCGAGAACGGCGTCGGTCGGCACATCGACAAGCATCATGTGCAGGCCATGCCGGTCGACACGACGGCGTACCAGTGGAGCGAAGGGGGCGGGGGCGCGTACGTGGTCGCGCGGCTCTCGAAACAGAAGCGGGTGGACCTCGCCATCCGCACGATCAGCTTCCTCGAGACGCTCGGCGCCGCGCTGCCGCTCACCGTCGTCGGGGACGGTCCCGAGCGGGGTGCGCTCGAACAGCTTGCGACCGAACTCGGCGTGGCCCGGCGCGTCCGCTTTCTTGGCGCCGTGAAGCCGGCCGAGATCCCGGGCGTCCTCCGGACCGCCGACCTGATGTACTTTCCCGCCGCCGGTGAGGGATTCGGCCTGGCGGCCGCAGAAGCGATCATGTGCGGGGTGCCGGTGATCGCCTGCTGGGACGGCGGCGGCGTGCTCGATGTGGTGCCGGAGACCGGCGCCGGGCGGCGGGTAATCCCGTCGGCGGACGCCCTGGCCGATGCGACGCTCGACATCCTCACCGACGAGACGCGCCGCGAGCAGGCCCGGGATCTCGGCCTCTTCTGGCGTCGGCGGCTCGACCCCGACCACGTCGCCGGCGTGTGCGCCGGCTGGTATCGCGAGGCCCTCGACGGCACCGCGCCGAATGGGTAGGTCCGCGTGGCGCGTCGTGCAGTGGGTCGTCGCGCTCGCCATCATCGGCTTCGCCGCGAACGATCTCGCCGGCGCCTGGTCGCGGCTCCGGGAGCAGCCGGTCGCCTGGGACGTGCGCCCGTCGCTCCTCATCGCCGGCGCGCTCGTGACCTGGGCGATGTACGCCGTCCTCATCGAGGCGTGGCGGTCGATGCTGCGCGGGTGGGGAGACCGGCTCCCGTTCGGAGCGGCGGCCCGCATCTGGACGGTATCGAGCCTGGGCAAGTACATCCCCGGCAAGGTCTGGGCGATCGCCGGCATGGCCGTGATGGCGCAACGGGCCGGCGTGCGGCGCTGGACGGCGATGGCGTCCGCGGTCGTGCTCCAGGCGCTTGCCGTGGGCACGGGTGCGGCGGTCGTCGGGATCGCGGGCAGCGCGTCGCTCGAGTCGAAGTACCCGTGGGTACCTGACGCCCTCCTCACGCTCGTCGTGCTGAGCATCGTCGGCATCGCGCTGCTGCTCTGGCCGCCGTTCATCGCGCGACTGCTGCGCCTCGTGCGCGTCGAGGCGGAGGGAGCGTCCCCGGGCGCGGCAGCGGTGGTCGTCGGGACGCTCGCCAACCTGATGGCGTGGGCAGGGTACGGCGTTGCCTTCTGGCTGCTCGCGCGGGGACTCTTCGCGGCGCCGGCGCTCACCCCCGCGCTCGCGATGACCACGTTCGCAGCCTCGTACGTGGCCGGCCTGCTCTTTCTTCCGGCCCCCGCCGGGCTGGGCGTGCGTGAGAGCGTCGTGATTCTCATGCTCGGCGGTGCGCTGGGCGAGTCGAGCGCGCTCGCGCTCGCCATCGCATCGCGTGTGCTGCTGACCATCACCGAATTCGGGGCTGCGGCCCCCTTCCTGCTTGCCGGAGCGCGCATTCGTGGAGAAAGCTGATACCGCCGCCGGATTCGAGCCGAAGCGCGCCACGCTCGTGGCGGCGGTCGCTTTCGCGCTTCCCGTCCTCGTGCTCTGCTGGCCGATCGCGCGAGGATACTTCCTGGGCGGGGTCCACAGTGACCAGTATGTCGCCGGCTATGCGTTCCGCCTCTTCGGCGCGGAGCGCTTCCTCGCGACCGGCAGCATTCCGCAGTGGAATCCCTATCTCTTCGGGGGCATGCCGTTCATCGCGGCGTCGAGCGGCGACATCTTCTATCCCACCGCGTGGCTTCGGTGGATCATGCCTGTCGGTACGGCGATGGCCCTGGGGTTTGCCGTCCATCTCTTCCTGGCCGGCCTCTTCGCCTATCTCTTTCTCCGCGCCCTTCGCTGCGGCTGGGGAGGGGCGGTCGTCGGCGGGCTCGCCTACGAGCTGACCGGAATCCTCGCATCGCTGGCGCATCCGGGACACGATGGAAAGCTCTTCGTCTCCGCCCTCGCGCCGCTGCTGCTGCTCGCGCTCACCCGCGCGATCCGTGATCGCCGGGACGCGGCGTTCGGCCTCGTCGCGCTCACCGTCGGGCTCTGCATCCTGACTCCCCATCCGCAGATGACCTACTACCTGCTGATCGCGGCCGGGATCTGGACGCTGTACCTCACCTTCTTCGATCCCGAGCGGCCGCGTGACCTGAACGCCGGGCGAGCGCTCGGCTTCGCCGCGCTCGCCGTGCTGCTCGGTGTCGGCATCGGCGGGATCTTCGTCGTCCCATTCCTTTCCTATTTCCCGTATTCGCCCCGGGTCGTGGGCAGCTCCGCGACCAGCTGGGAATACGCCACCTCCTATGCGCTCCCGATCGAAGAGCTGTTCGGAACCATCCTCCCCCAGTTCAACGGCCTCGGGCCGGACGCCTACTGGGGCCGGAATTTTGCAAAGCTCCACAGCGAATACCTTGGCGTGATCGTCGTCGCGCTCGCCGGACTCGGCATCGCGGCGCGCAAGCGGCAGCGTGGGCTGATCGCGCTGGCCGTGATCGCGGGGTTGTTCCTGCTGATCTCGCTCGGGGCGCACACGCCGTTCTACCGCCTCTGGTACGAGGTGATGCCGTACATGAAGAAGGTCCGAGCGCCGGGGATGGCGTTCTTCCTGGTGGCACTTCCGGTGGCCGTTTACGCCGCCTTCGGCACCGAACGGCTCCTTCGGCGTGAGGTTGCTCCGCGCACCGTGCTCTACCTCTTCGGCGGATTCGGTCTGTTCGCGCTCCTCGGGCTCAGCGGGATGCTGCAGGGCATCGCCGAGGGATTGGCGGCCGATCCGCGCCTCGTGCCGCGGGTGCAGGCCAATGCGCCCGCGCTCACCGCCGGCAGCTTCCGCCTGCTCGTCGCCGTCCTGGCCGGCGGAGCCGTTGCATGGGCGGCGGCAAGCGGCCGCCTCCGGGAAGGTGTCGCGGCGCTCGCCCTCGTCGTCGTGGTCGCGGCCGACCTGCTCAGCATCGATCGGCACTTCTACGTATTCGAGGGCAGGGCGTCGGAGCTGTTTGCGCCCGATGAGGTCACTTCCTACCTTGCCGCCCAGCCGAAGCCGTACCGGGTGATGGATTACGGCGCGTATCCCGGCGACTTCCTCATGGCGCACCGGATCCCGACGGTGCTGGGGTATCACGGCAACGAAGTGCGGTTCTACGACGAGGTATGGGGCGGAAAGAACGTCTATGCCAACCTCGGCAACTGGAACCTGTGGGACCTCTGGGCCGTCGGCTACGCGGTGCTCTCGGACTCCCAGCCGATTCCGGGGTTCCATCGAGTGGCGGGCCCCGTCCAGTCGACGCCGGGCCGACCGGCGTTTCTCTTCGCGCGCGATACGATGCCTCCCTATGCGCGCGTGCTGCCGGTGGCCGCCAAGCTGCCGGAGGATCGGATCATCCCGACCCTCCTCGACCCGCGATTCCCGCTCGGCGTGGCGACACTCTTCCCGGAGTCGACATCCGTAGCGCCGCCGCCGATCGAGGGGACGATGCCCGGGGGCGCCGCCGCGCGCGCATCGGTTACGGCGTGGGAGCCGGGCCGCATGTCCATCGCCATCGAGGGGCAGGAAGCGCGAGAGAGCTACCTCGTCGTCGCCGAGACCTGGTACCCGGCGTGGCACGCGACCGTGGACGGCCGCGCCGTGCCGGTCCACCGCGCCAACCATGCGCAGATCGCCGTCGAGCTTCCGCCCGGGGCGCGCTCGGTGGAACTTCGCTTCGACGATCCGGCCTCCGCGACGGGGCGCTGGGTCACGCTCCTCTCGCTGCTCCTGACCATCGCGCTCGCGGCGCTCCCGTCGCTGCGGCGCCGCACCTTCGCCACTGCCCAGCCGTGACCGAGCGCTATCTCGTCTGCGTGCCGACGTACAACGAGCGTGCGAATCTGCCGCTCATCGTACCGGCCATTCTCGAGCAGGACCCGCGTCTCGAGGTCCTCGTCATCGACGACAGCTCGCCCGATGGCACCGGGGCGCTCGCGGACACGCTCGCCGCGGAAGACTCGCGTGTGCATGTGCTGCACCGCGAGGCGAAGGAGGGGCTCGGTCGGGCGTACCTCGCCGGATTCCGCTGGGCGCTCGACCGCGGCTACGAGTTCATCCTCGAGATGGACGCCGACTTCTCGCACGACCCGAAGTTCCT
>JAICNA010000037.1 GCA_025928955.1 Gemmatimonadales bacterium | reverse complement strand
GTCAGCACGCCGAGCGTCCTGCCATGGGCGGTGAGCGGCACGCCGATGTACGACCGGAGGTCGAGCGACCGCAGCAGCGCGAGGTGCTCGGGATCCCGCGCCGCCTCGGCGAGCATCGCATCGGTGATGTGCTCGAGGAGCTCGGGCTGGCCGGTGCGGAGCACGTGCAGGGCGCCGGTCGGCGCGGCAGGGTCGGGCGCGTAGCGCTCGGCCAGCTCCATCGCCTGCGCCTCACGCTCGGGATCGACGTGCGTGACGGCAAGGCGGCGGATGCCGCCGGCGCCGTCGGCCAGGTCGAGCGCACACCAGTCGGCGAGCGCCGGAACCATCAGCCGGGCGACCGTGCGCAGCGTCGTCTCGTAGTCGAGCGAGCTCGCGAGCGTGACGCTCGCCTCGGCGAGGAATTGAAGCGCCGCGTCCCCCGCGAGGAGGGGGGTGCGTGGCGATGTCGATGTGGGGGCCTGGAAGGTGGTCAGATACGAGTCCGGGAACCTGGCCGGCGGCGGCGTGGAGCCTTCACCTTCAAGCTACGCCGCCGCTCGCCGGCCCACAACGCCGGTGTCGCGGGCCCTGCCGCGCCTCGCTCGCCACTACGGCGCGGCGGCCGTCCTTGCCGGACGACGCGCGGAGCTGGCTGCGGCATCCAGCGGAGCGTCCGGCACCGCTGCGCCTTGCAGCGCCGCAAGGCCAAGCCGCGAGAAGTTCACCGAATTCCCGAGGATCCGGACCGCCTCCTGGTCGGCATGGAAGCCCATGGAGTTCTCGGCCTCGACGAAGTCGGCGTAGAACTGGGCCGCCTTCTGATAGCGCTGGGCTTTCGCCACGAGCGGGCTCGCGCTGTCCCGGGCGCGCGCCGCCTCGATCCCGCGGACCAGGTCGAGCAGCGCGTCGATCGCGATGTTGCGCATCTCGAAAGTGCGATCCTGGATCGTGACGACCCGGTCCAGCAGCTCCTGCTCGCTCATCTTGTGACAGGTCTGGCAGGCGCGGTTGATGTTGAGCAGCGGGCTCCGGACGTGATGATCGCTGATCTTGAGCGCGCCCGAGCGTTCGTAGGGCATGTGACAGTCGGCGCAGGCGACGCCGGACCGGGCATGGATGCCCTGGCTGTACATCTCGAACTCGGGGTGCTGCGCCTTGAGCACTCGCGCGCCGCTCCGCGCGTGCGTCCAGTCGGCGTGCCCGTCCTCCTCGTAGTAGGCGAGCATGCTGTCCACCTTGAGACCGCGATGCCACGGATAGGTGAGCCGTTTTTCGGTGCCCTTGAAGTAGTATTCGACGTGGCACTGCCCGCAGACGAACGTTCGCATCTCCTGCCGCGTCGCCATCGTGTTCACGTCGTATCCCTCGACGCCCTCCGACGCCTTGAGCGCGCGGATCCCCTCGAGAAACCCCGGCCGCGTCACGCGCAGCTGCATCGACTCCGGGTCGTGGCAGTCGATGCACGCCACCGGGTGCTGCACGTGCGTCCGCGCCTCCGCGTACGGCATGGGATTGAGCGTTTCGAAGCCCCTGATCAGGTCGCCGTTGCCGGCCCGCATGTAGGGCACGTACATGCTCGCATGGCAATGCAGGCAGGTGCCCGGCTGCTTCGCCACCTGCTGCCGCTCGGTGAAGACCTGATCATCGAGCATGTAGGCGTGTCCGCGTTCCTCCCGGAAATCCTGGGCGAAGGCGTAGCCGGCCCACATCTCGCGCAGCCGGGGATCCTCGTCGAGGCGGGATTGCGCGACGACGGCCCGCGGATCGGTCGCCGTCGGCGTCCTCGGCGTCGCTTCGCTGCCGCCGTAGCGCGTGTAGACCATGTCCACGGTGCGGCGATACGAGTCGTACTGCTGCGGGAAGTTCTTCCCCCATTCGGCGGGATCACTGGTCGTGTCGGTGAGGGTCACCACGCGATAGAACGGGTTCCGCGCCTCCTGCTGCCGCTCGAAGATGTTCGTGAGCAGTGCGGCGATCGCCACCGCGCCCAGCGCGGAGGCGAGCACGATCGGGAGGAGCCAGCGGGCGCGGCTCGGGCGAGAGCGGACGGGGTCGGTCATTCAGGTCTCCCGGTCGGATCGGCCCGCATCAGCGGACCTGGTGGCCGACGTAGACATGACAGCGGATGCAGGAAGCACGGTCGTCGTTGCGGACGATGCCATCGTGAATCTGCCGCCGCGCATCGGTATCGGGCCCGGCGCCCTCCGGCACCACGACCTCGCGGCCGGTGGAGCCCGGCTCGATTGCCGCGACGATCGGCTCGTGACAGTGGCGGCAGGCGCCCTCGGTAATCGAACGGTTCGCCTCGCGGATCTGGAGCGGGTCGGGAAAGCGGCCGGTGGTGAAGGCGAGCGAATGGAGAAAGCCGTTGACGCCCTTCGCCGCGTACTTGCCGACCAGGTTGTGCGGCATGTGGCAGTCACTGCAGGTGGCCACGGCGCGGTGGCTCGAGCGCTGCCACGCGGCGTAGTGTTCCGCCATGACGTGGCAGTTCGCGCAGGCGGCGGGATCGGTCGTCAGGTAGGACGCGCCCTTGGCATATCCGAACGTGTACGCACCCAGCCCGAAGGTGATGCCGGCGAGCACTGCCGCGATGATGGTGAGCCGCCCAGCCCGCATTCCCCCTCCGCGCCGAAGACCGCTGCCCTGCATGATGCCAGCGGCAGGCCCCGCCGTCCACCCTCACCGCCGGAGCTCGACCTCCACATAACCGAACGCGCCGTTCGCGCCGGCGCCGTAGATCCCGTCGATGACGGCGCCGCCGCTCGCCCGCGCGCCGTACAGCGTGACCGTGACGGATCCCCTCGGCCGCCATTCGACGCTCAGGTCGGCGAGCGTCGCGAGCGTGCGCCCGCCCGCCGGGCGTCCGGCGTACCCGAACGATTCCGGTTCGAAGGCGCCGCCACCCGCATACCACACGTCGGCTGCGCGCGCGAGGCGCAGCAGCCGCACGTCGGCACGCAGGGTCACCTTCCCGGGGCGGAGGGCCAGGCTCCCGAACGCCTCCTCCACGTTCATCGTGGTGAAGAACGGCATGCGCGCATAGATCCGCGGCGTGGGGAGCGCGGTGAAGAAGGTTTCGTGCCGCGTGTCGCCCGCATCGTCGTCTCCGGTGGCGCGAAAGACGCCGGCACGGATCCAGGGGCGGAGCGGCACGCCATTCGGCTGGATGCCCGCCTCGAGGGCGAGGGCCCCGGCCCGGTGGGAATCGTTCCCCCAGTCGCCGAACTGGATGGCGCCCCAGGCGAGGAAATCGATCGGGCCTGCGTCGGCGGGAATCTCGCGGAGCAGATGCGCACCGGCCGTAACGATCTCCAGGCCGGCGCTGTCCGCGAGACGCACCGGCGCCGGCCGATTGTCGGCTCTCGGCAGACGCCGGGCGTCGTTGTAATAGAGCGCGAAGAGCCGGGCGTCGGTGTGCCGGCCGGCCGCGGTGAGGGCCGCGTAACCGACGTCGATCTCCAGATGTTCCCAGCCGTTCACATCGAACGCGCCGCGCGTGGGTCGAGCGGCGAGGACTGTCGCGTTCCATCCGGGGCGTCCCCAGCCGTAAAGAACGCCATCGAAGCTGCGCCCGACGTGTGACCACCCGAATGGCCCGATGAGCCGTTGCGAGATTCGCTGGACCTTGATCGCCGCCAGCGTCGCCGAGCCGGGGGTCACCTCCGCCCCGTCGGCGAACTCGGTGCGGCCGATCCGCAGCCGATGGCCCTCCGCGCTGCCGAACTGGACCCACGCCTCCTTCGGGAAGAGATGCCCCGAGCTGCGGTCGCCGTCTCCCGCCGCGAAGTAGTTCGCGCCGAGCCCGAGTGCCCCCCCGGGCGCCGGGGCGACGGCATCGTCGGGCAGGCCAAGGAGAATCGGGGCGGCGAGCTCGACGCGCGCCGAGACGGACCGGGCGCGCCACAGCGCCGATCCACGGAGCAGCGTCCCGGAGAAGACGTAGCGACCTTCGGGGCCCGTGTCGAACCAGTCCCACGCCTCGGCGCGCGAGCGCAGCGAAAAGCCGGTGGTGATGCCGTCCTGCGCCTCCACGGCGCCCGGCCCGACGAAGCCAGCGAGGAGCACTCCCGCCCCGCACGCCCACACCCCTCGACGTCCCATGATCACCCTCCTCGTTCGCAGGATAGCCGGCGCCCGCAAACTGAACCGTGACGCCCGAGGGGAACGGGAAGCCATCATGAAGATCACTTCACGCAAACGCCCCCGGTTTCCCGGGGGCGTTGGTGGTGGGGCGGCGTTATCAGTTCGCCGACTACTCCACCGTCACCGACTTGGCGAGGTTCCGCGGCTGGTCCACGTTGCACCCGCGGCGCACCGCCACGTAATAGGAGAAGAGCTGGAGCGGAATGATCGTTAGCATCGGCGAGAGCAGCTCGTGCGTCTCGGGGATCTCGATGCAGGCGTCCGCCAGGCGATCCACCTGCGCATCGCACTCGTTGACGAGCGCGATCACCTTCCCGCCGCGCGCCTTCACCTCTTCCATGTTCGACAGGATCTTCTGGTAGACCGCATCCTTCGGCGCGATGAACACCACCGGCATCATCTCGTCGATCAGCGCGATCGGCCCATGCTTCATCTCCGCCGCCGGATAGCCCTCGGCGTGGATGTAGGAGATTTCCTTGAGCTTGAGCGCGCCCTCGAGCGCCACGGGGAAATTGACGCCCCGGCCAAGGTAGAGGGCGTTCGACGCGCGCACGAAGCGCTCGGCCAGCTGCTCGATCTCGTCGGAGCGGTTGAGAATCTGCTGAATCTTGTCCGGCAGGGCCTGCAGGTGCTGGATGAAGTCGCGCCCCTGGAGGATGCTGAGGTTCCGGAGCCGCGCGATGCGGAGCGAGACCAGCGCCAGCGCCGCGACCTGGCTGGTGAACGCCTTGGTGCTCGCGACACCGACCTCGGGGCCGGCGTGCAGATAGATGCCGCCGTCCACTTCCCGCGCAATGGTCGAGCCGACCACGTTGACGAGCCCGATCGTGCGCGCGCCGCGCAGCTTCGCCTCGCGCACGGCGGCCAGCGTGTCCGCCGTCTCGCCGCTCTGCGAAATGGCGATCACGAGCGTCCGCTCGTCTACGACCGGGTTCCGGTAGCGGAACTCCGAGGCGTATTCGACCTCGACCGGGATCCGCGCCATCTCCTCGAGCATGTACTCACCGATGAGGCCGGCATGCCAGGAGGTGCCGCAGGCGGTGATGACGATCCGCTCGATCCGCTTCAGCTGCTCGTCGGAGAGGTTGAGGCCGGTGACGCGGGACGTGCCCTCCTCCTCGAGGAGGTGACCGCGGAGCGTGTTCGTCACGCTTTCCCGCTGCTCGCAGATCTCCTTGAGCATGAAATGCGAGTACCCGCCCCGCTCGATGGTGGCGAGGTCCCACTCGATCTGGTTGACCGGCTTGTCGATCTGCGTCGTCTCGAGGTTCCGGATCCGGTAGCCGTCCGGCGTCAGGATCGCCATTTCCCCGTCGTCGAGGTACACCACCGAGCGGGTGTGCTCGAGCAGCGGCGAGGCGTCCGATGCGATGAAGTATTCGTCCTCGCCGACACCCACGAGCAGGGGCGATCCCTTCCGCGCGGCGACGATGACGCCCGGCTCCCGCTCCGAGATGAACGCGAGTCCATACGCGCCGTCGACATCCCGGAGCGCGGCGGCCACGGCCTCCTCGAGGCTGCCGTCGTAGAGCTCGCCGACGAGATGGACGAGGACCTCGGTGTCCGTCTCGGACGTGAACGTGTGGCCGCGCGCCTCGAGCATCTTCCGGATGGCGCCGGCGTTCTCGATGATGCCGTTGTGGATGACCGCAATGTCCCCGGACTGGTCGGTATGGGGATGCGCATTCGGCGTGGTGGGGGCGCCATGCGTGGCCCAGCGGGTGTGTCCGATGCCGACGGTGCCCTGCGGAAGCTTCCCGGCGAGCTGCTGCTCGAGCGCGCTCAGCTTCCCGGCGGCCTTCATGACTTCGAGCCCGCGCCCGTTCACGACGGCGATGCCGGCGGAATCATATCCGCGGTATTCGAGCCGTCGAAGCCCTTCGATGAGGAGCGAGGCAGCCTGCCTGGGTCCCGTATAGCCGACAATACCACACATCTATGGTTGGATCCCCTGGCTCAGTAGTTCCCGGGCCGCCGCGACGAGGGCCTCGGCGTCGGCAGCCGTCGGTGCTTCCGCAATCATACGGACGATCGGCTCGGTTCCCGACGGCCGCACATGCAGCCACCGGTCCCGCCAGGCCAGCCGCAGCCCGTCCCGCTCATCCGGCGTCGCGTCGCTGAAACGGGCCACCAGCCGGTCGTAAAGTGGCCGCAACTCCGCGCCGCGCGGGCCTTTCGCCTTCACGATCGCATAGCGCTGGGAGGCGGCGACGAGGTCAGAGACCGAGCCTCCCGAGCGCGCGAGGTAGTGCAAGATCAAGGCCACCCCGAGCGGAGCGTCGCGCCCGATGTGCAGTGCGGGAAGAATAACCCCGCCGTTCCCCTCCCCGCCGACCAGGGCGGACTCTTCCCGCATGGCACGAGCGACGTTGGCTTCCCCGACCGGTGCACGGACGAACCGCGCGCCGAGCTCGCGGGCGGCGTCCTCGACGACGAGGCTCGTCGAGAGATTCACGACGACGGTCGCTGAGGAACCCGCACTGCGGTGCGCGTCCAACACAGCCCGCACGGCAAAGGCGAGGGTGTAGTCCTCGCCGATGGGCCGTCCCTGCTCGTCGACGAGGGCGAGCCGGTCGACGTCCGGGTCGACGGCCATTCCAATATCGGCACCGCTCGCCAGGACACTGCGACCGAGGTCACCGAGATTCTCGGGAAGCGGCTCCGGTGCGCGCGGGAAACGCCCGTCCATCTCGAGCCCGATCCCGGTCACGCGGCACCCGAGCCGCTCGAGGAGCGGGGGAATCGATCCGCCGCCGGCGCCGTGCACGCAGTCGAGCGCCACATGAAAGCGGCGGTTCCGGATCGCGGCGACGTCGATCTCCGGGAGGCCGAGCACCAGGTCGAGATGCCGCTCGAGCGCCTCGTCGTCGCGCCGCAGCGACCCGATGCCATCCCAGCCGGCGCGGGGCGGGCCGTGAGAAGCGAGCTCGCGGACGGCCGCCCCGGCGTCTGCATCGAGGAAGATCCCGTCCGGCCCGACGAACTTGAGCGCGTTCCACTCGATCGGATTGTGGCTCGCCGTGAGGATGAGGCCGGCCCCGGCGTGATGGTGCTCGACGGCCAGCTGCACGGTCGGCGTGGGCACGACCCCGACGTCGATCACGTCGCAGCCGACGCTCATGAGTCCCGACGCCGCTGCCTGCGCGAACATGGCGCCGCTCGTGCGCGCGTCCCGCCCGAGCACGACGAGCGGCCGGCCCGCCGAGCGCGCCCACGCGCCGAGGGCCGCGGCGTGCCGCGCGACGAGCTCGGGCGTCAGGTCCGTTCCGACATGGCCGCGCATGCCGGAGACGCTGATCATCAGGGTTTCGGACATCGATGGTCGCTCCCGACGTATCGTCAGGCGTGGAGAGGATGGGTGGCGAGATCGGGGTACGCCCGGAAGAACGCGGCGACCACCTCGGGATCGAAGTGCGAGCCCGCACCGAGACGGAGCTCCTCGATGGCCCCGACGGCGTTCCTCGGCGGGCGATACGCGCGGTTGGTGGTCATCGCATCGTACGCATCGGCCACCGCCACGATCCGGGCCTCGATCGGGATGACCTCGCCGGCCGTGCCGTCGGGAAACCCGGTGCCGTCCCAGCGCTCGTGATGGCTGCGGACGATCCGGAGCACGGGCGGCTGCTCGGCGAGGAACGGCTGGAGGATGCGCTCGCCGAGCACGGTGTGGAGCTTGATATGCTCGAATTCGTCGGGCGAGAGCCCGCCCGGCTTGTTGAGGACCGTCTCGCGGATGCCGATCTTCCCGATGTCGTGCAGCTTGCTGCCGAGCTCGATCTGCGCCAGGTGCTCACCGGTGAAGCCCAGCTGCACGGCCGTCCGGGTGGCGAACTCCTTCACGCGGAGGGAATGTCCGCTCGTGTAGGCGTCCTTCGCCTCGAGCGCGAAGACGAGCATCTCCACGCCGTTGAGCAGGGACTGCTTGTTGCGATGATCGAGCTCGCGCACGCGCGATTCGAGCGAGAGCTGGTAGAAGCGGTTCTGCAGCACGAGGTTCCGCTTCTCCAGCGCGTTCGCCACCCGCATGCGCACCTCGTCCAGCATCACCGGCTTCGAGATGTAGTCCATCGCGCCCATCTGGAGGCACTCCACCGCCGTCGCCACTTCCGCGACGCCGGTGAGCATGATGACCGCCATGTCGGGATAGCGCTGGCGCGCCTCACGCAGGAACCCGACGCCGTCGAGCTGCGGCATGTAGATGTCGGTGATGCAGAGGGGCACCTCCCCCTGCTCGGCAAGGAGCGCGAGCGCCTCGGCGCCATTGGAGGCCTGGACGCACTGGAGGCCCTGGCCCTCGATGAGGCGCGCGAGCACGGAGCGCACCTGGGGATCGTCGTCCACCAGGAGGCAGCGGGCGGCGGCCGAAGCCGGCACGGTTGGTCGCGTCACGCCTGCGAAGCTATCCGGCACCGGGGTCAGGGGCAACGCCTTCGTGCACGCGCTTGCCGCCTGCCGGAAGCCACCTTACGCTTCCGCATCCCTTTGCCGAGCAATGTGATGACGCGCATCCTTCCGACCGACCACGAGCACGCCTTCGGCACCCGCGCCGTTCATGCCGGGCAGGTCCGCGAGCCGCTCTCGGGGGCGGTGATGACCCCGATCTACCAGACCTCGACCTACGTCCAGGAGGGGCTCGGCCGGCACA
The DNA here is from genome assembly GCA_025928955.1 of Gemmatimonadales bacterium. Classification (GTDB taxonomy): domain Bacteria; phylum Gemmatimonadota; class Gemmatimonadetes; order Gemmatimonadales; family GWC2-71-9; genus CAMLLJ01. Next base: position 10,995 of record JAICNA010000037.1, on the reverse strand, counting down.
AGGGATACGAGTATGCGCGCACGCAGAACCCGACCCGGGAAGCGTGGGAACGCTGCGTCGCGAGCCTCGAAGGAGCCGAGTACGGGTTCGCCTTCGCGTCCGGCCTCGCGTCGCTCGACGCGACGCTCAAGCTCCTCAAGGCCGGCGACCACGTCGTCTCCGGCGAGAACGTCTACGGCGGATCCCACCGCCTGATGGAGCAGGTCTACACCAGGTTCGGCCTGCGGTTCACGTTCGTGGACATGCGCGACATCGCGAACATCGAGCGGGCGCTCACGCCGGCCACGCGCATGATCTACTGCGAGACGCCGACGAACCCGATGATGGCCCTCGCCGACCTCGCCGCCGTCGGCGATCTCACGCAGGCGCACGGCTATCTCTACGTCGTCGACAACACCTTTGCCACGCCGTATTTCCAGCAGCCGCTCCGGCACGGCGCCGACATCGTGCTCCATTCGACGACGAAGTACCTCAACGGCCACAGCGACATGGTGGGGGGCATGCTCGTGACGTCGCGCGAGGACGTGGCGGAGCGGCTCGGGTTCATCCAGAACGCGGCGGGCGGCGTGCCGGGGCCGATGGACTGCTGGCTCGCCCTGCGCGGCGTGAAGACGCTGCCGCTGCGCATGCGCCAGCACGATGAGAACGGGCGCCGCGTCGCCGATTGGTGCGTCAGCTCGAACGTGGCGACGAAGATCTATTACCCGGGCCTCGCCGATCACCCGCAGCACGACCTCGCGAAGCGCCAGATGCGCGGCTTCGGCGGGATGATCTCGCTCGATCTCGGCGATCCGGCGCGCGCGCGGCGGTTCGTGGAAAAGACGAAGGTCTTCGCACTCGCCGAGTCGCTCGGCGGCGTCGAGAGCCTCATCGGCCATCCCGCCTCGATGACGCACGCCTCGGTGCCGAAGCCGATGCGCGAGGCGATGGGCCTCACCGACAGCCTCATCCGCCTGAGCTGCGGCATCGAGGACGCCGACGACCTCATCGCCGACCTCGACCAGGCGTTCAAGGCGTCCCGATAGCTTTGTTCTTGATTTTGAACCACGGAGGCGCGAAGACTCGGAGAACGATCATTCCCGGTTGCTTTCTCCGCGTTTCCGCGCCTCCGTGGTTCAAAATGAAACAATTCAGATGCATTCACGTATTGGCCGCATCCTGAACCGAGTGAGCATCTCATGACCGGCTCCATTCCCGCTCCCCGACCCCGCCGGACCTTCCCGGAGATCGCTGCCGTGAGCTGGGAGCACCCGGCGGACCGTGCGGCGCTGCAGGCACTCCGGGCGGTTCCCGGCGTCGACGAGGTCATCCGGAAGGTGATCGCGCTCCTGGGCGGCGAGCGCGGCATCCGGCTCCTATTCCAGGGGAACGCGGTGCGCGTCGGGCCCGAGCAGTTCCCGCACATCTGGACCCTGCACGTCGAGACCTGCACGACCTTCGACTGGCCGAAGGTGCCCGAGCTGTACGTCTCGCAGACCCCGTTCTTCAACGCCGGCGCCTACGGGGTGGATGACCCGTTCATCGTCCTTCATTCCGCGGCGCTCGAGGTGCTCGACGAGGGCGAGCTGCGCGCGCTGCTCGCGCACGAGCTCGGCCACGTGATGAGCGGCCACGCCCTCTACACGACGATCGCGGCGATCCTCGCGCTCGTGAGCCTCGGCGTGCTTCCCGCGCTGGCCGCACTCGCCGTGCTTCCGGTGCGCCTCGCGTTCCTCGAATGGTCGCGCAAGTCCGAGCTCTCCGCCGATCGCGCCGGCCTGCTCGGCTGCCAGGACATCGTCATGGCCCAGCGGCTCGACATGAAGATGGCCGGCGGCGGCCGCGGCGACGCCTTCGCCGGGCAGATGAACGTCGAGGCCTTCATGACGCAGGCGCACGAGTATGCCTATTCGCACGAGGGGCTCGACATCGTCTACAAGATCCTCAATACGCTGGCGCTCACGCACCCGATACACACCGTCCGGGCGGCCGAGCTGCAGCGGTGGGTCGCCGCCGGCGAGTACGACCGGATCATGCGCGGCGAGTATACGCATCGCGGCGCGGAGGCGAAGGATCGCCCGTTCCGCGACGACATGACCGCCGCGAAGGACTACTACTCGACCGAGGCGAAGGAGCTCGCCCGCGAGGTGGCCGGCGCCGCGAAGCGCGCGGCCAGCGCGGCGCGCGACGCCTTCAAGAACGCCCAGCAGAAGTGAGGCTGCTCGTCGTCGGCGGCGGGGGGCGGGAGCATGCGCTCTGTCTCGCCCTCCGCCGTGAGAACCCCGACGCCGAGCTCTACTGTGCGCCGGGCAATCCGGGCACCGCCTCCATCGCCACCAACCTCCCGATCGCGGTCGACGACCTCGACCGCATCGCCGACGCCGCCGACATGTACGGGATCGGGCTCACGATCGTCGGGCCCGAAGCCCCGCTCGCGCGGGGGCTCGCCGACCGGCTCCGCGCCGAGGGGCGGGCCGTGTTCGGCCCCTCGGCCGCCGCGGCGCAGCTCGAGGCCAGCAAGGCGTTCTCGAAGGAGGTCATGCGCCGCGCGGGCGTCCCCACCGCCGCCAGCGGCACGTTCACCGATCTCGGCGAGGCGCTCGGCTTCGTCGACCGGCAGGAGGAGCCCCTGGTGGTGAAGGCGTCCGGCCTCGCGGCCGGCAAGGGTGCGGTCGTCTGCCCGACGCGGCGGGAGGCGGGGGAAGTGGTGCGGTCGATGCTGGGTGACGGCGCCTTCGGGGAGGCGGGTCGCGTCGTCGTGATCGAGGCGTTCCTCGCCGGGGAGGAGCTGTCCGTCCTTGCGCTCACCGACGGACACGACGTCGAGCTCCTCCCGCCGTCGCAGGATCACAAACGACTGCTCGAGGGCGATCGCGGCCCGAATACCGGCGGGATGGGCGCGTACGCCCCCGTCTCGATCGCGACGCCTGAACTGCTCGAGCGCGTGCGCGAGCGGGTGCTGCTTCCGACGCTCGGGGAAATGCAGCGGCAGGGCACGCCGTTCGAGGGCGTCCTCTACGCCGGGCTCATGATCGACCGCGGCGAGCCATCGGTCGTGGAGTTCAACTGCCGCCTCGGCGACCCCGAGGCGCAGGTGGTGCTGCCGCTCCTCGACGGCGGGCTCACGGACTGCCTGGAGTCGATCGCATCCGGCCGCGGGGTCCGGCGCGTGCGCACGAGCGCGCGTGCCGCCGTGACGACCGTGCTCGCCGCCGCCGGCTATCCCGACGCACCCGTGAAGGGAGCGGCGATCACGATCCCCGCCGATCTTCCGTCGGGGGTCACCGTCTACCACGCCGGCACCCGTCTCGACGACGACGGAACCCTCCGCGTCAACGGCGGGCGCGTCCTGAATGTCACCGGCGTCGCCGACCGGTTCAGCGATGCGCAGCGCCTGAGCCGCGATTCCGCCGCGCGGATCGCGTTCGATGGCCGGCAATTCCGCGCGGACATCGGGTGGCGCGAGCGCGACCGGATCGGTCGGTAATCTTCCGGAGTGACAGCCACGTCGTGACCGGCGAAGTTCGGGTGTCCCGAACCCCGGCCAATGCGACACTCGTTCATCAGCTACATCCCGATCCTCACGACCATCCTCTCCGCAGTCTTCGCCGTCCAGCTCTGGCGTCATTGGCGGCGGCGGCCCGGCGCGCGATACCTGCTCTGGTGGTTTCTCGGACTTGCGGCCTATGGTGCCGGGACGCTCACGGAGAGCCTCACGACGCTTCTTGGATGGCAGGAGCCGGTCTTCCGTGCCTGGTACATCACCGGGGCGCTGCTGGGCGGCGCTCCCCTCGCGCAGGGAACAGCGTATCTCCTCCTTCCGCGGCGAGTCGCCGACCGGCTTACCATCGTGCTCCTCCTGGTCGTCGCCTTCGGGGCGGCCCTGGTCCTGGCCTCACCGATCAACTACGAGCTCGTGGAACCCTACCGGCTGAGCGGAAAGGTGCTCGCCTGGCCGCGCGTGCGGCTGGTGTCCCCTTTCGTGAATCTCTATGCGGTGGTCCTGCTCATCGGCGGCGCCTTCTGGTCGGCGGGCCGGTATCTGCGGCAGATCGGTGCCGAGAACCGAATGTGGGGCAACATCGCGATCGCCATCGGGGCGATTCTGCCGGGCATCGGCGGGATGTACACCCGGATGGGATACACCGAAGTCCTCTACGTCACGGAGCTGCTCGGCCTCCTGCTCATCTGGCTCGGATACACACTGATCGTCCGTGATCGCGGGCCGTCGATCCATGCCAATCAGCAGCGGGAGGCCGCGGCCGCCACGCCGGGCTGAGCGTCAGAATCCGGCTCGCACCCCGGCGTGAAGTCCCGGCGTGTCGAGGCTCAGGCCGACGATGATCGCCTCCGCAGATCCGGAGGTCCAGAGCGCGCCGGCGGGCACCGGTGCCCATTGTTCCGTCGGATCGAGATAGGCGCCCAGCACGCCGGCTCCCACCAGCAAGCCGACGGTCCCGGCCACGCACCGGGCCGAACATTCCTCGAGCTCCCAGGACGGCTCCATGCTCGCGCCGATCAGGGCGCGCGCGAGGAAGACGCCACCGGCCAGGAGCGCACCCGTCACCGCGCCCTTCACGACTTCCGGACGCCGCCCCGTCGAGCGCTCGACGGTGAGGATCCCGCCCCGCGCGAGCTGCGCCTCCCGGCCGCCGCCCCGGGCGATGGCGACACTGGCGCTGTCGACCCGGATGACCGTGCCGACGACGCGACGACTCGTCCCCTCGGCCACGCTGACCACGCGAATCCGTGTGCCCGGGCCGATCGGTTCGGCATCCTGCGCGGCGAGTGACGAGAGCGGAAGGCATACGACCGCGGCGAAGGCGAGGGCGAGGGCGAGGGCGAAGCGCATGTTCGGCTCCGGATGGGGGTGATTGACTCGAGCGGCTTGGCGAGAATGGCCCGAAGGCGTCAAGTGCTCGTCAAGTCGCACGCCTTCCACCCGTTGCGGCTTCCCTCCTATGTTTAGGCCGAATGCCCGAACTTCCCGAAGTCGAGACGATCGTGCGCGACCTGCGCCCGGCGCTCCTCGGTCGCACGATTCTCCGGGCCACCCTTTCGCACGACGATGTCCTGCGCGATGTCACGCGACGCCGCCTCCTCGGCGGCCTTCGCGGCGCGTCGATCGTGGACCTGTCGCGTCGTGCCAAGCATGCCGTCCTCGAGCTCGACACCGGGCGCCGGCTCGTGATCCAGCCCGGGATGAGCGGGGTCCTGCTGGTCGCCGGCGAAGCGCTCTCCGCGGCGGACGCGAAGTATGCCGTCCTTCGCGCCGCGCTCGATGACGGTCGCGAGCTCGTCTATCGTGACGTGCGTCGTCTCGGCACGCTCCTCCTCCTGACCGAGGCCGAGTGGCGGGCGTATGACGAGGCGCTCGGCCCCGAGCCCCTCGATGCGGGCTTCACCGCCGAGCGCTTCGCCGATCGGCTCGGGCGCTCCCGGCAGGCCATCAAGAAGGTGCTCATGGACCAGCGATTCGTGGTGGGCGTCGGGAACATCTACGCCAACGAAGCGCTCTTCGCGGCGCGCATCGATCCCTCGCGCCCGGCGAACAGCGTATCGCCCGGGGAGTTTGCCGCCTTGCACGGGGAGATGCGCCGCATCCTCACATCCGCGATCCGCTCGAAGGGCACCACCTTCCGCGATTACCGGACGGGCACCGGAGCGAAGGGGAATTTCCAGTTCGAGCTGCTGGTCTATGGCCGGGAGGGCGAGCCGTGCCGCCGCTGCGGCACGCGCCTCACCCTCACGCACCTCATCGACGGCCGCTCCACCGTGTTCTGCCACCGATGCCAGCACTGACGCGACGCGCCCGCATGCTGGCGCTGCCCGCGACCGACCTCGCGCAGCTCCGGACCCGAGTGCGCGCGCTGGCGGAGAACCGGCCCGCCGTCTACCAGATGCTCGACGGAACCGGGAAGATCCTCTACGTCGGCAAGGCGAAGCGACTCCGCACCAGGCTGCTCTGCTACTTCAGGGCCGAGTATCCCGCGGACAAGGCCGCCAGGATTCTCTATGCGGCGCAGGATATCCGGTGGACCTACGTGCCGAGCGAGTTCGCGGCGCTCCTCACCGAGCTCCGCCAGATCCGCGAGTATCGCCCTCACTTCAACTTCAAGCTCAACCGCACGCGGCGTTCCGTCCTCATCAAGATCTCCGGGGGACCGGCTCCGCGGGTGCACGCGGGCAGTGCCGTCGCCGCCGGCGATGAGCGGGTGTACGGGCCGTTTCGCTCGATGGAGCGAACCCTCGAAGCGGTCCGGACGCTCAACGATCTGCTGGGCCTGCGCGATTGCGCGGCGAACATGCCGATCGTCTTCTCGGGCCAGGCCGACCTCTTCGGCGCGGACCGCCGCGCGGCCTGTCCCCGCTACGACTTCGGCTCCTGCGGCGCTCCATGTGCAGGCTTCATCGCCGAGTGGGCCTACCGGCAGCGGGTGGAGACCGCGGCGGCGTTCCTCGAGGGACGGACGATCAAGCCGATCGACCGCGTGGTGGCGGAGATGGGCCGGGCGGCGGAGGCGGCGCAGTTCGAGCTGGCGGGCCGCTGGCGCGAGCGGTTCGAGCAGCTCGAATGGCTGCTGGCCGCGACGAGCCGCGCGCGCTCGGCCATCGACCTGCTCACCTTCGTCTACCGCGATCCGGGGGACCGGGGCGACGATCGCGCGTACGTCATCCGACAGGGCACCGTGCGCGCCTCCTATCCGTGGCCGGCGACGCCGATCGAGGAGGAAGCGTTCCGCGCGGTGATCAGGGCGGAGCTGGACCGCCCCGCACCGCCCACCGGGGCCCTTCCGCTCGAGTCGATCGACGAGATCCTGCTGATGCAGTCATGGTTCCGCGCGCATCCCGAGGCGCTCAGGCGCACCACGCCGCTCGCCGACTGGGGGGGCGTCACCATTCGCAGCCCGGCACCGTAGGGAGCGCACCACCATCCAGGAGCGCCGTGCATGGCCGATCTCGACAAGGCAGTCGCCACCCAGCTCGCCAATATCGAAAAGCGCACCGGCAAGTCACTCGCGGAGCTCACCGCCATCGTGCAGCAGAGCCGGCTGACCAGGCATGGCGAGATCGTGGCCATGCTCAAGGAGCAGCTGGGCATGGGACACGGCGACGCGAACACCCTCGTGCACACCATCCGGAAAGCGGAGGCAGCCGGGGCCGGGGTGGGGCCCGCAACACCGGGCCAGGCACTCGACGAGCTCTACAGCGGCCCGAAGGCAGCGCTCCGCTCGATTCACGAAGCGCTCCTCGACGCCATCCGGTCGTTCGGCGAGTTCGAGGAGGCCCCGAAGAAGGCCTACATCAGTTACCGGCGGAAGAAACAATTCGCGACGATCGGGCCGGCAACGAAGACCCAGGTCGAAGTCGGGCTCAATGCGAAGGGGCTCGCGGCCGGTGGCCGCCTGCAGGAGCTGCCCGCGGGCCAGATGTGCAATTACAGGATCCGTCTCGGACATGCAGGGGAGGTCGACGGGGAGCTCCTCGGCTGGCTCCGATCGGCATACGACGCGTCGGCGTGACCGGGCGATCCGCCATGGGGGAGCGGGTTTCACGGCGTGACGAACCTTGCGCGGCGAGTCGGCGCAACGAGTTAGGCGAGCGGTTCATCGGGCACGGATCGTGCCTTCGAGGGTGCGCGAGTAACTGACACACTCGTTCCCCTGCCCGAGGTACTCATGCTTCGCCTGCACGCCTCCGCTGCCTTCGTGCTCACGGTTGCGCTCGTCGCGGCCTGCGGTGATTCCACGGATCCCGACGAGGTGCCCTACGGCGAGACCACGTTCGTGGTGCTGCTCAATCCGGCCATCAATGACCCGAATGAAGTCGACGTCGCCGCGCCCGGCTCGGCGCGGACGGGCGTCGGTGTCGCGATCGAAGGAGGACCATCCGCCACGACGTCGGCGGACGGGGTGGCCGTGCTCAGTCCCGTGGCCGCCGGCAGCCGCGTCCTGGCATTCGATGGACCGGATGACGGCGAGGTCGCGCTTTCGATCGTGGCGGGTGACCTGCGCGAGGTAGCCGTCGCGCTCGATCCGGCGGGTGCCGAGATCATGGCGGACATCCGTTACGAGTTCGGGGCGGAAGTCCTGGAGATCTCGCCAACGATGACGTTGAGCGAGGTGAATGCGGCGCTCGCTGCGAGCAACTCGGTGGTGTTCTTCGCGGCGGGGACGTACACCGGCGACATCGTCTTCAGCGGCAGCAACGTCACGCTATTCGGTGAGGGACACACGGGCGGACGCGTCGTCATCGACGGAAACGTCACGGTCTCGGGGAGCCAGAACCGGATTCGGGGCGCGCGCATCACCGGCGACCTTTCCGTACCGGCGAGCAACTTCGGAATGTCGTTCACGCGGGTCGACGGGACGACCGACGTTTCCGGAAGCAGCAGCGTGATGCTGGCGAATACGTTCTGTGGAACCGTCACCGTTTCCGGCAGCGGCGCAACGCTGCTCGGCAACGCCGGCCTCGCGCCGATCACGGCTCCTGCCGGCTGCTGAGCGCTTCTTCCCGGAAGTGATGAAGGGCGGCCCGCGGGCCGCCCTTCGCATGTCCGAGCCCTCCAGTCACGCCTCGTCGAGGTCGAGCAGCGGCACCAGCCGCGCGCGCGGCGGAATCCCCGGCTCCAGCTCCATGATCCCGACCGAAGGCGGAAGGCCGAACCGCGGGGCCCCCGCCCCGCCCGGGTTCATGACCGTGCGGACCACATCGATGGTCGTGAGCAGCGGCTTGTGCGTGTGCCCGAAGACGAGAATCTCGGCGTCGGGAAACGCCGCATGCAGTTTCTCGGGCGTCGGCGACCCGAACTGATCGCCGTGCGTCACGACGATGTCGAATCCCTCCAATCGAAGCTGCGCCACACGCGGGACCCGATCGCGGATTGGCCATCCGTCGGTATTCCCGTACACGGCGGTCACCGGTGCAAGCGCCTCGAGCTCGGTCAGAAGCTCCGGTGATCCGATGTCTCCGGCGTGGAGGATATGGTCCACCTCCCTGAAGACATCGAAGACCTCGGGGCGGAGGAGGTCGTGCGTATCGGAAATGATGCCGAGCCGCACCTCACCCCTCCCAGCGGCGCGTGATGTCGAGCTCCAGCCCGAGCTGGTCCACGATCCGCTGTACGATGAAATCGACGAGCTCGCCCACCCGCGTCGGGCGATGATAGAACCCGGGGGCCGCCGGGAGGATGGTGGCCCCCGCTTCGGCGCAGGCCGCCATGTTCCGCAGGTGCACCAGTGACAGCGGCGTTTCGCGCGGCACGAGGATCAGCTTCCGTCCTTCCTTGAGCGTCACGTCGGCCGCGCGCTCGATGAGCGACCGGCTGGAGCCGTGCGCGACCGCGGAGAGCGTTCCCATCGAGCACGGGCAGATGACCATGCCGGCGGTGCGCTGCGAGCCTGAGGCCGGCTTCGCGCCGCGGTCGGCATCGGTGTAGACCGTGACGGCCGATCCCTCGACGGCTGCCGCCGCCACCAGCGCATCGACGCTCCCGATCCCGCATTCCTCCTGCAGCAGCCGGAGTCCATGCCCCGAGACGATGAGCCACACCGGCACCCGCGCCTGCGCGAGCACCTCGAGGAGGCGCACCGCGTAGGGCGCGCCGCTCGCTCCCGTAATCGCAAGAACCGTCGGTAAGCGCTGCGTCATTGGGCCTCGACCGGTGTGCCGGGCGTCCATCGCGTTATGGGTGAGTTGAACAGCGAACACGAAACCACGAAAAAGACGAAAGCCACGAAAACGAAACGAATCGACCACAAACGGCTCGGCTCATGCAGGCTCCGCTGCATCGCGAATGCACCGGGCCTTTCGTGGTTTCGTGATTTCGTGATTTCGTGTGCCTTCAGTTGCTCACATGGGATCGAACGTCGCAAACGTCCGACCTGATGTCTCACCCTGCGATCCGGTCCGCGAGCGCGAAGACGAACACCGTCACGCTCATCACGCCGTTCATCGTGAAGAATGCCGCATCGAGGCGCGAGAGGTTGCCCGGCCGGACGAGCCGATGCTCGTAGGCCAGGATGCCCGTCGCGACGAGGAGGCCGGCGTAATACCAGATGCCGAACCCGGCCCCCCACCCGAACAGCGCGAGCGCGGGAATGGTGATCCCATGCAGCAGCTTCGCCGCGAGGATCGCGCGACGCTGGCCGAGGCGTACCACGGCGCTCCGCAGGCCTTCCGACCGGTCGAACGACTCGTCGGGGAGCGCATAGAAGATGTCGAATCCGGCCACCCACGTCGCCACGCCGATCGTGATCGCGAGGAGCAGCCACGCCGGCCGGCTCCACGCGCCCGTCACCGCGAGATAGCCACCCACCGGGGCGATCGCGAGGCTCATACCGAGCCACAGGTGCGGCCAGAAGGTGAAGCGCTTCGCGAAGCTGTAGGCCACGATCCACGCCAGCGCCACGGGACTGAGCAGCGCACAGAGCGGATTGAGGGACCAGGCTGCGAGGACGAACAGCGCGGACGCCACGGCAACGGAGGCCCAGGCCTGCCCCAGCGTGAGCGCTCCCTTCGGCAGCTCCCGGTTCATCGTTCGCGGATTGCGCGCATCGTACGTCCGGTCGGCGATGCGATTGAATCCCATGGCCACCCAGCGCGCGGCCGAGAACGCCACGACCACCCAGAGCACGGTGCGCCAGTCAAGCGGCGTAACGCGTGACGCCGCGAGCACACCGAGCAGCGCGAACGGCAGTGCGAAGAGTGTGTGCGGCAGCTTCACGAAGTTGACGTAGCGGACGAGCAGCGAATCCCCACCGAACGTCTGCCCTTCGCGCTGCCTCCGCGCCTCCGCGGCTCCGTGGGTCACAATCGGATTCCCAGCTTCGGCCAGAGCTCGTCCACCCGGGCCTTTGTCGCCGGGTCCATCTCGATCACGTCCGGCCACTCGCGCGTGAAGCCTTCCTCCGGCCATTTCCGCGTCCCGTCGATCCCCATCTTGCTGCCGTAGGTGAAGGCCCGGCTCGCGTGGTCGAGCACGTCCACGGGCCCCATCGTGAACCGCACGTCGCG
>JAICNA010000150.1 GCA_025928955.1 Gemmatimonadales bacterium | reverse complement strand
TCGCCGCGCATACACGTTTCAATCGCCTCGCTGATGGGGAACGATTCGTCGTTGCCTATCCGGCCGCACGGAACGGGCGCTGGCTCGACGGGCGAGAGGGCAGCGAGGCCGGCGACGACGTCACGTTCCTCAGGGCGCTCGTCGATACGCTGCGACGCCGGCACGGTATCCGCGCGGAGCGGGTCTTCGCCGCCGGCATCTCGAACGGAGCGATGATGAGCTACCGGCTCGCCTGCGAGGCGCCGGGCACGGTGGGCGCGATCGGCATCGTCGCGGGTGGCATGCCGGCGGGGCTCGAGCGCGGCTGCGGCGGGACGGCCGCGCTTCCGGTCGTCGTTCTGCACGGGACCGACGACCGGCTCGTCCCGTTCGGCGGCGGTCGCGGCGTGCTCGGAATCGCGGCCTCACTCGGCCCCTGGCTCGCCCGCGCACGATGCAACGGACCGGGCGCTGCTTCGATCACCGACCGGGTTCGTGACGGGACCGTCGTCGAGCACGTCGCCTACAGCGGGTGCACGGCGCCCATCGAGCTGTACACGATCCGCGGCGGGGGCCACACCTGGCCCGGCGGGCCGCGCGTGCGCGCGAAAATCCTCGGCCGCACGACGCGCGAGGTCGCCGCGACCGATCTGCTCTGGCGCTTCTTCGATCGCGCCGTCCCGCCTACGGAGCGCGCTCCGTAGCGCGAGGGCGCGCGGGCGTGCTACACGTTCCGCGGCAGCACGGTATACACCCGCACGATGAACCGGTGCAGCTCGGCCATGTAGTCCCGGAGGAAGGTCTCGGTGCTTGCCACCGTGACTTTCCCGTCGTCCGTGATGAGCCCGTCGGTGAACTGGATATACGCCTCCGGCGAATTCATCTGGGGCGAATTGCAGAAGCTCAGGATGCTTCGCAGGTGCTGCTGGCCCACTGCCGTGCCGATCTTGCCGGGTGACGTACCGATCACCGCCGACGGCTTGCGCGTGAAGGCATTCGTTCCGTACGGCCGGCTCGCCCAGTCGATGGCGTTCTTCAGCGCGCCAGGGATCGACCGGTTGTACTCCGGCGTAATGAACAGCACCGCGTCCACCTTCTCGATCGACGACTTGAAGGCGCGGGCCACGGCGGGATAGTCGGCGTCATAGTCGTAGCTGTACGGCGGCAGGTCGGCGAATCCGACCTCCTGCATGCTGAGCTCGGCGGGCGCCAGCTTCACGAGTGCCCCTGCCAGTTTCCGGTTGATCGAGGCCTTCGCCAGGCTGCCGATCATGTATCCCACGGTGTACGTCGTCATCGACCCACCTCCTTGGCGCAGTTGACCCACGCGTCGCTACGGCCGCTCGATCGGCAGCCCCACGCCGTTTCCCCACTCGGTCCACGAGCCATCGTAGTTCCGGACGCGCGGGAATCCGAGGAGGTAGGTGAGCGCGAACCAGCTGTGTGACGAGCGCTCGCCGATCCGGCAGTACACTATCGTCTCCTGGCTCGGCTGGAGCCCGTGCTCCTCCAGGTACAGCGCGCGGAGCTCCGCCGCGCTCCGGAACGTGTGCGTCGCCGGATCGACCGCGCGGGCCCACGGAATGCTCCGCGCACCGGGGATGTGGCCACCGCGGAGGGCGCCCTCGCTCGGATACTCCGGCATGTGCAACCGCTCTCCGCGGAACTCCTCCGGGCTCCTGACATCGACGAGCGCGCCTTTCCGGCCGACATGGTCCAGCACTTCGTCGCGGAACGCCCGGATCTGCCGGTCGTCGCGCGGGCCGACCCTGATGCTGCCGGGAGGATACGATGGCTTGTCCGTCGTCATCGGCCGTCCTTCTTCTTCCCACCGCGCCCGACCGCCGTCCATGATGCGGAGCCGCTCGATGCCGAAGAGCCGGAACACCCAGAAGGCATAGGTGGCCCACCAGTTGTTCCGGTCGCCATAGAGCACGATCGTCGTATCGTCGCCGATCCCGTGGCGGCGCAGCAGCTGCTCGAGCTTCCCGCGGTCGAGGTAATCGCGCACGACTGGATCGTTGAGGTCGTTGACCCAGTCGACTTTCACCGCGCCGGGGATGTGCCCGGTATCGTAGAGCAGAAGGTCCTCGTTCGACTCGATGAGCCGCACGTCGGGATCGCCGAGGTGCCCGGCGACCCAGTCGGTGGAGACGAGCACCTCGGGATGGGCGTAGCCGCGATCGGCGATGGGAAGAACAGGGGAAACGTCGGGCACGGGGGCTTCCTGTGGGGGATGGTGGCAAGGTAGACCGGTCCCCGCCGATCACCACCCCCGCAGGGCCGCCGTCAGAGCTGGAAGAGGTAGCTCACCTTGGCGAAGAAGGCGTCACGCGCACGACGGAGCCGCTGGAATCTGAAGGCCTCGGGCTCGGTCATGGTGCTGCCGTAGCCGGCGTAGAAGACGGTGCCCGGCGTCGGCCGATACGCGAAGAGGACATCAGCGCGGAAGATGTTCTGCTCGAACGCCGCGGCACGGGTGAACCCCTCCGGACCGCCGAAATAGATGGGCAGCTGCGTGCGCGACTCGTCACGAAGGCTGTCCTGCTTCTCCATCGCGTACTCCCCGACGAGCCGGATGAACAAGGGGCGCGAGATCTGGTATTCCGCGCGCACCCTCGGGATCCGGCCGATCGAGACGGTGCTGCCGTCGGTGCGCCGGTCCACTTCCTGATGATTGTACGTGAGGTCGAGCCGGAGCTTGTCGCTCGGCCGCACGGAGACTGCGCCCTGGATGATGAGCAGCTCGCCCGACGCCCACTCGGGGAAGTTCTCGTCGAACCCGTACAGGAAGAACACCGACGCATTGAAGGAGCGGAACGTCGGCGTCGCGACGTTTGCGTACCAGTCGCCGTTCGCGATCGTCGGCTGGCCGGTGAAGGGCACGAACGTCGTGCCGCCTGCTCCGTCGGGCGTGCCGAGGTAGTAGTTGGAATAGAGCGCCTCGTCGTAGCCGAACTTCTCGAGATAGTAGCCGGTCGCGAGGTTCCACCCACCGCGAAGCGTGCCGTTCAGGTTGACATGGAGCTTCTGGTCCTGAATGCCCTCGCCGTGAATGAACTTCTCGTACTGCCACGTCCCGTCCAGCACGATCCCGGCCGTGAAGGTCTCGAGGAGCGCGCCCTGTCCGCCGTAGAAGGTTCGATAGGGCGTGATGTTCGCGCGCACCACCCCCGGTCGCGAGATGAACCCGCTCCCCGCGCGGAAATCGTTCGCTATGCCGGAGAACAGCGTGCGCCAGCCGAAGGTGCGCCCGTTCCGGTCGAAGCGCGCGAGCCAGAGGGGGGCCGTGAAGGACACATCGCCGCTGCGCGTCGCGCTCCCCGCCAGCTGGAACGCCGATGTGTACCCGCCGCCGAGCACGATCCGGCCGTCGACGGCGCCGACGCGGTTGTAGTTGCCGCCCTCGATCCGGTCGGTGTACGCGAGGCCGATCCGCGACGATCCGCCGACGTCCTTCTGCAGCCGCACGATGTTGTAGACGGGGTGGTCCCCCGTGGGCGAGGCATCGTCGTCGTCCACCGCGGAGAGGAAGCCGATGTTCGCGCCGAATGCCGTGCCGGTCAGCTTGGCCGCGGCGACGGGCTGCACGATCCGCCGGCTGTAGATGAGCTGGTTCGGCGTGGAGAACTGCTCGATGCCATCGAGGAAGAAGGGCCGCCGCTCGGGGAAGAAGAGCGCCTGGCGCGGGTCGAAGCCGAGCTGTCCGGCGTCGCTCTCGACCTGGCTGAAGTCAGGGTTGAACGACGCGTTGAGGTTGAGGTTGTTCGTGATTCCCCATCGCGCGTTGCCACCGAACTGCGGGCTGCCGCCCGTGTAGTCGTAGCCGAGCGCGCCGGGCGCGCCGCTCCGGTTGGCCGTGATCTCCGGGTTCACGTCGACGACGAGCCCGCGCCGCAGATCGGTGAGGCCGACGAGCCGGCCGGACTGGGCCAGGAACGAGGTGGCGGCCCGCCGGGCCGGCGTCCATGAGTCCTGCGATCCCGAGTGCTGCACGCGGCGCACCACGTTGAGCGTCCACGTCTGCTCGCGCGCCGCCTGGAAGCGCAGCGACTTGAACGGGATCCGCACTTCGATCACGTAGCCGCCCTCGGCGAGCTCGCCCTTCGACTGCCACGTGAAATCGGGGCTCAGATCAGTGCCCTCGCGTGAGACATTCGCGCCGCCGAACCCCGTGCCGGTGGCGCCGCGCTCGACCATCGCGCCATCCATCTGCACGCCGAGCGGGTTCACGGCAAACACGCTGGCCTGCCGACCGTCGTTGAAGGTGCCGATCAGGAGCTCGACGTAGTCGTCGGCGAAGATCCGGTCGCGATCCGCGAGCGTCGCATGCACCGAGCCGTGCGCCTCGCTCGCGCGGATGCCGAAGTGGATCGCCGTCGGCGAGTACCAGACGAGCACTTCCGTCGAGTCCTCCGCCGGCAGCCCGTCGACCGGTGCGAAGCGGGAGAAATCCCGCAGTCGGGCCGCCTGCTGCCAGACCGGCTCGTCGAGCCGGCCGTCGACGGTGATTTCGGTTTCGACCCGCGGCGCCTGCACCTGGATGTTCCCGGCGCGTCCGCTGTAGATGCGTTCGGTCGGGGGCGGGGCGGCTGCCGAGACGGCGGAATAGGCCGCCTGAGCCGAAAGCAGAAGCGCTGCGAGCATGGGACCTGGATGGAATGGGTGACTCGGGCCTGAACGAGCGATGCCCCTTCACCCGCTACGGGGGAAGCACGGACCCGGTTTCGGTTGCGGAGCGCCGCCTGCCTTCCGCGCGGCCTCGCGTCAGCCGCGGACCGTGCTCGCCCCCATCACTGGACGCACTGTCCCTCCGGATCCGGCTTCGGCGCGCTGAGTGCCGGCCGATGGTCGAGATTCGCGACCCGGACCGCGATGTCGCGGATCAGCGTCGTGACGCGCGCGAGCTGGCCGTAGTCGATGTACTGCGGCTCGTCCGTCACCATGTGATAGTCGCGGTGGCTTCCGGTCGAGAAGAAGGTGACGGGAATGCCGTACCGTGCATACTCGTAGTGATCGCTCCGGCAGTAATACTGACCCGGGTGTCCGTTCGCGTCGAACTGATAGTCGAAGCGGAACCCGTGATTGCCTTCCGTGTTCACCGCCTCGACGAGGTCGCCGAGCTCGCGGGAGAGGCGGCGCGAGCCGATGAGCTGCAGGTACGAAGGCCCGCCGTTCGGCACGTCGGTCGCCGTGCCCCGCCCGATCATGTCGATGTTGAGCGCCGTGACGATCGAGTCCCGCGGCACGGTGGGGTGGTCGGTGAAGTATGCCGCACCGAGCAATCCCGCTTCCTCGCCGGTATGCCAGACGAAGAGGATCGACCGCTTCGGCTTCTCCGCCGCCGCGACGAGCGCTTCGGCCATTTCGAGGATGGCCACGGACCCCGACCCATCGTCGTCCGCGCCGTTGCCGATGGAGTCGAGCCGCGCCGGACGTACCCGCCGGAGGCTGTCGAGCACCGCCGTGATGCGCGCTGCCTGCTCCGGCGAGGGCGAGCCCTCCGGATCATCGGCGCCGAGCGGCCGCATGACGGTGTTGTAGGCACGGAGCGAGTCGTGGTCCACCGGCTCGCTGCCGGTGCCGATGTGATCGCTGTGCGCGCCGATGGCCACGTACTGACCACGTAAAGCCGGATCGCTGCCGCGGAGCACGGCGACGACGTTGCGCGCCGGATACTCCGGCGTGTCGCTCCGGTAACGGATCGCACCGGCAATCGGGCTTCCTGCCGCGCCGGGGCGGACACTCCCGATCGGCGCACCGAAGAGCCGCCCGGCCGCCGCCGCACTCAGCCAGAGATGCGCGGGCTGTACCCGGGTTTCCGGCTCGCCGACACGGAGGCTCGGCTCCCGCAGGAAATCGAGCAGGCCGCCGGGAAGGTTCTCGAGCGCCACGATCGCGAATCCTGCGGCATCGGGAAAGCGCGCGATGAGCTGGGGGCGGGGAATGTTCCAGCGCGGGCCCTGCGGGCCGGGTGTCACCGAGAGAACCACGAGCTTGCCGGCTGCGCCATCGCCTCGGGCAAGCCGAGTGGAGTCGCCCCAGAGGCCGCCATACATGACCGCCGCGCCGTCGAGCGAACGCGTGCCGGGACCGAGATCGATCGCGGCGAATTCCTCCCACGGCGTGAACGGCGCCCCGCGTGGCCCGAACGCCGAGCTGGTGTCGAAGGTCCGGCGCATCGTCGGCACCGTCTGGAAGAAAGTGCCGTTCTCCCCCGCCGGCTCGAGCCCGAGCCGCGCGAGCTCGGCGGCGATGTAGGCGGTTGCCTTGAAGTTTCCGCGCTCGCCGAACTCCCGACCCTCCATCGAGTCGTCCGCGAACTGGTAGAGGCGGGTCATGAGGTCGGCGGGCGTGATCGCGGCAGCCGTCGCGCGCGGCGCATGCTTCAAGGGAAGGGTCGCCGGAACGCCCCCTGTCCGGGCAACGGGACCCGATGCCGCGGGTGCAGGATCGGATGCGGTCGACGCGCGGGAGCATGCGGCAGCGACTGCTCCGATCAGCGCGAGGGTCCATCGGGTGGTGCGGGCGTTCATTGCTTGCTCCGGCCGAGTGCGGCTCACCAGGGGGTGTGAGCGCGCCTACGAACCGGGAGGCGAGGTTGTTTCCGGTGCCGTTCGGCCACGGTGATAATGGCGTCGCGCCTTCTCACGGTTTCCGCACGACTGCATGTCGCACCAGCGCCGACTGCGGTTCCGGCTCTGATCGACGAAGATCCACCCGCACCCTTCGCCCGGACACGCCTTGACCCGGTCGGCCGATGAGCTCGTGAGCAGCTCCGCCGCGGAATACGCGACCGGCCAGAGCATCCAGTCGAGATCCGCTTCCGGCGCCTCCGCCCACGTCCAGCAGAGGCCCTGACTCGTCTGTCGCAGCCGCCTTCGTACGGCGCACTCGCCAAGCGCGGCGTTGAGGACGTCGAGGTCATCGGTTGCGGGTGCCTTCCCCTCGCCGAGCCCCTCGAAGATCCGGTAGACCGCATCCCTGAGTGCCTTCGCGCGCGCCGACGCCGCCGCCGCCTCGGCCGGTCTCGCCTCGGCTTCGGCCAGGAGCCGGGCCGCTTCGGTCCGTCCGAACAACTCCGCCCCGACCCCCCACTCCACCAGCGCCGGGTAGTCCGAAATCCTTTCCTGGGGCCGGCTTGAGCGTCGTGACCCGACGGTGTTGGCAAACTGGACTGCGAGTGGTTCAGACATAACCACCAAAACCCTCTTGACAGGTTAAGGCTACGCACATACTGTGTAACCTCCAATCATCTTATTGGCGGTTACGTCGAATCGCAAGGAGTCAGTAATGCCACACGTCATTTCCTCCGAGCCCGGCGCCTGGATCATTCGCATTCCCCGGCCGCGGCTGGTGCCCTCCGCACTCAGCCTCATCGCCGGTCTCTGGTGGCGCGGCTGGCAGTCGATCACTGCCGATCTCGGCCGGAGAGGGATTCGCTGATGTCCGCGCGGGCCAGAATCGCGGGGGCCTTCGCGATCATCTACGTCGTCTGGG
>JAICNA010000129.1 GCA_025928955.1 Gemmatimonadales bacterium | reverse complement strand
CGGTTGTAGGCATTGCCGAGGAAGGTGGGCGGCGCGGTGTTGCCGGCGGCTTCCCACGACTTGAGGAACACCAGGTTCTCCACGGCGACGAGCCGGAGCGACCCATCGGCCTGCGGCTCGTAGATGAGGATCGCGGGCTTCCGGAAGTCGGTGTGAGTGCCCGTACCGTCGATGCGGGGATTCGGGGGACCGGTGATTCCGAGGAGATCGGGTCGGAAGAAGTGAATGCCCATGGTGCCGACGTCAGCCGGGCGGCCCATCATCTCCGCGGTCTCGCAAACGTCGCCGGGATCGCGGATGTATCCCTCCGCGAGGGCGGTGTCGACGCTCTGGTAGCGCATCGTCAGCGTGCGGACTTCATCGAGCGTCGGCTCGCCGGCGGGCGCGGCCGCGCCCTGCGCCGCCAGCGGGGCGGCAATCACAGCCACGGCGAGCAGCGGCGTCGCTGCCATCCAGGTCCTCATGGGACGTCTCCTTCGAAGCGTTTGTGGGGTGCTGGGATCCCTCGGATTTACAATCCGGTACGGCGCTGCGCCAGTGGGGGCGTCACGCCGGGCAGGGCAGCGGAAGTCCCGTGTAGCGCTCCCCGCGTCGGAGCGTGACGACGAGGGGATCAGCGGACGTTCCTCCTTCACCGAAGGTGAACGTCACGCTCTGGCCGCCGATTCCGGTGGTGAGAAAGCCCGACAGGGTCACGGCGTCCGAGGCGCCGGTGCGACGGTAGTGGAAACGTCCGTCGACGGCGAAGGTCGCTTCGTCATCGAGGATCGCGGCGTCATCCGAGGCGAAGTAGTCCCCGCAACCGAACGTGATCTCGACGCCGGCATGAGTCGCAATCAGCTCCATCGTCAGGTCGGCGGCGCCGAACTGGCCCACGAGCACGTCGTGGTCGGGGCCGGCGGGGCCATCGCTGCAGGCCGCTCCGAGGCAAACGAGTGTGGCAAAGCCCAACCCGATCGATGCGGGCGTCGCACGTCGTGGTCTGCGCGATACCAATGGTCTGGTCGTCATGCGTCCTCACCGGCGGTGAACTCGACCTCCGGGTGACGCCCGAGCGGTAGCGCGGCGCACGGTCCGAGGGCACATGACGGGAGGGAGCTTCGCTAGGTCTGGCCGAGCGAGCCGATCGGCAGTCGCACGCAGGCGCGGGCTCCGCTCCCCGAGGGACGGGGGCCGAGCGCAATCTGCCCGCCGTGGGCTTCGGCAATCTGACGGCTGAGGGCCAGGCCGATGCCGGTACCGCCCGGTTTGGTGGTGAAGAACGGAACGAAGAGGTTGCTCGTCTCCGAGATGCCGGGCCCCTCGTCGTCGACCGTGACTTCGACCGATCCACCCACGATCGACCATCCGACCTCGACCCCACCATTCGTGTCGCGCACGGCATCGACGGCGTTCCGGACGAGGTTGATCAGCAGCTGGTCGAGCTGATCGCCGTCCGCCGCGATGGTGACGGCGGGCCCTGGGGTCACGCGCACCGGGATGCGCGTCTCGATCGCGGCTACGCGACGGACCCATTCCTCCACGGAAACGCGCGCGATGCGCGGTCGCGGGAGGCGGGCAAGCGTCGCATACGCGCCGAGGAAGCGCGCCAGCGATTCCGCCCGCCCCGCGATCACGTCGAGCCCGCCGCGAAGGTCCTCCTCCCAGTCCGGCGGCCGCACCTCGCGCGCGACGAGCGTGCGCAGGCTTCCGGCGATGCTCTTGATCGGCGCAAGCGAGTTGTTGATCTCGTGGCCGAGCACGCTCACGAGGCGCTGCCACGCGGCGCGCTCCTCGGCGCGAAGCGCGCGGCCCACGTCGGTGAGGACGATGAGCGTGTGGGGCCGACCCTCCTGCCGGAACACGCTGCGGCGCACCTCCCAGCGGCTCGATGCGCCGGGAAACGTCATGTCGGTGATTCTCGGCGCGTCGCCCCGGAGTGCGTCCGCGAGGCCGAGGGCTTCGGCGGCCTCACCGAGCAGCGACGATGCAGGGCGGCCGAGCACCGCCTCGCCCGCACGATTCACGAGCCGGAGCCGCTCGTCCCCATCGAAGGCGAAGACCGCGACGTCGATCTCCTCCGTGACGCGGCGAACGAGCGCATCGGCTTCGATGCCCTCGAGGCGCCGCCGCCGCATCGTGTCGGCCAGCGCATTGATCTCGAAGTAGGCGAGGCCGAGCGCGTCGTCGGTCTTCGCCGCCCTGCCGCGCGTGCTGAAGTCCCCTTCGCGAATGGCGGCGAGGAGGTTCGAGAGCGTCTGGATCGGCCGGACCGCGAACTCCCGCACTACGAGGGCGCCGATGATCCAGGCCCCGATCACGACGAGCGAGAAGGTGACCCGGAGCCGCAGGGTGTGCGGCTCGAGCCAGAGGAGCGAGAGGGTGATCAGGAGCGCCGGCGTGCCGGTCCAGAGGAGCAGCCTGAGGATCCGCTGCTCGAAACGGGAGGAAGGTCGCGGATCCCCGCTAGAGGCCATGGCGGCCCAGGCGGCGATAGAGCGCGCTCCGGCTGAGCCCGAGGTCGCGCGCGGCGAGGCTCACGTTGCCGTCGTGCCGCTGCAGCGCCTTCCGGATGAGCACCGCCTCGACCTCCTCGAGCGTCATGTCGTCGAGCGAGGCCGGGGCCGCATCGCGCCGAAGGCCGAGATCCGCGGCCGTCACCGTGTCCCCTGCGGCCATCAGCACGGCGCGCTCGAGCGTGTGATCGAGCTCGCGCACGTTCCCGGGCCACGAATAGCTACGGAGCGCGGCCACCGCGTCGGGAGCGAAGCGCAGTCCGCCCTTCCGGTAGCGCGCGGCGTAGCGGCCGAGGAAGAGGGCGGCGAGCTCGGGGATGTCGTCGGTGCGGTCTCGCAGCGGCGGAAGGTGGACCTCGATCGTGTTGAGGCGGAAGAGGAGGTCCTCGCGGAACCGTCCGGCCGCGACCTCGGCGCGGAGGTCGGCATTCGTCGCGGCCAGGAGCCGCACGTCCGCCCTCCGCGTGCGCGAGCTGCCGACGCGCTCGAATTCCCCGGTCTGCAGGACGCGGAGCAGCCGGCTCTGCTGCGAGAGGCTGAGGTTGCCGATCTCGTCGAGGAAGAGCGTGCCGCCGTCGGCCATCTCGAAGCGGCCGATCCGATCGGCTTTCGCATCGGTGAAGGCGCCCTTCACATGGCCGAAGAGCTCGCTCTCGAAGATGCCCTCCGAGAGCCCGCCGACATTCACGACGACGAGCGCCCGCTCGGCCCGCGGTGAGGCCGCGTGGATCCAGCGCGCGAGGACTTCCTTGCCCGTCCCGTGCTCCCCGGTGATGAGGATATTCGCATCCGACGGAGCCACGCGCTCGACGAGCCGCACGACCGGCTGCATCGCAGGGGACGTCGCGACGAGCGGCTGTACGCCATCACTCTGGAGGAGATGATTCGCGCTCTCGAGCCGCTGGCCGCGGCGCAGCGCGCGGCCGAGCTCGACCTGGGTGCGGAGCGTCGCGAGGAGCCGGACATTGTCCCACGGCTTCTCCACGAAGTCGCGCGCGCCGCGCCGCATCGCTTCGACCGCCTTGTCCACGCTCCCCCATGCGGTCATGACGATCACCGGGAGCGTCGGGTCCGCGGCGAGGAGCTGGGGAAGCAGCTCGAGCCCCTCGCGCCCGGAGGTCGTGTCGCGGTCGTAGTTCATGTCCATCAGCACCGCGTCGAACTCTTCGCGCTGCGTGAGGGCAAGGATCGCCCCGGGCGCGGCGGCGGTGCTGGTGCGATAGCCTTCCCCCTTGAGCAGCAGCCGGAGCGCCTCGAGGATGTCGGGCTGGTCGTCGGCGATCAGGATGCGGGGAGAGTCGGTCACGGGTGGCCTTGCAAGAATGGATCGCAACTGCGCCGACGCAGCAACCACAGCGTCACGGAGGGCAACTGAGCACGCAGAGCTGCGCAATTGTCACGACATTCTCGCCTCTGTGGCCTCGAGCGTCTCTGCGACGCTGTGGTTACTGCATTCCCGCCCTGGCGGAAACGCCGCCGCTGACCACCCACCCGTCCTTGAGCTCGATGACCCGGTTGCCGTATGCCGCATTCTCGGCGGAGTGGCTCACCTGAACGATCGTCGTGCCTTCGCCATTGATCCTCCGGAACATCTCCATGATCTCGCGAGCCTGCGAGGAATGCAAATTCCCGGTCGGCTCGTCGGCGAGCAGGATGGCAGGCCGGCCAATGAGGGCGCGGGCTACCCCCACCAGCTGCTGCTGCCCGCCGGAGAGCTGGCGGGGATAGAGATCCTTCTTCGCGACGATCCCGAAGCGGTCGAGCGTATCCGCGACGAGCGCAGCACGCTCGGACGACTTCACGTTCCGGTAGGAGAGGGGGATATCGAGGTTCTCCGCGACGGTGAGATCGTCGAGGAGGTGGTACTGCTGAAAGACGATCCCGATCCGCTCGCGCGCGAGGGCCTGGCGACGCTTCGGCGCGAGACCGTGCATCGCCTCGCCGTCGAGATGGTACTCCCCGGTCCAGTCGGCATCCAGCAGGCCGAGGATCGCGAGCAGCGTGCTCTTCCCCGCCCCGGACGGCCCCATCACCGTCACGAACTCGCCGCGATCCACCTCGAGGTCCACCTGCCGGAGCAGGTAGTGATACGCTCCCCCGGCGGGAACGCGCTTCTCGACGCCGCGGAGGCGGATGAGCGGGTTCATTCGGCCCTCAGCGCTTCGAGCGCGTCGACCCGGGTGGCGCGGCGGGCGGGAAGCCAGGTCGCGAAGAGTGCGACCGCGCCGAGCAGCAGCGCCACGCCGGCGAGCGTCCCCGGATCCGACGGCGAGACACCGTAGAGCAGCCCCTGCATGAGCCGGGTGAGCAGCAGCGCCCCACCGACGCCGAGCAGCACGCCGCCGGCGACCGGCCGCATGCCCTGCCCGATCACGAGCCGCCGCACGTCGCCCGGCTGCGCGCCGAGCGCAATGCGGATCCCGATCTCGCGCGTCCGCCGCGCGATCGCGTACGAGAGCACGCCGTAGATGCCGATCGCCGCGAGGACGAGCGCGAGCAGCGCGAAGACGCCGAGCACCGCCATGCTCACGCGCGGCTGCGTGAGGCTGCCGGCCAGCCGGTCCTCCATGGTCCGGAGCTTCGTGAGCGGAAGCTGCGGATCCACCGCGGCGAGCGCGGCGCGCGCCTGGTTCGCGATGGCGAGCGGTTCGCCCGCCGTGCGGATCGCCACCCGGACGCCGCGGGTCGGCCCCTGGGCCATCGGCTGGTAGACCTGGGCATACGGCGCCGCCGAGACGCCTTCCTGCGCGACGTTCCCGACGACGCCGACGATGGTCGCAGCGCTGTCGGCTCCATCCGACACCTGGATGCGGCGGCCGATCGGATCCTGGCCCCCGAGGAATCGCCGCACGAGCTCCTCGTTGACCACTGCCACGGCCGGCGCGCTCGCATCGTCGGACTCGGCGAGGAGCCGGCCGGACCGGAGCGGAATGCCGAGCACCGCGAAGTGCTCCGGCGTCACGCGGAACGGCTGCACGTCGCCGGTGCCGTCGGTGGTCTCGACGCGCCCTTCGAGGTCGAACGTGAGGTAATTGGTGCTTTCGAGCGGCAGATCGCTGCTCACGGCGACCGCGTTCACACCGGGAATTCCACGCGTGCGCTCGACGAGACGATCGATCACCGGGACGAGCGTCGCCTCGTCCGGATACCGGGCGGTCGGCAGGATCAGCTCGTAGGTGAGGATCCCGCGGGGATCGAAACCCATGTCCACCTGGTTGAGCCGGACGAAGCTCCGGAGGAGGAGGCCTGCGCCGGCGAGCAGCACGATCGCGAGCGCCGCCTCGCCGAGCACGAGCGCGTTCCGCAGGCGGAGCCCGCCCGCCGTCGCTCCGCGTGCGCCTTCCTTGAGCGCCGCAGGCAAGCCGTAGGCCGAGACGAGCCGCACGGCAGGCGCAAGCCCGAACAGGATGCCGGTGCCCACCGCAAGGGCGAGCGCGTAGCCCGTCACCATCCAGTCGATCCGGACTTCCGCGAGGCGCGGGACGAACGTGGTGCCGCTCGCGCGGAGCGCATCGAGCGCCCACGCGGCGAGGATCAGCCCCGCCCCCGCGCCGATGACGGCGAGGAGCACGCTTTCGGTGAGGAGCTGCCGCACGAGGCGCCCGCGGCTCGCACCGAGCGCCAGACGGACCGCCACTTCCCGCTGGCGGGCGCTCGCCCGGGCGAGGAGCAGGTTCGCCACGTTCGCGCATGCGATCAGCAGCACCAGCGCGACCGCGCCCGTGAAGATGAGCAGGGCGGGCCTGGCCTCGCGCACGAGGTCGTCCTGCATCGACACGACCTCGCCCTGGATGGAGGCATTCGTCTCCGGATACTGCCGGGCCAGGCGCCCGACCACGGCGTCGAGCTGCGACTGCGCCTGTGCCAGCGTCGCTCCAGGCCGCAGCCGCCCGACGACGGTGAGGAACTCTCCTCGCCGCGGATACCCGGGATCCTCGACGTCGAGCGGGATCCAGAGCTCGTCCTCGCCGGCGGAGGTGAAGCCCGGGGGCATCACGCCGGCGACGGTGAACGGCCGGTCGTTGATCGTGATCGTGCGTCCGACCATCGCGGGATCCGCGGCGAAGCGCCGGCGCCAGAGGCCGTCGCCGATCACGACGACATCCGCAGCGCCCTCCCGGTCCTCGCCGTCGACGAAGGTGCGGCCAAGCGCGGGCGCAACGCCGAGCGTCTGGAAGAAGTTCGCCGTGACCCTGGCGCCGCGGACCTGCTCGGGCTCGCCGCCGCCGGCGAGGTTGATCGACCCTTGCGTGAACGCGCTCAGATGCTCGAACGCGGCGACGCCCTCCCGCCAGTCCCGGAAGTCGGGCGCGGACGTGGAGGTCCGGCCGAAATCCGGATAGCGGCCCCAGAGGAGCGCGAGCTCATGCGGTTCCGGGAACGGCAGCGGCCGGAGGAGCACGCTGTTCACGACGCCGAAGATGGCGGTGTTGGCGCCGATGCCGAGGGCGAGCGTCAGGATCGCGGTCAGCGCGAACGTCGGCTGCTTCGCGAAGGTTCGCAGCGCATAGCGGAGGTCCTGCCAGAGATGTTCCATGGCGCTCACTCCTCCCTGAGGGCGACGTTCGGATCCACTCGCGTGGCGCGGAGCGCCGGCACGAACGTGGCCACGAGCGCCACGAGCGCGAGTGCCGCGGTGACGAGCGCGAAAGTCACCGGATCGGTGGGACTCGTCCCGTAGAGCAGGCTCGACATGACGCGCGTGAGGGCGAATGACCCCGCGAGCCCTGCGGCGATCCCGGCCCCCGCCATCAGCATCCCCTGGCCCATCACCATGCGGAGCACGTCCTGCGCCCGCGCGCCGAGCGCCATGCGGACGCCGATCTCGCGCGTCCGCTGCGCGACGCCGTTGGCCACGACACCGGCAATGCCCACCGCCGCCAGCACCACTGCCACCGCGGCGAAGGCGCCGAGCAGGAGCATCGTGAATCGGCGCGCGCCGATCGACGCGCCCAGATACTCGGCGAGCGGCTGCGGTTCCGCGAGCGGAAGCTCGGGATCGAGCGCATGCACCTCGGCGGCCACCGCCGGCACGAGCCGCATCGGCTCACCCGAGGTGCGGATGACGAGGCTCATCGTGGGACGGGCGAACTGCGCGTGCGTCCAGTACACCATGCGGGAGGACGCCGAATCGAGCGCGCGCTGGTGCACGTTGCGCACCACCCCGACGATCTCGCCCTCGAGCGTGTCGCCCCACTCCATCAGGAGGCGCTGGCCGATCGGATCCTCGTTCGGGAACACCGTGCGGGCCACTTCCTCGTTCACGACGATCTTCCGCGCATCCGCGCCGTCCGCATCGGCGAAGGTCTCGCCACGCAGGACCTCGATGCCCATCGTCCGGAAATAGCCGGGATCCACCGCCAGGATCTCGGCACCGTATTCCTCACCCGGCGCCGGAAGCGGGCGGCCGGCGACGAAGACCGAGTGCCCGATCGTGCCGGAGAAGTCGAATGGAATCCAGCTCGTGGCACTCGCGGCGGTCACGCCGGGAATCGCGCGCACGCGCTCGAGGAGCTGGCGGAAGAACTGCACGCGCACCGGGTCGTCCGGGTACCGCGTGGCCGGGAGCGAGACCGTCGCCGTGAGAACCTGTCCGGCATCGAACCCCGGGTCGATCCTCGCCAGGCGCACGAAGCTCCGCAGCATGAGGCCGGCCCCGACGAGCAGCACGAGTGAGAGGGCGATCTGCGTCGCGACGAGCGCGCCGCGTCCACGGGTCGCCGAGCTTCCGCGGACGCCGTCCTTGAGCATCCCCTGCAGGTCCGTGCGGGAGGCCCGCAGGCTCGGCAGGAGGCCGAACAGAATCGCGGAGAGTACCACGAGTCCGGTCGTGAAGAAGAGCGTCCGGAGGCTGAGCGAGATTTCGCTCGCGCGCGGCAGCGAATCGGGTGCGGCCCGGACGAGCGCCGCCGTCGCCCAGACGGCGAGCAGCAGCCCCAGCGCGCCGCCGATCGCGGCGAGGACGAGCGACTCGGTGAGCTG
>JAICNA010000014.1 GCA_025928955.1 Gemmatimonadales bacterium | reverse complement strand
TCCGTGACGACCCGGCCCACGGTCTCGGACACGATCGGCGCGCTCGTCGAAAGCGTGACTCCGGGCAGCCCGGCCTTCCGCGCCGGAATCCGGTCGGGCGACGTGATCACCAGGATCAACGGTCACGCGCTCGTTGCACGGATGGCACCCGGTGTCCGGACGCTCTCGCCCGGGACCCGACTTCTGGAAGTCGCCGCGCGGATCAGCGCGGAGGATACGGTCGCGCTGCAGTTCCGGCGCGGCTCGTCCGTGCGCAACGTCCGGCTGATCGCGGAGCCGCGGCGGGACATCATGGTCTACTACGAGGAGCCGATCGGCCAGGAGCATGCGCTCCGCGAGCTGCGGCAGCGCGTCGAGGAAGCCCGCGGGCAGACGATGACGCTCGACCGGAACCGTGCCCTGCTCGAGACCGCCCTCTCGTATTCCTTCTCGCCATTCGGCAACCTGCAGCTGGCACCGCTCAACGACGATCTCGGACGGTACTTCGGCACAGCCGAAGGGATTCTCGTCATCAGCGTGGCGCAGAACTCGGCGCTGTCGCTTCGGGGCGGGGACGTGGTGATCCGCGTGGATGGCCGTGCCCCCGAGAGCCCTGCGCACCTCCTCCGCATCCTCGGCAGCTACGGGCCGGGAGAGGAGCTCCGGCTCGAGATCTTCCGCGACCGGAAGCGGCGGACCGTCACCGGATCCGTCGGCCCGGCGCAGGAGATGCTGATCACACCCTGACCGCCCGGATGGACGCCTGACCGACGGGTACGGGGCAGACGCCCCGTACCCGTCTGCTTATCTTCGTTCCATCCATGAAATCCGCCGTCGCCGTCCTTTCGCTGCTCGCCTGGGGCGCGCCGCTCCTCGCCCAGTCGCTGCCGTTCCATCGGCCGCTGAATCCGCTCTCGGCAACGCGGAGCGCGCTCGCCCACCAGCCGTACGAGAGCTACGCGCCCGCGCGCCGCGCATTCACGGTGCTGTTCGAATACGGCAACGCGATCGAATACGAGATCCCCACCACCGCTCCGACGCGTTACCTGCTCGATGCGGAGTTCATGCGCGCATCGGTGTCCTGGCGCCGGGAGCTCGCACCGCACGCCTTTCTCTCGCTGCGCGGCGAGATCGGGGGCTCGTACGCGGGATTCGCCGACGGCTTCTTCGTCTGGTATCACGACCTCATCAACTTCGACCAGCCCGAGCGGGCCGCGCGGCCGAGCAACGTGTTCGCGACCGAGCTCGACCTGCCCGACGGCCGCCACATCGCCCGCCAGCCGACGAAGCTGACCCTCGGCGACGTCGAAGCGACCGTCGGGTTCCGCCACTCGCTCACCCAGCAGACGGCCGTCACCGTCACGCTTCCCACGGCAACCACCGGTCACTTCGGCCGTGGCGTTCCCGGCGCTGCCGTCGTGCACACCCTCCGGGTGCCGCTCCGTCCGACGATGACCTTCGAAGGGTCGATCGGCGCCGGCCTCACCCCGAAGCACGGCGACCTCGCCGACTACCAGCGGGCGCTCTTCGTGTCCGGTGCGACCGGGCTGCGCTGGCGGCTCTGGGGCGGGGAGTCGATCTACGGGTATTTCTTCTACCATTCCCCGCGCTACCGGGGGACGACATTCCCGTCACTCGATCGGCGCGAGCTCACCGGCGACTTCGGCTGGATCAGCCGTCGGCGCGACGGGAGCGAGTGGCGCGTCGGCTTCTCCGAGGACCTGGCCCCCGGAGATGCCGGCATCGATCTGATTCTGAAGGTGGGACGGAGCTGGTAGGAGTCACCCGGCGGTCGAGAAGAGGAATTTCTCCATCTCCCCGAAGAGAAACTCCTTCGCGCGAGGCTCGCGAAGGTTGAGGCCATAGTGATTGATCAGCTGCTGCTGGTACTTGAGCCACTCGCTCCAGCAGACGTTGCAGATCTCCTCGAAGGCCCGCTGGCCGAGCTCGTTCTGAAAGGGCCGGAACGGCATCTGCTCCCGCTCCTGGCCGCACCGGACACACGTGAGGTTCGCCATCGCGGAAAACTAAACGCGGCGGCGCCGCTCGGCCCGGCCGCGAGACTCAGGGCAGCAGCTGCCGCGACCCGGCATCGTAGCGCCGGAGCGCCTTCACTCCGCTGGCGGTCCCGAACGCGCACCCGAACGCGAACACCACCGCCGGCGTCACCGAGATGATCGGGAGCCAGCTGAGCGGCCAGAGGACGAGAAACGCGAGGACGCCCGCGGCGATCGGGGCGAGCGGCGAGCGCACCGCATCCACGAACCGCAGCTTCCGCCGGACGAAGTCCCTCGCGAACAGGTAGCCGCCCACGCCCAGCACGATCGTGCCGAGCAGCGTAATCAGTCCAATCACGGTTCCGATCATCGAGTACCCCCAGGTCCACAGGTTCGCGTTTCAATACGCAACGAGACGACCGGAGGTTTCAGTAGCCCGGGGAGCGGGCAGGCGGGTCGAGTTCGCCGGTGGGGATGCACGACGGGTGTGGCTCGAGGGTGCGAGGCCCCGGGTTGCCCGGACCGCCGCCCGCCCCTGCAAGAGCATCCCCACCAACAGGTTGGACTCCGGCTACCAGCGCACGAGCGCGCTTCCCCACGTGAAGCCTGATCCGAACGCCGTGAACACGAGCAGGTCTCCCTGCTTCACCCGGCCGGAGCGGACACACTCGTCCAGGGCGATGGGAATCGTCGCGGACGTGGTGTTTCCGTAGCGCATGATGTTGTTGTAGACCTGATCCTGGGAGAGGCCGAGGGATTTCTGGACCATCTCCGAGATCCGGAGATTCGCCTGGTGGGGAATCAGGAGCCCGATGTCGGCGGGGGTCAGCCCCCTCGCGGCGAGCACGGCCCGCACCGACTCGGGCATGCGAACGACCGCGTGCCGGAAGACTTCCTTCCCATCCATCTGCAGGAAGTGCCTCCCTTCCTCGATGTGCTTCGCACTGATGCGCGGATGGTACATCGAGCCGGGCGCATCCACCCAGAGGTGCTCGGCCTGCGCGCCTTCGGAGTGGATGTCGAACCCGATGATGCCGCGGCTGTCATCGTCGGTCGGGCCGAGCACTGCGGCACCGGCGCCGTCGGCGAAGATGACGGCCGTGTGGCGACCCTCGGTCGAGAGGTCCATCCCGGTGCTCTGCACCTCCGAGCCGACGACGAGGATCCTGCGGTACGATCCCGCCCGGATCCACGCGTCGGCCACCGACAGCGCGTAGATGAAGCCGCTGCACTGCGCGCGCACGTCGAGCGCGGGCACCGGCCCGGTGCCGAGCTGGTCCTGCAGATAGACACCGCCCCCAGGGGCGAAGTGATCCGGCGTCGACGTCGCGTACACGATCGCGTCGATGTCGGCCGGGGCGAGGGCGGCCATTTCGAGCGCTGCCCGGCTCGCGCGAAGTGCGAGCGACACCCCGGTCTCTCCCTCCCGGACCCAGCGGCGCTCCGAGATGCCGGTGCGCGTGCGAATCCACTCGTCGCTCGTGTCCATCAGCGACGCGAGATCGTCGTTCGTGACCACGCGGTCGGGCACGGCCATGCCGGTGCCGAGAAAGACTGCTCGAGTCATGGGAGCGCCCGTCACCGCCGTATCTGGTAGGCGGCCTTGAGGAAGAAGCCGTCGTCCGCACGCCGAAGACCGTTGAAGGAAAGCGCACCCGTATCCTCGAGCGTCGAGCCATACCCGAAGTAGAGTGCCGTTCCCGGCGTCGGCTCGAATGCGGCGAGCCAGTCCATCCGGAACACGTTCTGATCGAGCGCGGCGGCCGGGGTGCCGCCGATGAGGATCGGACTGCCGGTAGCAGGATCGATGAGCGCCGCCTGCCGCTCGGCGCGGTACTCACCGATGAACCGGAAGAAGATCGCGCGGCGCGGCTGGAACTCCGCCTTGAGGCGCGGAATGATCGCCCGCGCGAATTCGCTGTCGTCGCGGTCGCGGAGGAGGCGCAGGAAGCGTGTGCTCGCCTCGATGCGGACGGACGCGGCCGGCCGGAGCGTCAGGGCGCCGCCGATCTGGAAGCCGTGGCCCTCGCCGGCCTCCGCGAAGATCGGCGCGGCCCCGAAGCCCACTTCGACCTCCGCGCTGAACGACTCGTAGGTGGGCGTCTCGAGCGACAGCGTCCCGCTCACGCTCGCGACCTCGTCCGCCGGCACGAACGGGGTTGGTGCCCCCGGGCCGCCGACTTCGTAGCCGTCGAACATCGCCGGCGTGAAGCGGACGAAGCCGCGCTCGAGGTGGCTCCCGACGCTCCAGCCCCCCCGGAGCGAGAGGTTCCCGTTCACCTCTTCGGATCCCTCGATCGCCCCGTCGATCGCGAACTCGTCGTAATCCCAGAGCCGGTTCAGCCCGAAGAAGGTCGTGAAGTTCTCGATCGTGGCGCCACGGCCCCCGTACCAGGAGAGCCGGTTGAATGCGCTTCCCTCGACGATGCCGGTACGGTTGACGAATCCCGCGCGCGTGGCGAACTCGGGATCGATCGCGTTCAGCCGGTAGTTGAAGCCCCAGGATCGCCCGGTGCGGTCGAATTCGAGCTTCCCGATGGGGCCGTTTCGCGTTCCGTCGCCGTCCCGGGTCCAGCTGCTGCCCAGCTGCGCCTCGATGAAGTAGAGCCGCGCGAAGACGACGTGCGCGTCGGCTGCAGCGACGCGATTGTAGGCGTCGCCCTCGATACGATCGGTGTAGGTCAGGCCCGCCGTCGACGCCGAGCCGAGGTCGTAGCGCGCGCGGGCGATGTTGAAGAGCGCGTCGTCCTCTCCCGGCGTCTCATCGAGGGCGGCGAGGTAGGCAGTGGCGAGCCGGCCGAACTTCCCGGTGAACTTGGCGCCTCCGAGCGGATCGTTGATCTGGCGGGTATAGACGAGCCGGTTCGGCGTCGCGAAGAGCTCGATGCCTTCGAGGAAGAAGGGCCGCTTCTCGGGGAAGAAGAGCGCGAACCGCTCGTTCACCGTGACCTGGCCCTCGTCCGACTCGATCGTGCTGAAGTCGGGGTTGATCGTCGCGTCGAGGGAGAAATTGGTGAAGCCGAGCCGCGCGTTGACGCCCGCACTCGGGTCGAGGTCCTCGCGCTCGAAGCCGCCGCCCACCGGATCACGTGCACCGACGAGCGCCGTGGTCACGAACGGCTGGATTTCGGTGACGATCCCGCGCTCCAGCCGCTCGAGCCCGGTGATCGTCCCGCTCTGCGCGAGGAAGCTGCTGTTGGCGCGGCGCGTGTCCGCCCACGTGTCCTGGTAGCCGGTGCGCTGGGTGACGCGCACGATGTTGAGTCCCCACGTCTGGGGGCCCCCGCCGGGAAAGCGGAGGCTCTTGAACGGGATCCGGACTTCGACGACGTATCCCGTCTCCGTGACACGGCCCTGCGAGTCCCATTGGTAATCGGGATTGAGGTCGGTGTTGCCGGCGGCGAGCTCGCCCGGCGTGAACTGGCCCTCGCTGCGGACGCCGTCCTCCTGCGCGCCCCGCGGGTTCACGCCGAAGAAGAAGGCGCGGCGCTGGTCGTTGAAGGTGTCGATGTAGATCGTGACGCGATCTTCCTGGCCGAGATTGTCCCGGTCCGCCACCGTGGCGCGGAGCGACTGCGGGCTCGCGTCGCTCGCGACGATGCCGAAGTGGATCGCGGAGGGCGAATACCAGACGCGGACCTCGGTCTCCTGCTCCGCGGCGCGGCTGTCGACCGGCTGGTACTGCCGGAAGCCGGTGAGCCGCGCCGCGGCGTCCCAGGCGGGCTCGTCGAGGTTGCCGTCCACCGTGATCGCTGCGTCGATGCGAGGGATCTGCGCGGTCGGCGGCGGTGCCTGTGGCGGGCGGCCGCCGCCCGGATCCTGCAGTGCGGCGAGGAGGAGCAGCGTGTGCACGGGTTATCGCAGGGTTGGATTCGGATCGAAGATAAGGCGGATCGGGCGGAAAGACGACCTCTGAAAAGTCCCGCGGGGACCGACACTCCAGCGTCAGGCGGGTCTCCGGCGGAATCGCGAACGCGCGACGGCACAGCGGAAACCGGAGAAGGCTCCGGGACCTTCGGGTAAACAGCGGCGCACGAAAACACGAAAGGACGAAAGGCCCCACGGGTCGGGTACCCTTTCGTCTTGTCGAGCCCTGATCCCGATCGGTGATGGAACTTCCGCCCACGCTCATCGGGAGCCGTCAGACAGCCCACAAACAAACCACCACGTCGGCGGGGGGCAGGTCCCGAATGCGAGCGCCACGCTTCGCGGTTTTCTCTTCCCTTTCGTGCTTTCGCGATTCCGCCGAGCCCGTCTGATCCTGCGACGGCGGTCGGCAGCGGCGCTCTTCGTACTTTCGTGTCTTCGTGTGCTGCTGTCCGGCCGAAGAGACCTGGAACGCTCGAACGCACGAAGGGGGCGGCGGTTCCGCCACCCCCTTCCGGTCCGCTCGATCATCAGACAGGGACTACTCGTACCGGAGCGCCACGATCGGATCGAGGCTCGCCGCGCGGCGGGCCGGCCAGATGCCGAAGAAGAGGCCCACGAACGCGCTGAAGGCGAACGCGACGATGATGGCCGGCATCGAGATGAGCGTGTTCCACTGCATGAACTTGGCGAGCACGATCGCCATCCCGCTCCCGAAGAGGATCCCCAGCACGCCGCCGACGAGGCAGAGCGCCAGCGCTTCGATGAGGAACTGGGCCATGATGTTGAGCCGCGTCGCGCCGAGCGCCTTGCGGATCCCGATCTCGCGGGTGCGCTCCGTGACCGACACGAGCATGATGTTCATGATCCCGATCCCGCCGACGAAGAGGCTCACCGCCGCGATGCTCGCGAGGAGGATCGTGAAGGTCTGCGTCGCCTCCTGCCGCGTCGCCAGGATGTCCTGCGGATTCCGGATCTGGAAATCGTTCTCCTGGCCGGGACGGATGCGATGCTCGCGCCGGAGCACGCGCTCGAGGTCCACCATCCCCTGCTCGATCGGCACGCCGTCCGCCACCTGCACGGAGATCGAGCGCACGCGATCGGTGCCGAGCACGCGGAACTGCGCGGTCTGCAGCGGGATGAAGATCTGCTCGTCGGGATTCTGCCACGAGCCCGCCGAGCCCTTGCGGCTCAGCACGCCGATGATCTCGAACGGGATGCCGCGCACGAGCAGCTGCTGCCCGATCATGGCGGCGGCGTTGACGCCGAGCTGGTCCGGGACATCCGCGCCCAGGACCGCATAGCGCTGCCGCGATTCGTCGTCGCCCTGCCGGAACGACCGGCCGAACGGCACGGTATAGTTCCGGACCTCCACGAAATTGGCGGTCGTTCCGACGATCGGGCTGTTGACGTTCTGGTTCCCGTACTTCACCTGCAGGTTCGACTGCAGCTCCGGCACGACGGCCTTGATGAGCCGGGCATCGCGCCGGATCGCGAGGTAGTCGTCGGTGGTGAGGCTGACGCGGTTGCCCTGCGCGACGCCCCCGCGGAACGACTGCCCGGGGAAGATCGTGAAGGTGTTGGCGCCGAGATTCGCGATCTGATCCTCGACCGCCTTCTGCGCGCCGCTGCCCAGCGCCACCATCGTGATCACGGCCCCGACGCCGATGATGATGCCCAGCATCGTGAGCATCGACCGCAGCTTGTTGGCGCGGATCGACTGGAACGCGACCGCGACGGTTTCGCCGACGAGCATCCGCTACCTCCGCTGCTGCTGTTGCTGCATGCCGGGCACGCCACCACCGCCGGTCATGTTGTTGATCCGCTCCTTGGCTTCCTGCTGCGACTGCACGAGACTCGCGCTCGGCAGCACGAGGACCGAGTCCCCTGCCTGGAGGCCGGACACCACCTCGCTGTAATCGAGGTCGGTGAGCCCGGTGCGGATCGGGACCGGCGTCGGCTCCCCGCCGCGCTTCACGAACACGATGTAATTGCCGCCGAACTGCGCGTCGGTCGCGCTCTGGCGCCGGGCGCCGCCGGGCCCGCCGCGCTGCATGCCCTGGAAGACCGACCGCATGAGCCGCTGCTCTTCCGGCGTCGGCTGCTGGCCGCTCATGCGCTTCTGCATGATGGCGCGGATCTGCGCCTCGGTCACGCCGGCCGGGAGCTTGACCGTCTGGCCATTGGGAAGCGTCATCATCCCCGCGGCCGCGGAGTCACCGCGCGGCGTGGCGGCGCCGAGTGACGCGCGGCGCCCCGCCGTGTCGCCCGCCGCCGAATCCGACGGCGCGGCCGCCTGGCGCTGCGTCTGCTGCTGCTGCGCCGCGGCGATCTGCTCCTGCACCCGCTCCGGGTCGAGCCCGAGCACCTCGGCGGCGGACGCGACGTCGCGCTGCGTCCGAAGCGATGCGTTCGGCACCGCGAGCACTCCTTCGCGGCGTCCCACGTGGATCTCGACCTCGGCGTTCATCCCGGGACGGAGCAGCCCCTCGCGATTCTGGATGCGCACGATCACGGGGAACATCGTGACGTTCTGCTGCACCTCGGCCAGGGGCTCCACCTTGAGCACTTCGCCCTCGAACGGGCGGTTCGGGAAGGCGTCCACCGTCACGGTGGCGGCGAGGCCCGGCTGGATCTTCCCGATGTCGGTCTCGTCCACCAGCGTCCGCACCTGCACGAGGTTGAGGTCCGCCATCGTGAGGATCGCGGTTCCGCCGCTCACGTTGCCGGTCGCCGAGGTGATGATGGAGCCGCGCTCCACGCTGCGCGAGATGATCGTTCCGGTGATCGGGGCGCGCACGTCGGAGTCGTCGAGCTGGATCTTGGCGTTCTCGACCGCCACCTGGCTGCGCACGACGGCGGCGCGGGCGTTCGCATACGCGAGCGACGCGGTCTCGTGCTCCTGTTCCGTGATCGCCTGCGTCTTGAACAGCTCGTCCGCGCGGCGCTTCTGGCTCAGCGCGTTGGCCTGCTGGGCCCGTGCCACCTCGAGCTCGGCCTGGGCCTGCGCGAGCGTGTTCTGCGGGATGCGCCGGTCGATCCGGACGAGGAGGTCGCCCCGGTTCACGAGCTGGCCCGTCTCCGCGAGGATCTGCAGCACTTCATCCGAGGCGCGGGACTTGACCTCGACCGTCGTGTCCGGCTGGATCGTCCCGGCGGCCTGCGCGGACACGACGATGTCGCGCGCCTCGACGGGGATGGCCTCGTAGACCACCTGCGGCGCTTCCTCCTTGCAGGCCGAAGCGAGCAGGGCGAGGGCGGCGGCCATGACGAATCTGGTACGCATCAGTGAGTTGCCTCGGTCTTGAAGTCGCGCTCGACCTGCCCGTCCTTCAGGTGGACCTGGCGGTCGGCGTGGGCGGCGATGTCGTGCTCGTGCGTGACGAGCACGATGGTCTGGCCGGTCGCGTGCAGCGTCTCGAACAGCGCCATGATGTCCACGCTCGTGGCGCTGTCGAGATTGCCGGTGGGCTCGTCCGCCAGCAGGATGCTCGGATTGTTCACGAGGGCCCGCGCAATGGCGACGCGCTGCCGCTGGCCGCCGGACAGCTCGTTCGGGCGGTGGTGCATGCGGTCGCCGAGCCCTACGCGCTGGAGCGCGTCGATGGCCATCCGCGACCGCTCCTTCGAGCCGATCCCGGCGTAGACCAGCGGCAGCTCCACGTTGTGCAGCGCCGTGGCGCGCGGCAGGAGGTTGAACGTCTGGAAGACGAACCCGATCTCCTTGTTGCGGATCCGGGCGAGCTCGTCGTCCTCGAGCTCCGAGACCCGGTGCCCGTTGAGCCAGTACTCGCCGCCGTCGGGGCTGTCGAGGCAGCCGATCATGTTCATCAGCGTCGACTTGCCGGAGCCGGAGGGGCCCATGATGGCGACGAACTCGTTCTTCCTGATCACGATGTCCACGCCGCGAAGCGCGCGGACGACCTCGCCGCCCATGTCGTACTCGCGCTGGAGGTTCCGCGTGACGATGATGGCATCGCGCGGGACGTCGGCGGGCAGGAGCGCCATGCGCTCCGCGGTATCCGTGAGCGAGGCGGTCATAGGCTCCGTCCGATGATGGCTTCGATCTGCGCACGGGCGCGCAGGTAGTCGAATCGTGCGTTCACGACGTCCACTTCCGCCTGGTCGAGCGCTTCCTGCGACGTGAGCAGGTCCACGATCGTCGAGGCGCCGAGGCGATAGCGCTCCTGCTGCACGCGCAGGTCCTCCTGTGCGGCGAGCACGCTCATCTGCGTGATCGTGATCCGCGCCGACGCGGCCTCGAGCTGGGCCAGCTGCGCCGTGATGTCCGCGGACACGGCCCGCGCCGCCTCGGCCGCCTGCGCCTCGGCGACGAGCTGGGCGTTGCGCTGCGTCTCGATGTTCTGCTCGCGCTGGAACCGGTTGAAGAGCGGCCAGCTGAGCCCGAGCGACACCGAGCGGTTGTCGTACAGGTCGTAGCCGCTCGAGCTGCTGCCGTTCATGCCGACGTTGCCGGACAGCGAGAGGGTCGGCCAGTACGCCGAGCGCGAGGCCCGGTAGGAGGCGCGCGCGGCCTCGGAGCTCGCGAGGGCGGCCTGGAGCTGCGGCGAGCGGGCCTCCGCTTCGGCGCGGATCGCGGCGGAGTCGAGCGGGGGCGGGCGCATGCTGAAGGCGGAGTCGTCCGCCGCCGCGACGCGGCCCGTCCGGCCGATGAGCCGCGCGAGGTTCGCCTCCGCCGTCGCGAGCGCGCTCTGCGCCTGGATGAGCTGGAGCTGCGCGTTGCCGAGCGTCACGCGCGAGCGGAGCGAGTCGGAACGCGTGGCCGAGCCGGCCGCCAGCTTGTTCACCGACACCTTGAGCTGTTCCTCGGCGCGGCGCACGCTCGCGGCGCGCACCGCGAGGAGCTGCCGCGCGGCGAGCGCGTCGAAGAACTGGTTGGTCGTGGTGAGCGCCTGCTGATAGCGCGCGTCGACCAGCGACGCCTCCGCCGCCTCGCCGGACGCGCGCGCGGCGCGCGTGTCGGCCCCGCGGCGGAAGCCGGTGAAGAGGTCGACGCTCGAGCTGAGCGACATGCTCAGGCTGCCGCTGCTGCTGCCGACGGCGAGCCCGGTATTCGGATCCACGCGCGAGGGGACGCCGGAGAAGGACCGGTTGGTGTTGCTGTTCAGGTTGAGCGTCGGCAGGTACTGTGCCTTCGCCGTGCGGAGCCGGGCATCGGCGTTCTCGACGGCCGCCTGCGCCTGCACCACGCTCGGCTGCACCTGCTCGGCGAGGCGCACCGCCTCGCCGAGCGTGACGCGGGGGATTCCCGCAGTATCGATGGCCGGGATGACGGCGCGCGCGCTGTCGCCCACTTGCGCCGCCGCGCCGGCCGGCACCGCAGCGAGCGCCGCGAGGAGCATCAGGTCAGCGCGGCGCATGAGCGTCGCCTCCGCGGTTGCGCATGGAATCGGACCGTCTCGTCATGTCGGTGAACTTCCGCTGCTGGTCGGGGGTGAGCTGCGATCGGATGTCCGAACGAATCGCCTGCTGCAAAGTTTCAAAGCGCGGCTCCATCTCGCGGCGCAGCGAATCCATCGCCGGCTTCCGCCGGTCGAGGATGGCGCGCACGCTGTCGCGCTGCGGCTCGCTGAGGTCGAGCTCGTGCGTGAGGCGCTCGAGGTAGCCGCCGCGGCCGCGCCCGCCGCGGTCGTGCCGGTCGTCCGCGCGCTCGGCGATCAGCGTCCCGCCGGCACCCGCGAGCACGCCGACGAGGAACGCTGCCAGGAGCAGCACTGCGGCACCGCGCTTCGAGCGCATCAGCGGTCTCCGACCATGGCGGCGAGCACCGCGTCCGTTCCGGCATCCGCGCCGCCCGAGAGCAGCAGCGTCGGCACACTCGACTCGACCGCATCCGCGATCGTCACCACGGCGCCCTCGGGCGCGCGCGACTGCGCCAGCCACATGGCGAGCGTCAGCGCGATCGCCGCGGCCGCCGCGACCCCCGGCCGCGCCCAGCCGGCCAGGATGTCCCAGGTGGTCTCCCGGGCCTCCGCACGCACGGCGGCCGCCATCCGGGTGACGAAGGCCGCATGATGCGCCGGCTCGAGCGCGTCGCGCAGCAGCCGGCCCACCGCCTCATCGGGCCCGGAATTGAAGGGACTCGTCATCTCGTCTCCTCGAGCAGTGACCCCAGCGCCTCGCGCAGCGCGCGCCGCGCGTGAAACACATCCGACCGAACGGTTCCCTCGGGAATCCCGAGTGCGTCGGCAATCTCCGCATGGGCAAAGCCTTCCGCGTCGAACATCGTGACCGCGAGCCGCTGTCGCTCCGGAAGCCTCGCCAGCGCGCGTGCCACCTTGTCGCGAATGAGCGCGCGGTCGGTCTCGCGCTCCGGGCTCATCCCGGGAGCCGCTTCGGCCGGGCTGATCGGCTCCGCCCGCCGGACGATCCCCCGGCGCTGGAGGTCCCGCGCCGCGTTGAGCACGATCCGCATGAGCCAGGGACGGAAGGGGCGCGCCGGGTCGTAGCGATCGATGGCCCGCCACGCCGCCAGGAGGCCGTCCTGCGCCGCGTCATCGGCATCGTGCTCGTTGCCCAGCAGGGCTCGCGCGGCACGCCGGACTGCCGGAGCATGCCGGTCGACGAGGGCACCGAAGGCGCCGCCGTCTCCCGACGCTGCCCGCCGGGCAAGCTCGGCATCGGCCACACTGGAGGTACGCATGAGCCCGTGAGAATGTTGGGATGCCGGGCCCGCGGCAAGCGGAGCGGCCGGACGGGGGCCGGCTAGCGGTCCGCCCGGCGGCGGAAGGCCTCGCGGGCGGCGCCGAGCGCCAGCCAGACGCAGAGCGCCCCGAAGACGTAGGCGGTGGCCCGGGGGAGGGCGAGGAAGAGGGCGGCGAGCAGGACGAGGGCGGCGCTCATCGGCCCGAAGAGCGAACGGCGGGCACCGCTCGCCACGGTGCGGAGCGCGAGCGCCGCGCGCTGCCGGATCTCGCGCCCGCCGCTGTGGTGCGCCACGCGACGCTCGGGCCCGATGTAGGTGAGCGCGCTCGGCAGCCGGGCGCTGATGCGCTCGGGCCCGCGGACGCGGCGCCGGGAGACCTCCCGGCTCTGCGCCACGTCGCGCCGGAACTGGTTCTCGAGCGCTTCGGCGAGCTCCGGATCCTCCACCAGCACATCGAGCTCGTAGTTCCCGATGAGGCTCGCCGGATTGATGTTGCTCGAGCCGACGCGCACCCAGCGCTGGTCCATGCTCACCGTCTTCGCATGGAGCATCGGACCGTCCCACTCGAAGATCCGGACACCGGCGCGGAGCAGCTCGCGATAGCCGATGCGGGTGACGTTCCGGACGATCGGGATGTCGCTGCTTCCCGGCACGAGGAGGCGGACGTCCACGCCGTCCGCCGCCGCGTCGCGCAGCGCCTGGAAGAGGCGGGCCGGGGCGACGAGATAGGCATCGGTGATCCAGAGCCGCTCCAGCGCGCCGGCGGTGAGCAGCTCGATCACCCGGTAGACGCGCTCCCGCCCCGGTTCCCCGGCGATGACGCGGACCTCGGCGCTGCCGGCCGGCGCGATGTCGGCGGCGGTGTCCCCGGTCGTGATGCGTCCCCCGCTGATGCCCCAGGTGACGGCGAAAGCCTGGTCCAGCGCCGCGGCGGCCGGCCCGCGAATGTCCACGGCGGTGTCGCGCCACGGTTCACAACCGGACCCCGTCTCCCCGGTCCACTCGCATCCGATGCAGAGGCCGCCGATGATGGCGCGCTGCCCGTCCGCCACGATGAGCTTCCGGTGGTCCCGGGTGAGCGCGGGCACCAGCTCGATCGGGCGGATCCGGTTGAACGCGCGCACTTCGACGCCGGCGTCGGTCAGTGCGCGCCAGTAGCGGCGCCGCGTCCCGATCGATCCGAACCAGTCGTACAGCACGCGCACGTGCACGCCCTCGCGGGACCGCCGCATCAGGAGCTCCGCGAACCGCCAGCCGACCACGTCGCTCCGGATGATGTAGTTCTCGAGATGGATCCAGCGGCGCGCCTCGGCGATGAGCTCGAACATCGCGGCGTAGGTGGCGGGTCCGTCGATGAGCGGGGCCACGCTGTTCCCGGGAATCGGCCGGCCGCCGGCGGCGCGGCTCATCGCGCTGTCGACGGCCTGGGCGCGGCGGGCGAGCCCCTCCTCGGTCATCCGGTGCCGAGGCCGATCTCCACCTCGTGCGGCCGCAATGCCGCGAGCACGAAGGCGATGTGATCGTCGAGCGGCACGCCGATCTCCTCTGCGCCGCCGATCACGTCCTCCCGGCTCACGCCGCGCGCGAAGGCCTTGTCCTTGAGCTTCTTCCGCACGCTCTTCACCTCGAGATCGGCGAGGCTCTTCGACGGCCGCACGAGAGCACATGCCACCAGGAACCCGCAGAGCTCGTCCACCGCGAAGAGCGCCTTCGCCATGTCCGAATCGCGCGGCACGCCCGTATAGGTCGCATGCCCCAGGATCGCGCGCTGCATGTCGTCCGGGAGGCCGCGCGCCGCGAGGATCCGCACGCCTTCGGACGGATGCTCCGCCGTGGCGGAGTGCGCGTCGTTCGGAAAGCGCTCGTAGTCGAAGTCGTGCAGCAGGCCGACGAGGCCCCACCGGTCGGGGTCCTCCCCGATGCGCATCGCCATCGCGCGCATCGCGATCTCGACGGCGTACATGTGGCGCCGGAGCGCCTCGGAGGCCGTGTACTCGTGCACCAGGTCGAGGGCCTGCTGCCGGGTGAGCGACATCGAAGCTCCTGGCGGGGAGAGGGTCAGCCGCTTTCGGTGAAGGGCTGTGCCGAGCCGGCGGTGAGCGGAACGCGGGTCATCGCATCACCATCGAGCGTGATCTCGAAGGCGTAGGCGCCGGCGCGGGGAAGGGGGACGTCGAAGACGAGCACGGCCCCGGCTTCGACGTCCACCACGCCGGCGGGCGGCTCGCCGAACTGCACCGTGCCGTCCCCGCCGACGAGCTCGGCGCCCTGTTCGTCGACGAACCGGATCCGGATGGTGTGCGTGCCGATCTCGGTGCGCCGGCCGCGCACCCGCAGCACGAGGTGCGTGCGCGGGTGCACCGCCGGGAACGCCTGGACCCATACGTGCTGGAAGATCCCCAGCACGCTGAGCTTGCCCTGCTGGTCGATCAGCGCGTAATCGGCGACGACCGCGAAGTCGATCTGCAGGTTACGCCACCCGGATCGAGTTGACGACGTCGTTCTGCCGGATGGCGTTCACCACGTCCATGCCCTCGGTCACCTGCCCGAAGACGGTGTGCTGCCGGTCGAGGTGGGGCTGCGGCGAGTGGCAGATGAAGAACTGGCTGCCGCCCGTGTCCTTTCCGGCATGCGCCATGGAAAGCGTTCCGGCCACGTGCTTGTGGGTGTTCAGGTGGGTCTCGCACTTGATCTTGTAGCCGGGGCCGCCGGTCCCGACGCGCGGGTTGCCGGGCTCCCGGGACAGGGGGTCGCCCCCCTGGATCATGAAATTGGCGATCACGCGATGGAAGCGCGTACCGTCGTAGAAGCGATCGTTCGCGAGCTTCTCGAAGTTCTCGACGGTCTTGGGTACTTCGGTATCGAACAGCTCGGCGACGATGGTCCCCTTGCTGGTCTCGATCGTTGCGGTCTTTGCCACTGAGCTCCTCCCGATCAATTGGCGCAGTGCTGCGAATCCTTCGAATCTAGCGGGGCGCCCCGAGTGTCGCCGCCCAGGCCGCGTCGTCCCGCGCGGGCAGCCGGCACGCCGTGCCGATGCACAGGTAGGCCGCCGGGGTATCCCCGGGTTCGCTGTCGAGCATCCCCGCGACGGCCGCGGGGAGCGGCGCGCCGTGTGGCTGGTCCGTGAACACCCGCCGGATCGAGCGCCGGGGCAGAAAGGTGCGGAGTGCGCGGCGGTGCATCCGCTCAGCCTCCGCGCTGCCCGCGGCGCCGGTGATGACGGCATGCGCCGCCGGGTGGAGCATCCGGTCGACGGCGAGGAGGTACGTGGCCGCGTGCAGGCCCAGCGCCGGCGCGCTGCCACCGAAGGCGCGAACCAGCGCCTCGCCACGCGCGCGCCAATCGGATGCATCGAGGTGCTCCGCCAGGCGGAACGCGACGAGTGCGGCCACGCCGTTCGGCGCCGGGGTCGGCGAGTCCTGCACCGGCTTGGCGCGCGCGGGCAGGAGACCCTCGCCGCCACGGCCGGCCGGCGTATCGAGGAGCCCGCCGCCATCCGGGTCGAGATGGTCCTCCCAGACGCGCTCCGCAAGCGCGACCGCCCAGTCCAGCCAGTGCTCCTCGCCGGTGTGCTCGAAGGCATCGAGCGCGGCGGCGGCGGCGTGCACCTGGTCGTCGAGGAATCCGGGCGCGCCGTCCGGCGTGTGCGGCACGGCGCCATGGCCGGTCGTGCGGAGTCGCTCGAGCGAGCGCAGCGCGTGCTCGGCCGCCCACGGATCGTCGAGCACCGGCGCAGCATGGAGCAGAGCGGACGCCATCATCGCATTCCACGCGGTATACGGCGTCCGATCCACGAAGGGCGCGGTGCGGCGCTCGCGCGCCGCCATCAGCTTTGCCATGGCCGATTCGAGGAGTGCGCGCACCTCGTCCTCGGTCCGTCCCGAACGGAGCGCGATGGCCGGCAGCGTGGCAGCGAGGTACAGCACGTTGCGGCTCGGATCGTGGTGCATCTCGCCGGCGGTCCCGATGTCGAAGCGCGCCGCGGCCACCTCGAGCTCCTCGTCCGTGAGCAGCGCCCTGGCCTCGTCGAGCGTCCAGGTGAAGTAGTTCCCGTCGTCGTCGAGCCCGACGTCGGCGTCCTGGCTTGCGCCGTAGCCGCCGTCGGGGTCCGCGAGGACCTCACGCACCCAGCGCACGATGCCGCGGGCCACGTGGCGGTACTCCTCGCGCCCGAGCGCGGCAGCGGCATCGGCATAGACGCGGAGCAGCTCGGAGTTGTCGTAGGACATCTTCTCGAAGTGGGGGACGATCCACTGCGCATCGACGCTGTAGCGGTGGAAGCCGCCGCCGAGCTGGTCGTGGATGCCGCCGGAGGCCATGCCGTCGAGCGTCCGCGCGATCATCGTACGCAGCTCGTCCGAGGGGGCATCGGCCCACCGGTTGAGCAGCAGTGCGACCGCCGCCGGATGCGGAAACTTTGGCTGGTCGCCGAAGCCGCCGTGCACCGAATCGAACACTGCGCGCATCTGCGCCACGGCGGCATCGAGCGCCGTCGCGTCCACCTCGCCGGGGCGGGCCTCGTCGAGATCTTCCTCGACCAGCCGCCGGATCGCCGCCGCCTGCGCGCCCACCTGGTCACGCCGCTCCCGCCAGGCGGCCAGCACGCTCTCGAGGACCGTCCGGAAGCTGGGCCGGCCGAACTTGCCCTCGGGCGGGAAGTACGTCCCCCCGTAGAAGACCTCGCCATCGGGCGTGAGGAACGCGGTGAGCGGCCATCCGCCTTGGCGGGTCAGCGCCTGCACTGCCCGCTGGTAGCGCGCATCCACGTCCGGCCGCTCGTCGCGGTCGACCTTGATGCAGACGAAGTGCGCGTTGAGGAACTCGGCGAGCGCGGGATCCTCGTACGACTCGCCGTCCATGACGTGGCACCAGTGGCACCAGACCGCCCCGATGTCGAGCAGCACGGGGCGATCCTCGTGCTTCGCCGCGGCGAATGCTTCGCTGCTCCAGGGGTACCAGTCGATCGGCTGATGAGAGGCGCTCTGCAGGTAGGCCGAGGCGGCGGTGGCGAGACGATGTGCGCTCATCACGGAAACTAGGCGATATATTCTCCCGGA
The DNA here is from genome assembly GCA_025928955.1 of Gemmatimonadales bacterium. Classification (GTDB taxonomy): domain Bacteria; phylum Gemmatimonadota; class Gemmatimonadetes; order Gemmatimonadales; family GWC2-71-9; genus CAMLLJ01. Next base: position 8,870 of record JAICNA010000014.1, on the reverse strand, counting down.
TGAACCCGGACGAGCTTACGCTGGCGCGCGAGGAGGCGCAGGCGCTCCTGGAGGCGGCGGCCGCCGAGCAGCGGATCTCCGCGGAAGTCCACGAGCTCCGGCTCGCGCTCATCGGCGAGGCGCCGTCCGCGGCGGCCGTCGCGGCGATCGTCGCGGACCTCCAGCCCACCGGCGGGTACGACGTCGTGCCGGCCGCGTCGGACCCGGGGTGGGTCAATCCGCCGGACGTCATTCGGCTGTCCGCGACCTTCGGCACCACCAAGCGCAGGGGGCGCTGGACGGCGCCCTACGCACTCGAGCTGCAGACGATGTTCGGCGAGCTCGAGATCGATCTGCGGGACGCCACCTTCGGGTCGAACGTGCTCGAGGTGGACGTGAACAACTTCTTCGGCTCGATCGTGATCACGGTCCCGTCGGGCACCGAGATCGAGAACGACTGCTCGACGGTCTTCGGCAGCGTGTCGCACCAGCGGAAGAACCGCGACGCGTCGGAGGCGAACGGGCTGGTGGTCCGGATTACGGGGACGGTGGTTTTCGGCGATCTGAAGACGCGCGAGCGCCTGCCGAGCGACCTCGCGCCGGCGCCGCCGCCGGGGATTCGCGGCTGGCTCGCGCGCGTGACGGGGCAGCTCGACTGACCGGTTTCGGCGGTGCGCCGGGCGCGACGAACGCCGAGGGGCACAGGTCCGCGAGCACGCAGCGGTCGCACTGCGGCCGGCGGGCGATGCAGACCCGGCGGCCGTGGAAGATGAGCAGGTGGGAGAGAAGCGTCCATTCCTCGCGCGGTGCCAGCCGCATGAGATCCTGCTCCACCTTTTCCGGATCGTCGTGCTTCGTGAGCCCGAGGTACCGGCTGAGGCGTCCCACGTGGGTGTCCACGGTCACGCCCTCGTTGATGCCGTAGGCGTTCCCCAGAATCACGTTGGCGGTCTTCCTGCCCACGCCGGGAAGCGTGCGCAGGTCGTCCATGGCGCGCGGAATCGTGCCGCCGTGCCGTTCGACGACGGCGAGCGCCATCCCGATGAGGCTCTTCGCCTTGTTGCGGAAGAAGCCGGTCGATCGGATGATCTCCTCCACGTCTTCCTGCCGAGCGCCGGCCAGTGTCGCCGCGTCGGGATAGCGCGCGAAGAGCGTGGGCGTGACGAGATTCACCCGCGCGTCGGTGCACTGTGCCGAAAGGATCGTGGCACAGAGAAGCTCGAAGGCGTTCCGGTGATCGAGCTCGCAATGCGCGTCCGGATAGAGCTCCCGGAGACGCCGGATCATTTCGGCGGCCTCCGACGGCCCGCGGCGCCCGCGCGGCTTCCAGTTCACCGACGCCGCCGCGCGAAGGTGAGGAAGTCCGCAGCACCGAGCGAATTGACGATATCGCTTCCCTGAAGGCCCGCCTTGCGCGCCATCGAGATCCCGAACGAGATGTAGCCGAGGCCGGCGACGTTGTGGGCGTCGGCGCCGAGCGAGATGGCGGCGCCCGCCCGCCGCGCGGCGGCCGCCATGCGCCAGTCGAGATCGAGTCGATGGGGGTCGGCGTTGATCTCGAGGGCCACGCCGGTCTCCGCCGCCTTCGCGATGACCGCTTCCATGTCCACCGGATATGGATCGCGCGCGAGGAGGAGGCGCCCGGTGGGATGGCCGAGAATGGTGAGGTACGGGTTGTCCATCGCGGAGAGGATCCGCGCCGTCATCGCGGCGCGATCCATGTTGAAGCGGCTGTGCACCGACGCGATGACGAAATCGAGCCGGGCCAGGATCGACTCGTCGTAGTCCACCCGTCCATCCTGCAGGATGTCGGCTTCGACGCCCTTGAGGACGGTGATGCCGTCCAGCCGGGCGTTGACGGTGTCGATCTCATCGGCCTGCCGCTGGAGATCCCCCGGCGCGAGACCACCCGCATACGACGCCGCGGCGCTGTGGTCGGTGATCCCGACCCACGAGTATCCCGCATCCCTCGCCGCGACGGCGATCTCCTCGACCGTGTTCGAGCCGTCCGAATACTTCGTGTGACAGTGGAGGAGGCCCGACAGGTCCCGCCGCTCGACGAGCTGCGGCAGCGTCCCCGCCGCGGCGAGCGCGATCTCGTCCATGCCTTCGCGCATCTCCGGCGGGATCCAGGCGAGACCGAGCGCCGCATAGAAGCGTTCTTCGTCCGGCGTGGGAACGAACTCACTGCCCCGCCAGAGCGCGGCGCCCTGCAGGCTGTAGCCCTCGGAGGCGGCCCTGAGCGCCACGTCGCGCAGGTGCTCCTCGCTTCCGGTCGCCTGCACCAGGACCGCGCCCGCATTGACGGGCGTCGTGACGATGACCTGGGCGCTCGAGCCGCCGGTGAAGCGCAGCGTCACCCGGCGCTCGTCCTGGCCGGCGAATTCGTCGACGCCCGGCAGCTGGCTCAGGCGCCGGAACAGCTCGCCCGGCGCCACGTCGGCCACCAGCACGAGCACCACCTGCCGGACGATCTCGGTGCAGCGCCGCACCTCGCCGGCCACGTGTGCGGCGAGCACTCCGGGGAGCCGTCCCAGTGCCGCGCGCAGCGCCTCGGCTTCGTCGGCCGCGTGATGAAAGAGCCGGTGTCCCGCCGATTGCCGGACGAAGGCGATCCCCCGCAGGATGTTGTCCGCCGTCTTCGGGCCGAAGCGGGGCAACGCCGCGAGGCGCCCGTCGCGCGCCGCCTCCTCGAGCTCGGGCAGCGACTCGATATCGAGCCGCTCATGAACCTGGCGGATTTTCGCGATGCCGAGCCCCGGCACCCGCATCATCTCGACCAGGCCGGGCGGAATCTGCTCGCGGAGCTCCTCGAGCATCGACGCCCGTCCGGTTTCCGCGAGCTCGGTCACGATGCGGAGCGTGGCGGGCCCGACGCCCTTTGCCGCACCGAGCGCGCCGGTGGCGATGGCCGTGCGGAGATCGGTGGGCAGCGTGGCCACGGCCCGCGCCGCGACCCGGAAACCGCGGACGCGGAACGCGTTTTCCCCCTTCAGCTCGAGGAAGTCGGCGATCTGCTCGAGCACGTGCGCCGCCGCCTGGCGATCGAGCGGTCCTTCGAGCCCGGGACTCATGCCGGGCGTGCGCCGCCGCGGGCGCGCCAGCCGATCTCGAGGAGCTCTTCCTCTCCGGCGATCGATCGCAGGCCGGCAGCAGCCCCTCCATCCATCAACGGCGCGAAGAGTGGCTCGCCGGACTCGCGTGCGAGCGCGGGGGCGCGCGGCCCGGTCACCTCGACCACGCTGAAGCCGGCGCGATCGGGGTGCAGGCCGAAGACGCCCAGCACGCGGAGCGACTCGCCGGGAAGGGGGTGCGTGAAGCAGCCGTCGAGCGGCTCGTGCGCAGCGCCCTCGACCACCTGCGCCCAGACGCGCCGCTCGGGAAAGCGCGCGTACCATGCTCCGGCGGGAGCCTCGCGCGCGACCGCGGCCGCGTCGAGGAGCGCGGGCTCCACGTCCACCACGATCCGGCCGTCGGCCCAGAAGAGATAGGCGTGGTGGACGAGCGCAACGAGCTGATCGATCGCCTCGCCCATGCCATCGTCCGGGCGCAGGTCGCGAACGAGCTGGATCGCTTCGCGCGTCATGATGAACGTATCGCGATCCGTGGGCTCCGTGCCGTCGAGCGCCGCGCGCAGCGGGGGAAAGCGCTCGTCGACCATGCGGCCGAACACGAGGTCGAAGGGGGAGAGGCGCTGCATCGGCGTCAGGGGAGCGGCCGGGCCAGCGCATCGCCGGCGATGCGCACGAACTCGTCGAACCGCTCGACGTACGGCACGTGACCGCACCGCTCGATCAGGTGGAAGTCCGCGCGGAGCGCCGCTGCCGTTGCGCGCGCGATGTCGGAGGGTATCGGGTCGGCATCGCCGTGCAGCACGGTGGCGGGCAGGTGCAGGGCCCGGAGCGCGGGGCGGAGGTCGTAGTCACCGAGGCTCTCCCACACTTCCTGCTGGGTGCGGCCGGTGACGCGGAACGGAGTCAGGTCCTTCGCGAGCGCAGGGTCATGAAAGTAGGGAACGACGCTGAGCTCGAAGAGGCGCTTCTGGTAGGCGTCGGGATCCCGCTCGCGAAGGCCGCTCTCCCGGAGCGCGCGCCGCTCCGCCTGCAGGGCCGGTGCGGTATTCCGCTCGGCGAAGCTCGCCTCGAAGCGGGCCCGCGCTTCGCGCCAGGTGGGCGCCGGCGAGACGAGCACGAGCCGCTCGACGCGCTCGGGATGATGGATCGCATAGAGCAGGGCGAGGAGCGCGCCCCACGAATAACCGACCAGCGGCATCCGCTCGAGCTGCCAGAGCGAGCGCAACGCCTCCAGGTCAGCCACGTGCTCCTTCCACCCGACCGGCACGTCGCGCGGGACGGCGGAGCGGCCTCCGCCGCGCTGATCGTAGTAGATGAGCGTCCGCCCAGCGGCAAGCGCATCGAATCCGGGAAGCAGGTAGTCGTGATGCGCCCCGGGCCCGCCGTGCAGCACCACCACCGGCGGGCCCCCTCCCACGCGCCGCTCGAAGAGCTGTACGCCCCGGATATCACGGGTGAACGTCTGGACCATGCCGGAAGATACTTGAGTCGTTCGGTGGCATAGACGCGAACCGGGGCGAAAAACAGATGCGCGCCCCGGGGTCCGAACCGGAGCGCGCACGCATGCTTCCATGGCAAGTCTGGATTGCACCACAGCTGCATGTCCTGACACCCGCCGCCGTGGCCCTGCGTCAGTTCGACCTACAGGAGCACGGCCAGGGCGTCCGCCACCTTCCGGACTTCGGCTTCCTCCTCCGGCGTGAATGGATCGGGCTCGTCGCTGTCCACGTCGATCTGGCCGAGGATCAGGTCACCGCGACGGATCAGTACGACCAGCTCGGACCGCGTCCAGGTATTGCACGCGATGTAGTTGTCGATGGCCCGCACGTCGGGCACGTTCTGGTCGGTCCGCGTGGCCACTGCCGTTCCGCAGACGCCGTGCCCCACGGCGATGTGGGTATGCTCCGTCTCGCGCCCGTCGTGGGCCTCGAGCACGAGCTCGTCGCCGTGCAGCATGTACATGTAGACCGACGTGTACGGCGCGCCGGCGGCGCGCATGCGCTCCGCCGCGAGCCGCAGGAGGGCCACGCGTCCCACATCGCGCGCGAAGGCGCCTCGGAGCGCGGCGACGATCCGGTCTCCGTCGAGCACCGGCATCGCTACTGCCGCCGCCCGAAGGTCACGTCCACCTTGAGCGTGTCGTCCCCACGCCGCAGCGAGATCGCCGCGGAGTCGCCGGGCCGGAAGCTCCGGAGCGCGACGGTCATGGCCTGCAGGTCGGGCACGTCGTGCTCGCCGATCCGCGTGATGATGTCGCCCATGCGGAGACCCGCCTGCTCGGCGGGGCTGCCCTTGCTCACGCCCATGAGGCGGACGCCCCCGGGGCTCGATGCCATGTCCGGGATCGATCCGAGGTAGGCACCATAACCGCGCGTCTGGACCGCGCCCGAGCCGGGTCCTCCCGCCACCGCGAGCGAATCCGCGCGCTCCGCCATGGCATGCGTGGCCTTCACCGGCACCTCCACGAAGGTGAGCGGCAGGCTGCGCCCGCCGAGCGCCGACGTGAGGCCCGCCGTGAAGCTGATGACGCGGGCCATTCCCTCGAAGTTGATCTTCTGCCAGTCGTCGGTGGTCCGGTGATAGTCCTCGTGCAGGTCGGTGAAGAGATGGAGCACCGGCCGCTTCATGGCGTAGAAGTAGGAGTGATCGCTCGGGCCGTAGCCGTCACCCTGCTTCTTGAGGTCGAACCCCTGATACCAGTTGAGCGAGTCGAGCAGCGCCGGGAACTCCTTCGCCGTTTCGGTGCCGTACACGATGAGCCGCCCGTTCCGGAGCCGGCCGACCATGTCCAGGTTGATCATGGCGACGGTGCCGTCGAGTCCGTAGAGCGGTTCCTTGACGTAGTGCGATGAGCCGATGAGACCCAGCTCCTCGCCCGAGAAGGCGATGAAGACCACCGTGCGCAGCGGCGGCGCGGCGGCGAGCGCGCGCGCGATGTGAATCAGCGCGGCAGTGCCCGACGCATTGTCATCGGCGCCGTTGTGGATGCGTCCGGTGCTGTCGGGGTTCAGCGTGCCGAATTCACCATTCCCGAGATGGTCGTAGTGCGCGCCGACGATGACCGTCTCCCGGCGCAGCGCCGGATCCCGTCCGGGCAGGATGCCGATCACGTTGCGGCCGCGCATGCTGGGCAGCTGGGCGCGCCTGACCCCGGGGGCTGCGGGGTCGATCTGGAATTCCTGGAACCATCCCTCGCGCCCCGGCTGGAGCCCGACTTCCGCGAACCGCCGCGCGATGTACTCCGCCGCCGAGTCGGCGCCCGCGCTGCCGGTGAGCCGCCCGGCGAGGCGGTCGTCCGAGAGGAACCGGACGTCCTCGATGAGACCCGGCGGGATCGTGACGGGGCGCTGGGCATGAGCCGAGCCGGTGAGGGCGGCGACGGCGGCCAGCCCGGCGAGAACAGAGAGAACACGCATGGGTTGCACGGTAACGGCGCGAACGCAGTGACGAGGGTTGCCGGACGGCTGGCCGCCCGAGAGATTGGTTTCTTCCGATACGCGAAATATAGACTCCCCGACAGCGGACCGACTACGCCCGTGTCCCCAAGGCTCCTGGTCCTCATCCCGTCGGCCGTTGCCATCAACCTGGCCATGGGCTTCCTCACCAACCAGCTCGGCCTTCCGCTCTATCTCGACACGATCGGCACCGTGCTCACGGCGGCGCTCGCCGGCCCGGTGGTCGGCGTCGTCACGGGACTCGTGAGCCAGGTGGTGCGGTCCTTGTACGAGGGCTTCATCTGGCTGCCGTTCGGCTTCGTGCAGGTCGCGATCGCGCTCCTCGCGGCACTGGCGGCGCGGGGTCGCGGCTTCCGCTCGACGGCGGCTTCGCTCGGGTGGGGAGCGTTCACCGGCGTCGGCGGCGGCGTCGTTTCCGCACTCATCTCGTACGTCGTATTTCGCGGCGTCACCGCCACCGGCGTCACCGCCGTCACCACGCTCCTCGCCGGTGCGGGCCTGACGCGCGCCCAGGCGGTGACGGCCGCGAGCGTCGGGACCGACCTGGTCGACAAGATGATCGTTTTCGCCCTCGTGGGTGCCGCCCTGCGCGCCCTGCCGATGCGGGTGGCGGCCCGCTACCCCTGGGCGGTGCGGGCCGTCGGCCGGTGAAGCTGCACCCGTACACGCCGTTCCTTCTCGTCCTCGCGACCGGACTGCTCGCCTTCCTGCTGCCTGCGCCGGCCGGTCCCGCGGCCCTGTACGCCGTCGTCGCGGCGGCGGCGGTGGTCACCGGGATGACGCGCACCGTCCTCGCGGCAGCACTGCTCACGCTCCCGCTGTGGGCGTTTCTCCTGCTGCTCCATGCGATCCTGCCGGGCGGCGAAGGACTCGCCGCCGCCATCGCCCAGGGCTCGCGGCTCGGCGCGGTGGCGACCGCGTCACTCATGCTCATCCGCGGCTTCGAGCCGTCGCGGTTTCTCGATGCGGCATCGGCGCGCGGCGCTTCGCTGAGCGCGGCCTACCTCGTCGTCTCGACTCTCGAGGCGGCGCCGCGACTCCGCCGTCAGGCAGCCGCGATTCTCGAGGCGCAGCGCGCGCGGGGCCTGCGGATCGGCGGGTCCGCGGCGGGTCGGCTTCGCGCGCTCGTGCCACTCACGCTTCCGCTCGTCCTCGGCACGCTGGCCGAAGTGGACGACCGGGCGATGGCGCTCGAGGTGCGCGGCTTCGGCGGCGGGCAGGCGCGCACGCCGCTCGATCCGCCTTCCGTGACAGCGCGGGACCGGATGCTTCGCTGGGCGGCGCTGCTCGCGGTGATGGCCTCGGCCGCGTGGCGATTCCTGTGAGCGCGGTCGAGCTCGAGGAGGTGACGTTCCGGTACGCGGGCGTCGACGCACCTGCGCTCGCGGGCGTATCGCTGACGGTGCCCGAGGGAACGATCTGCTGGCTCTACGGCTCCCCGGGCGCCGGCGCCAGTACACTGCTCCTCGCTGCGGCGGGACTCGCGCCACGGTTCACGGGTGGCTCGATCACCGGCCGGGTCCGCCTGCTCGGCGCTGACCCGCACGCGGCGGAAGGCCGCGCCGCGCTGCGCGGCCGCGTCGCATACATCGGGGCGGTACCGGACCTTCAGCTCTCCGGCGTCGCCGGCACCGTGTGGGAAGAGGTCGCCTTCGGCCCGGCAAACCTCCGGTGGCCGGTGGAGCGCATCCGCGCAGCGGTCGAGGATGCGGCCGGCCGGCTCGGCATCGAGCACCTTCTCGGGCGCCGGCCGTCGGCGCTCTCAGGCGGCGAGAAGCAGCGCGTCGTCTTCGCATCGCTCCTGGCGTTTGCGCCATCGGTCTGGCTCCTCGACGAGGCGGACTCCGCGCTCGATGCCGAGGGACGGGCAGTGGTCGCGTCGCTCATCGGCGCCGAGCGCGAGCGGGGCGCAGCGATCGTGGTCGCGGCGGAGGATGCGGATGCCATGCTCGCGGCCGCGGACCGTGTCGTCCTCCTCGACCGCGGCGCCATGGTATTCGACGGGCCGCCCCGCGAGCTCCTCGGACGGGAGCTCGCATGGGAGCGCGGCCCTGGCGGCACGTCGATCGCCAGTCTCGGCCGCGCGGCGCTCGCGCGCTGCGGGTCGGTGCGCCTTGCCGAGCCGTATCCACTCGATGTTCGCGAGGCGGTAGCCCGCTGGCGATGACCGACCGGCAGCGGATCCTTCGATTCACGGCCGCGCGCTTCCGCTTCCCGGGGGCCGACGTACCGGCGCTCGATGGCGTCACGCTCGATGTGGCTGCGGGGGATGGGGTGGCCCTCTTCGGCTCCAACGGCGCGGGGAAGACGACGCTGCTCCGGCTCGCGATGGGGCTCGTGAAGGGAGCGGAGGGCACCGTCG
>JAICNA010000212.1 GCA_025928955.1 Gemmatimonadales bacterium | reverse complement strand
GGACCCGGAAGGGCTATTTCCTCTGGAGCCATCCGCTGGAGCCGCTGCGCGTCACCGAGGCGGTGATCGTCGAGGCGGACCGCGGCCAGGACTTCGGCCGCATCTCCGCGATCGGTGATACCGCGGCGAAGAAGTGCGGATCGTCCTGCTCGGGCTGCGCGGTGCCTGACACCGACGGCGCCGCCGAGCCGCTGCGCAGCATCGTGCGCCGCGCGACGCCGGACGACGTGCGGACCTTCAACGAAGTGCGCCGCTCGGAGGAGGAGGTGCGCCGCAAGGTCATCGACCGCGTGCGCGCTCACGAGCTGCTCATGAAGGTGAGCGACACCGAGTGGCAGTGGGACCGCGCACGGCTCACGATCTACTTCACCGCCGAGAAGCGCGTCGACTTCCGCACGCTGGTCCGCGACCTCGCGACCCTCTTCCGCACGCGCATCGAACTGCGCCAGATCGGCGTGCGGGACGAAGCCGCTCGCCTCGGCGGCGTCGGGCGCTGCGGCAAGGAATACTGCTGCTCCACATGGCTCAAGGAGCTCTCGCCGGTCAATCTCGGCCTCGCGAAGGACCAGCATCTGTCGCTCAACCCGAGCCAGATCTCCGGTGGGTGCGGACGCCTCCTCTGCTGCCTCAAGTACGAGCACGACTTCTACGTGGCGAGCCGGAAGCGGTTCCCGAAGGAGGGGAAGTCGCTCCGGACGGCCGTCGGGGTCGAGAAGGTCGTGGCCGTCGACATCTTCCGCGAGCGGGTGTACCTGCGCGCTGAAGGGCAGCCCTCACGCATCATTTCGCTCGTGCAGCTCCGGGACGAGCTCGAGAGCGCCGAGACTCCTGCTGCCGCCGCCACGCCGCCTCCCGCCCCCGCCCCGGCCACGGCGGTGAAGCCCGCCGCTCACCCTGCCCCGCCGCCTCCGCCGACGGCTGCGATCGCTCCCGACGCCGCGGACACCGGAGAGCCCCATTCGCCGCCCGACGGCGAGCCGGCTGAGCGCCGATCCGGCAACCGCCGGCGGCGCCGGCGGCGTGGACGGCGCCGCGGTGGTGGTGGCGGCGACGCGCCGGCCCCCGGGAGCGAGTAGTGGGCCGGGTCTATCTCACCACCGCCATCGATTACGCGAACGGAGATCCGCATCTCGGCCATGCCTTCGAGAAGGTCGGCGCGGATGCGATTGCCCGGTACCGCCGCCTCCAGGGAGACGAGGTCTGGTTCCTCCTCGGCATGGACGAACACGGGCAGAAGGTGGCGCAGACGGCCGCCGATGAAGGCATCGCTCCGGAGGCACTCGCCGAGCGCGTGGCCGGCGCGTTCCGGACGATGTGGGCGCGCCTCGGCATTTCCTACGACCAGTTCATCCGCACGACGAGCGAGACCCACCGCACCGCGGTGCGCGAGCTCATCGAGCGGATCTTCGAGCGGAACCCGGACGATTTCTACGAGCGCGCCTACGAGGGCTATTACTGCGTGGGCTGCGAGGCGTTCAAGCAGGGTGCGGAGATCGTGGATGGGAAGTGCGTCCTCCACCCGACGAGGACGCTCGAGTGGGTCCGGGAGCGGAACTGGTTCTTCCGGCTGAGCCGCTACCAGGAGTCGCTCATCGATCTCATCGAGGGCAACGCCGAGTTCCTCCAGCCGGAGAGCCGGCGGAACGAGATCCTCGCATTCCTGCGCCAGGGCCTCGAGGACATTTCTGCGAGCCGGTCGCGCTTCAGCTGGGGCGTTCCGTTTCCCCGGCCGACGAGCGACGGCGAGCAGCAGACGACCTACGTCTGGTTCGACGCGCTGCCGAACTACTGGACCGCGACGCGCTTCGCCGAATCTCGGGCCGAATGGCCCGCCCAGCTCCACGTGATCGGCAAGGACATTACCCGGTTCCACACGGTCATCTGGCCGGCCATGCTCATGGCTGCCGGCCTCCCGCTTCCGGAACGGGTGTGGGCGCATGGCTTCGTGTATTTCAAGGGCGAGCGATTCAGCAAGAGCGCCGGGACGCGCCTCGACCTGTCCGACGCCGTCGGCCGGTTCGGTCCGGACGCGTTCCGGTACTTCCTTCTCCGGGAAATCCCGTGGGATGCGGACGGCAGCTTCACCTGGGAGCGATTCGAGGAGCGGTACACCTCCGACCTGGCGGACGGGCTCGGCAATCTCGCCTCTCGCGCGCTCGCCATGCTCGCGAAGTACCGGGAGGGCGTCGTGCCGGCCGCCGGCGAGGGCCCATCCCTGGACGCCGCCGGGCGGGGCGCGGTGGCGGCGTACGTCGAAGCGATGGATGCGTTCGATCTCCGAGGCGGCGCCGACGCCGCGTGGACGCTGGTCTCGGCGGCGAACCTCTTCGTGCAGCAGACGGCGCCGTGGGCGCTCGCCAAGGCCGGGCGGGAGCCGGAGCTCGACTCCGTGCTGGCCTCGGTGGCCGCCGCGCTCTGCCGGCTGGCCATCCTGACCAGCCCCTTCATGCCGACCAAGGCGCAGGAGCTCTGGGAGGCTCTCGGCCAGGCCGGCCGGGTCGAATCGGCCGGAATCCGGACTGCGCTCGACCCGGCGCTCGCGGGCGCCCGGACCCGGAAGCCGGAGAACCTCTTCCCCCGCCCCGCGACGACGTGATTGCTTCGGGGTGCAAACCCCTGCAGGCACGAACTTTGGCACTTCGCCACGGATTTCCGCCGCTGCACGCCCCGGACACACCCCGAATCTCATTGCGAAACATAGGGTTAGGTATCGGGCCTGTTTCTTGACATCTGGGGGACCGCGGGTCATCTTAAGCCCTTCTTCCGGACACTCCGTGGCATGCGGGGTGCGTGAGTGGGGACGCGCGCAGTCCCGCCCCAGCCAGGTGAGTGCCGATGGCCAGACGCCGGTGGACAGTCGTTCTCGTCCCGCACGATTCCGAGCCCTCGCGCATCGTCGAGGTCTCGTACTCCGCTATCAAGTTCGTCGCCGGGATCACGGTCGTCGTCATCGGGGTCTGTCTGCTCCTCGGGTACGCCAGCCTCTCCCGCTCCATCGATCTCTCCCGCACCAGCCGTCTCGAAACCGAAAACCGCGAGCTCACCGAGCAGCTCGGGGACCTGCACGGCCGCATGCACGAGCTGGGCGACACGCTCGAGGCGCTGGCGGGCCGTGATGAGCGCATCCGCCTCCTTGCGAACCTGGAGCCGATTGCGCCCGAAGTTCGTGAGGCCGGCATCGGCGGCCCCGCCGCCGCTGCTGCGGCGCCCACCCGCTCGACGCTCGCGCGCCGGGCCGGCGAGATCCGGGTCGACCTCAACGCCATGATCCGCCGGGCCAACCTGCTCGCGACGTCGTTCAGCGAGGCGGCGGACAGCCTTGTGTCGCATCGCGAGCGCCTTGCCGCCATGCCCTCGATCATGCCGACGCAGGGATGGCTGACGAGCGCGTTCTCCCGCATGCGGCAACACCCGATCCTCCACACCGCCCGCCCCCATGAGGGCATCGACGTGACCGCCCCGGCCGGAACGCCCATCGAGGCGCCAGCCGCCGGACGCGTCACGTCCGCCGGCTGGCAGGCGGGGTACGGCAACGTGGTGACGGTGGATCACGGCTACGGGATTGAAACCCGGTTCGCCCACGCCTCGAAGCTGCTGGTCGGGCGCGGCCAGCGTGTCGAGCGGGGCCAGAACATCGCCCTCGTCGGCAATACCGGACTCGCCACCGGCCCGCATCTTCACTACGAGGTGCACGTCAACGGCCGCCCGGTCGATCCACTCAGGTACGTACTGCCGGATGTGGTGACGGACTGAACTCTGTCGGTCGGACGGTCGAAAGGGCCCGAAAAGAGAACGACCTCGCGAAGCTTCTCGCGGGGTCGTTCTTCTGCGTTGACCGTCCGACTGTCCGACCGCCCGACCGACCTCAGAACTGCACTTTCGGCGCCTCCGACGCCCCCGCTTCGGCCT
>JAICNA010000030.1 GCA_025928955.1 Gemmatimonadales bacterium | reverse complement strand
GGAAGTGATGAACGAGGGTCCTCCGACGGAGACCGCCGCGGCGATCGCAGCCATGGCCCGCCAATACGCTGGATGGTAACCGCTTTCATCTCAAGGAGTTACAAACGCCGTCCTTGCGAACGGCAGGGACAGTGCGTTTTCTTGGTACCCCATTCCATTGGACCTCGATAGCCCCTGCGGGGGCAGATTGCATTCATGGCGACGAATAAGACCAGCTCATCCGCAAAGCCTGCCAGATCGGCCAAGGCCGCGAAGCCGGCGGCGAAGGCGGCAAAGGCCGGGACGGCCCGCAAGGGAACGAAGCGCGCGACCAAGGCCCGCGCGTCGCGCTCCACCGGGAACGGCGCCGGCATTCGTGCGGGGGACGCACTCGTCATCGTCGAGTCGCCGACCAAGGCAAAGACGATCGGCAAGTATCTCGGGTCCGGTTACTCCGTCCGGGCCACGGTGGGTCACGTCCGTGACCTGCCGACGCGAAAGCTCGGCGTCGAGATCGAGGGAGACGGCCGGCGCTTCACCCCCGAGTACGTGACCATCAAGGGGAAGACGCAGACACTCTCGGACATCAAGAAAGCGGCCCGCGCAGCGAGCCACGTCTATCTCGCGACCGACCCCGATCGCGAAGGGGAGGCGATCGCCTGGCATGTCGCGGAGCAGATCGGGACCGGGGTGCCGACGGAGCGGATCCTCTTCCACGAGATCACGAAGGAAGCGATTCGCGAGGCGATGGCGCAGCCCGGGCAGATCGACCAGAACAAGGTCGATGCCCAGCAGGCGCGCCGCATACTCGACCGGCTCGTGGGGTACAAGGCGAGCCCGATTCTGTGGAAGACGATCAAGACGGGGCTCTCCGCCGGCCGCGTTCAGACCGTCGCGCTCCGGCTGCTCGTCGAGCGCGAGCGCGAAATCCGCGCGTTCACGCCGACGGAGTACTGGACGATCGAGGCGCTCTGCGCGTTCGGCGGCCAGACGTTCGAGGCCTCCCTGCACAAGATCGACGGCCACAAGCCGGTCTTGCCCGACGAAGCCGCGGCGCAGGCGGTCGTGGATGCGGTCCGCGCCATGCCGTTCGTCGTGTCCTCGGTCGAGAAGAAGCAGCGGCGCAAGAAGCCCGCGGCGCCCTTCACCACGAGCACGCTCCAGCAGGAGGCGGCGAAGAAGCTCGGCTTCTCGAGCCGCCGGACGATGCGGGCCGCGCAGGATCTCTACGAGGGCATCGAGATCGGCGAGGACGGCCAGACCGGCCTCATCACGTACATGCGAACCGACTCGGTCCGCGTGTCGGATGCGGCGATCGCCTCGGTGCGCGACTTCATCGGCCGGCAGTACGACAAGCGGTACCTGCCCGATACGCCGAACGCGTACTCGACCCGCAAGGCGGCGCGCGCGCAGGACGCGCACGAAGCGGTGCGGCCCACCGACGTGATGCGCCGGCCGGAGCACGTCCAGCGGTACCTCGAACCTGATCAGTACCGCCTCTACCAGCTCATCTGGCAGCGGTTCGTCGCGTCCCAGATGACGCCGGCCGTCTACGACATGACGATCGTGGACTTCGATCTCGGTCGCTATCTGTTCCGCGCCACCGGATCGGTCCTCATCTTCGACGGCTACCACGTCCTCTACTCCGAAGGCCGCGAAGCCGAGGAGGGGAAGAGCGTCGAGGACCTCCCGCCGATCCCGCCGCTCTCGCAGGGCGATGAGGTCGAGGTGCAGGAGATCACCCCGTCGCAGCATTTCACCGAGCCGCCGCCGCGCTATTCCGAGGCGAGCCTCGTGAAGGAGCTCGAGCGCCTCGGCATCGGGCGCCCGTCGACCTACAGCGCCATCATCTCGACGCTCACGGCCCGCGAGTACGTGCGGGTGGACCAGCGGCGATTCTTCCCGACCGAGCTCGGCGAGATGGTCGAGACGATGATGGTGCGGAACTTCCCCGACATCTTCAACGTCGCCTTCACCTCACAGATGGAGGAGGAGCTCGACCAGATCGAGGAAGAGGGGAAGGAATGGCAGGATGTCCTGCGGGACTTCTACGGCCCCTTCACGCACGCGCTCGAGGCGGTGGACCTGAACGCGCTCGTGGCGGAGGCGCACGGCCTCGACTCGGCGAAGCTGGCGCAGGAGAAGTGCCCGCGCTGCGGCTCGGCCATCGAGCTCCGGACCGGCCGCTTCGGGCCGTACCTGGCGTGCGTCAAGTACAAGGACACGTGCGACTACGTGAAGTCGCTCAAGAAGGATCGTGCGCCGGACCGGCCCAGCGATGAGAAGTGCCATCTCTGCAGCGCGCCGATGGTGATCAAGACCGGTCGCTTCGGCGAGTTCCTGGCCTGTACGCGCTATCCCGAGTGCAAGGGCACGCGCTCGATTCCGCTGGGGATCAAGTGCCCGAAGGACGGCGGGGACCTCGCCGAGCGCCGGACCAAGAAGGGGAAGTCGTTCTGGGGCTGCATGAACTACCCGGCATGCGATTTCTCGACGTGGAACAAGCCCGTGGCCGAGACCTGCCCCGAGTGCGGCTGGGTCGGCATGGAGCAGAAGAAGACCCGCGCCGAGGGAGAGACGCGGACCTGCATGAAGTGCGGCAATCGCATCGTCGTCTCCGAGCCCGAGGAGGCGGCACTGGCGTGAGGGTCACCGTAGTCGGCGGCGGTCTCGCCGGCTCGGAGGCCGCCTGGGCGCTCGCCGAGCGTGGGGTCTCGGTGACGCTCCACGAGATGCGCCCGGTCGTGCGCACCCCGGCGCACCAGACCGACCGGCTCGCCGAGCTCGTCTGCAGCAACACCTTCAAGTCGGTCGAAACGTCCAACGCCCACGGCCTGCTCAAGGCCGAGTTGCGCCTGCTCGGTAGCCTGCTGCTTCCGTGCGCCGACGAGGCGCGCGTGCCTGGTGGCACCGCGCTCGCCGTGGACCGCGACGTGTTCTCCCGGCTCGTCCACGAGCGCATCCACGCGCACCCGCGCATCACGGTGGTCCGCGAGGAAGTGACAGCGCTCCCGTCACCGGGGGTGGTCGCAACGGGGCCCCTCACGTCCGACCGCCTCGCCGAGGCGATCTCGCAACGGCTCGGGACCGGCGCCCTCGCGTTCTACGACGCAATCGCGCCGATCGTCGCGGCGGATTCGCTCGATCACGACCGCCTGTACGCACTCTCCCGGTACGGGAAGGGCGAGGGCGACGACTACCTCAACTGTCCCATGAGCCGGGAGGAGTACGAGGGCTTCATCGACGCGCTCTCGGCGGCCGATCAGTACGCGGGCCACGACTTCGATGCGGTGCCCTACTTCGAAGGGTGTCTCCCCATCGAGGAAATGGCGCGGCGCGGCCGGGAGACGCCGCGCTTCGGGCCGATGAAGCCGGTCGGGCTCTCCGATCCTCGCACCGGGCGCGAGCCGTACGCCGTGGTGCAGCTGCGTCGCGAGGACCGGGCCGGACGGATGTGGAACCTCGTCGGCTTCCAGACGCGGCTCCGGATCCCCGAGCAGAAGCGGGTGTTCTCGATGATCCCGGGTCTCGGCGACGCCGAGTTCCTCCGCTACGGGAGCATCCACCGGAACGCGTACCTCAACAGCCCGGCCACGCTGGGCCCGGGCCTGACCGCGCGCGACGATGACCGCCTCTTCTTCGCCGGGCAGCTCACCGGGGTCGAGGGGTACACCGAATCGCTCGGCACCGGGCTGCTCGCCGGAACCAACCTGGCGCGACGGCTCGAGGGGAAGGACGTTCGCGTGCCGCCGCCGACGACGATGCTCGGCGCGCTCTACCGCTACCTGTCGGAGGCCGATCCGAAGCACTTCCAGCCGATGAATGCGAATTTCGGATTGGTGGAGGTTGATGGGAGGACGGAAGGACGGAAGGACGGAAAGGGTGTGCGCCTGAGCAAGAGCGGGAAGAAGCAGCGGCTCGCGGAGATCGCGCTCGCCGACCTGCGGGAATGGATCGACGCCCCATGAGCCTTCCGTCCGCCGGTCCTTCCGTCCTTCCGTCCGAGGCCCGGGACTTCCTCCGCCACCTCGCCGACGAACGGCAGCAGTCGCCGCATACCGTCACCGCGTACCGTCGCGATCTCGAGGCGTTCGCCGAGTTCTGCGGGCGGCACTATGGGACGTGGCAGTGGGGGACCGTGGATCGCCTTGGACTCCGCGGCTTCCTGGGCGACATGCAGCGACGGGGGCTCTCGAAGCGGTCAGCGGCGCGCGCGCTGAGCGCGGTGCGCAGCCTCTACCGGTACCTGCAGGAGCACCACGCGGTTCCGAACAACATCGCGAAGGCCGCGCGCGTGCCCAAGCTCGACAAGCGCCTGCCGACGCACATGGAGCGCGCCCAGACCGAGCAGCTCTTCGCGTGGGCGGAGGAGCGGGCGAAGCTCGACGAATTCCAGCCCGTGCGCGACCTCGCGATGCTCGAGCTGTTCTATTCGACCGGGATGCGGCTCTCCGAGCTCGCCGGGCTCTCGCTCGAGTCGGTGGACCTGCTGTCGGATCAGGCACGGGTACGCGGCAAGGGCCGGAAGGAACGGATCGTGCCGATCGGCTCCCGGGCGGTGCTGGCCCTCCGGCGCTACCTCAATCTTCGCGAGACCGTCGCCCGGCTTCCCGGTGGCGACCGGCGCGCGCTCTTCCTCGGACGGCGAGGCAAGCGCCTCACGCCGAGGAGCGTGCAGCTGGCGATGCACCGGATGTTCGATGCCGTGGGCGGCAACGAGCTCCGGGTGCACTCGCTGCGACACACCTTCGCGACGCACATGCTGGACGCCGGCGCGGATCTCCGCGCGGTCCAGGAGCTTCTCGGCCATGCCTCGCTCAGTACGACGCAGATCTATACGCACACGAGCGTGGAGCGGCTGAAAAAGGTGTATAATCAGGCGCATCCCAGAGCATAGACACCCTTGCCGGCTGGTGGACACATGCGGACGCGCGTCGCGACGGCGGGATTGCTGGCTGGTGCGTTGCACATGGCGGGATGCGGGGACAGCACGGAGGCTGGCGGCGCCTTCACGCCGGAGGAACAGGCGGCGCTCGTCACGGCCCTCGGGATCGACGGCATATCCGTTCACGACTGGGCGCTCCGAACGGTCGTCAACCTTGCGCCCGAGATCGGCACGATGGGGCAGTACAGCATGCTCGCCAGCCAGGCGCTGGTCACGCTCCGGCTTGAGACATTTTCGACGACGTACGGGGTGTCGCGTCTGGACGGTTGGACCGAGCTCAGTGCCGGGACCGGCACCGTCGCCTCGTCCATTGCCGTCGAAGCGGGGTTCCGGGAGACCTTCCCGTCGTCGGTCAGCGCCACCGTCGTCCCGGATCAGACGGTCGAGGGTGAGATGCGCGCGTATTACCGCGAGGCGTCGCTCGAGTTTGTCGCGAACAGCGGAGAGTTCGACCTGATCGCCTCGGGCTTCGGGAACTTCGAGGACTGTCCGAAGCCTCCCGAGGAGCGCCCCAACTTCGATGTCGAAGGCTGCCGCTACTCCATCGGCACGGTCGGCGGCTCGTTCCGATTCAATGCTGGATCGGCGTTCTCACAACCGGGCACCTCATTCGAGCTGCCGGCGGTACGTGTCGAACTCGATCTCCTGTTCAACGATCCCGTCAAGCCGGATCCGGAAACTCACCTCTTCGGACGCTGATCGCATGCGCAACGTTCTCTCATGACCTTCCACGGCACCACGATCATCGCCGTCCGCAAGGACGGCCGCCTCGCCCTCGGCGGCGACGGCCAGGTGACGATCGGGGATACGGTCATGAAGGGGAAATCGGTCAAGGTGCGCGCGCTCAAGGGTGGCAAGGTCCTGGCGGGCTTCGCCGGGTCCGTGGCGGACGCGCTCACGCTCTACGAGAAGTTCGAGGAGAAACTGGAGCGGTATCCCGGCAACCTGCCGCGGGCGGCCGTCGAGCTGGCCAAGGACTGGCGGAGCGACCGGATGCTGCGACGGCTCGATGCGCTGCTCGTGGTCGGCGACCGGGAACACAGCTTCCTCCTGAGCGGAAGCGGCGAGCTCATCGAGCCGGACGACGGAATCGTCGCGGTGGGCTCGGGCGGGAACTACGCGCTCGCCGCCGCGCGGGGGCTCCTCGAGGTTCCGGGCCTCACCGCGCGCGACATCGCGCAGCGCTCGCTCGAGATCGCGGCGGACATCTGCGTCTTCACCAACCGGAACATCACGATCCTCGAGCTCGGCGAGCCCGGATCGTGACCGTCATACAGGGCCCCATGACCGATCCCGCAGGCGACAACGGAACGCCAGCCGACGAGCTGCCACCGCCGTGGCTCGAGGAGATGCCGCCGCGGCAGATCGTCGCGGAGCTCGACCGCTACATCGTGGGCCAGGAGGCGGCCAAGCGCGCCGTGGCGATCGCCGTGCGCAATCGCTGGCGCCGCGCACAGGCCCCGGACGACATCCGTGACGAGATCACGCCGTACAACATCATCATGATCGGCCCGACGGGCGTCGGAAAGACCGAAGTCGCGCGGCGGCTCGCGCGGCTGTCGGGGGCACCCTTCATCAAGGTCGAGGCGTCCAAGTTCACCGAGGTGGGTTACGTCGGCAGGGACGCGGAATCGATGGTGCGGGACCTCGTGGACGCCGCCATCAACATGGTGCGGACCGAGCGGGAGGATGAGGTCTACCCGCAGGCGGAGCAGCGGGCCGACGAGCGGCTCCTCGACCTCCTGCTCCCGGCGCCGCCGGCCGCGCCCGACGGCCGCACGGCGGGCCGACCCGACGCCGAGCCGCGCGACAAGGTGTTCGTCGTGGCGCCCGGCGGCGGGGCGCACGTCGAGACCGCCGACGAGGAGCGGCGCGCCCGCTCGCGCGAGAAGCTGCGCAAGCTCCTGGCCGACGGCAAGCTCGACGATCGGGAAGTCGAGATCGAGGTCGCGCCGCAGAACTACCCGATGTTCGACCTGATGCAGCCGCCGCAGGGCATGGAGGGCGCGGACATCAACTTCACGGAAATGCTGCAGGAGATGATGCCGAAGCGCACCAAGCGCCGGCGGGTGCGCGTCCCCGAGGCGCGGCGCGTGCTCGTCGACGAGGAGCTCAAGAAGCTCGTCGACATGGACGACGTGGTGAACGAGTCGCTCGACCGCGTCGAGAACCACGGCATCATCTTCATCGACGAGATCGACAAGATCGCCGGCGAGCGCTCCCAGGGCTCCGGCCCGGACGTCTCGCGCGAGGGCGTGCAGCGGGATCTCCTCCCCATCGTCGAGGGCTCGACGATCCAGACGCGGTACGGCTACGTGCGGAGCGATCACATCCTGTTCATCGCCGCGGGCGCGTTCCACGTGTCGAAGCCGTCGGACCTGATCCCCGAGCTGCAGGGACGCTTCCCGATCCGTGTGGAGCTCACGCCGCTCACCGAGGCGGACTTCATCCGGATCATGACGGAGCCGGAGAACGCGCTCACGCGCCAGTACCAGGCGCTCGTGGCGGCGGAGGGGGCGGAGCTCGTCTTCACCGAGGACGCCGTGGCGGAGCTCGCGCGCATGGCCTTTGCCGCGAACGACCGGATGGAGAACATCGGCGCGCGCCGCCTCCACACGGTCATGGCGGCCCTCATGGAGCAGCTCCTCTTCGACCTGCCCGAGCATCCGGAGAAGCGGATCGTGTACGATGCGGCGAAGGTGCGCGACACGCTCTCGACCATCGTGAACGACGACGACCTGCGCCGGTACATTCTCTAGCGCGGTATTCGGGCGTATCTTGGAGCATCCCCCCGAGACGGGCGCGAGATGCAGGGAACGCCAGACCCAGCCTTCATTCCCCACGCCGACCACCGGCGCCGGCGCGTCCCGGTGGCCTGCTGATGGGACGCGACCTCCTGCCGGTCGTTCGCGAGATGCTGGCCGACGTGTACGACGTCGAGCGCGAGATCGCGCGCGGCGGCGCCGCGCGGGTCTACCGCGCCCAGGACAAGGAGGGTCGCGCCGTCGCGCTCAAGGTGCTGCACCCGGAGCTCCAGGTCAGTGCCATGGCGGAGCGGTTCCTCCGCGAGATCCGCGTTGCCTCGAGCCTCGACCACCCGCTGATCGCACCGGTGCTCGACTGGGGGCAGCGCGACTGGCTCGTGTACTACGTCATGCCCCTCATCTCGGGGCCGACGCTCCGCACCTGCCTCTCGCGGTCGCGCCAGCTGAGCGTGGCGGATGCCTGCCGGGTCGGGAAGGACGTGCTCGATGCCCTCGGGCATGCCCACACGGCGCACATCATGCACCGCGACGTGAAGCCGGAGAACATCATCATCTCGGGGCAGGGGGCCGTGCTGGTGGACTTCGGGGTGGCGCGGGCGGTGGAAGTGGCGGCGGGGGACCGGGTGACGGCCGCGGGGATGACGGTAGGCACCGCGGGATACATGAGCCCCGAACAGGCGACCGGTGCCGTCGACCTCGACTACCGGACCGATCTCTACGCCGTCGGGTGCGTGCTCTTCGAGTCGCTGGCGGGACGCCCGCCCTTCGCGCACCGGAACCAGAGCGTCGTGCTCCAGCTCCAGCTCTCGGGGGACGCGCCCGACGTGCGCACCTTCCGGCCCGACACGCCCGAGCTGCTCGCGAACGCCGTCACCCGCGCGCTCCAGCGCCGCGCCGAAGACCGATGGCGCACCGCCGTCGAAATGCGCGAATCACTGGAGGGGTGCGGCTAGCCGCTGCGCGCGGCGATCCGGAGATCGATATCCGTGTTCCGCAGCGCAACCTGATCCGGATCCCCGCTGAGGTCGGGAATCGTTTCCCAGCCGGCCTGCTGCGCGAGCGCGGCGAGATGCTCGTCCAGGATCGAGCGGGACGCCGGCATCGCGCGATTCGCGAGCTGCAGCCACGCGAGCGCCTCATCGAACCCCAGCCGTTCGCGGGCATTCTCCGCCGCCATCAGCGCGAAGCGGAACGCCCGCTCGTCGTCCCCACCACGCTCCGCATGCCACGCGATCTCCCCCGCCTGCTCCTTGAGTCGCTCCGGCCGCGACGCTTCTTCCAGCGCGAGTGACAGTGCGTGATGCAGCTCGCCGCGGCGGGCCGTCGTGAGGTCCGACCGCACGAACTCGCCGATCAGCGGATGCGCCATGCGATAGCTGCCCTCTTCCTCATCCACGAGGTGGCGCTCGACGAGCGCATCCGCCAGTGCCGCCACGCGGAGCCGCGAGAATCCGTGGACCCGAGAGAGCACCTCGGTGCGCACCGGCCGCCCGGCCGCCGCGATCGAGGCGAGCAGGTCGCGTAGCTCGTACGGGAGCCGGGCGATCCGGGCCGAGAGCGCGTCGCGCACCGAGCGCGGGATCTCGATGCGGCTGAAGCTCTGCGCATCCGCTTCCGCCGGAATCACCCATTCCCGCGAGACCGGCGTGACCGCGAGGAGGCCCTCGGCGAAGAGCATCTTGGCGATCTCGATGACCTGGAACGGATTGCCGTCGCTCACCTCGTAGAGCCGGTGGGCGAAGCGCCGCGCGCCGGTCGGCGTGCGGATGTTGCCCATCTGCCGCACGAGCCGCCAGACCTCGTCTTCGGTGAGCGGCGTGACGTCCACCGACCGGCACCGTGGCTGCGACGAGAGGTCGGCGACCAGCTGGCGCGCGGGAAGATCCCGCGACATCTCCCCGGCGGTGATCGTGGCGAGGAAGATCACCGGGACGCGCTCGAGGCGGCGGAGCAGGAAGTTGACGAGCGCGCACGACTCGCCGTCGCACCACTGGAGGTCGTCGAGGAAGAGGATCGTCGGCCGTTCCGCGGTGAGCGCGAGGATGACCTGCGCGACGCCCTCGAAGAGCCGCAGCCGCTCGAGCCCCCCCGGCGCGGTGGAGACGGGCTGCAGGCCGGGGAAGCGGCGGTTGAGCTCGGGGACGAGCCGCGCGACCTCGGCCAGCCACTCGGGATCGGTGCCGCTGAGTCCCGGTGCCGCGAGACCGCCCCGGAGCGCCCCCGCGATCGAGCCGAACGGCGCTTCCTCGGTCGACTGGTAGCCCTGGCCGCGCAGTACCGTCGCGCCGTGCGCGATGGCCCACCGGATGAACTCCTCGGCGAGCCGGGTCTTCCCGATGCCGGCCTCTCCCTCGAGCAGGAGGATCTGCGGGCCCTCGACCGGCGCGGCGTGCAGCGCATGTGTGAGCACGCTCCACTGCGCTTCGCGGCCCACGAGGTCCGCCTCGAAGCGGAGCGGCGCCGGGACCTCGTCGATGCCGTCCGCGGTTCCGGCGGCGAGCTCGAGCTGGCGGGCGAGGTCGTTCAGCGCCTCGCCGGGGGCCGCCCCGATCTCGCGTTTCAGCGTGTCCCGGAACTCACGGTAGCGCGCGAGGGCGCTCGCGCGGCTTCCCTGGCAGTAGAGCGACTCCATGAGGACGCCCATTGCCTCTTCGGCGAGCGGATCGGAGGCGAGCCAGCGCTCGGCAAGATCGAGCGCCTCGCGCCAGCGGGAGCGAGCGACGGCTTCGCGCGCGGCAACCCGGACGACCTCGAGGTACTTGCGGAGCAGGCGGGAGCGGATCCGGTCGAGCCATTCCTCGAACTCCGGTGCGCCGCGGATCGAGAGCCCGGCCGCGAACCGCGGCACGTCGAAGGCGATGGCCTTGCGTGGCTCGGAGAGCGCCGCGGCCAGGAACGCGGTCGCGTCGCACTCCACCGGCCCAATCAGCGATACGGTCGTCCGGTCTGCCCGGATCGCATCCCCCACCGCGTCGCGCAGGTGCAGCAGCGCCTGCCTGAGCGACGTCCGCGCGGCCTCCTCATCGGACTCGCCCCAGAGAAGACAGGCGAGCGATTCCCTGCTGTGGGGGCCCGGCTCGAGCGCGAGGTAGGCGAGCAGCCCGAGTGCCTTCGCCGAAAGGCGGCCGTCAGGCCTTCCCTCGACGGAAACGTGAGGCGGACCGAACAAGGTCAGGGCGAACCCGGGCACAGGATGCTCCGTTGGGATTGGCCAATCCTACGCCCGGGACCCGAAACGGCAAGAGGGGCATTCACGGAAGGTTCACGGAGGGGCGCTATCCTGTTCCCGTCCGATGGGCGACGGCGATCACCGGGAGGGGGCAAATGGAACAGGACCAGGGGTCGATCCAGCTTCCGCTGACGCCGGCCCAGCAGGAACAGATCCTGAGGGCAACGGGCATGACGGCTGAGGCGCTCACGCTGCGCCCCGAGGAGCTCGAAGATCGGATCGCCCCCGGAATGGCCTACCGGCCATGGCACGGACTCGATTGAGCGATTCACGATCTTTTCACGCAAGGCTGACATAGTTCGCACAACTGATTCCTCAACCAGGAGCACGCCATGTCGGATCCCAAGGAGAACATCCGGATTCAGCTCACCCCGGAGCAGAAGGCGATCGTCAAGAACGCAACTGGCAAGGACGCTGCGGCGGTCGAGTTCAGCGCGACGGAGCTGGAAGAGCGGATCGCGCCGGCAACGCTGGCCCCCAGCTTCAGGAATGGCGGCGTCTGATAGTTCGAAGCGGGCAGCACGGACGGCAATTCACGGTACCAGGACACCCAACGCGGAGAGATCCAAATGTCGAACTCCAAGGACAGCGTCAAGCTCGAGCTCACCCCTGAGCAGAAGGCCATGATCAAGAACACCACCGGGAAGAACGCGGACGCGGTCGAGTTCAGCGTCACCGAGCTGGAAGAGCGGATCGCCCCGGGCACGCTGTTCCAGGGCCCCGGCAAGAGCGGCGCCTGATTCGCGGCTGAGTTGCCTGTCTGAACGACCCCGCCCGGTTCCGGGAGCTTCCGGAACCGGGCGGGGCTCTTCCGCATCCCGGGCCCGGCGGTAGCTTAGCGAATCGCTCCACGCCCCTCGACATACGGAACCATGACGATCCATCCCCCGGCCGACGGATCGAACGCCGCGCCCGAGCTCCTTGCCGAGATCGAGCGGCTGCGCCTCCTGCACACCATCGGGCAGGAGTTCAATTCGTCCCTCGATCTCGACGAACTGCTGCCGCGCGTCTTCCACAGCGTCCTGACCGCCGTGCATGCGCAGGGCGGCTCGCTCTGGATCGCGGAAGGCGACCTGCTCAAGTGCGTCCTCGCCCTCGGCGGCTCGAGCGAGCGGCTGGTCGGCGCGCGCATGCCGATCGGGACCGGGTTCGCCGGGGACGTGGCGAGCAAGCAGAAGACGACCGTGGTCACCCGCGCCATGGAGGATCCGCGCTTCCAGGCCAGCGTGGACAGTGCGGACGGCGGCGAGGTGTCGAGCGTGATGGCCACCGCCATGGTGGCGCGCGGCGTCACGGTCGGATCGATCCAGGTCACGATGAAGGCGGGGGAGGGCGGGGTGTTCACGCAGGGGGACCGTGCCCTCCTCGAAGGCCTCGCCGCGAGCGCCGCCACCGCCATCCGGAACGCCCAGCTGGTCGAGGCCGACCGGCGCGCCCGGGACCTGGCGGTGCTCCTCGAGATCAGCCGGGAGATCACCTCCACGCTCGACCTCGACCGCGTCCTCCGCTCGGTCGTCAACCTCGCGTCCCGGGCCCTCCCGTTCGATCGCGGCGCGGTGGGCCTCATGGAAAACGGCCGCTGCGACCTCCGCGCCGCCGCCGGCAGCGAGGACGTCAACGCCAAGGACCTCGCCTCGAAGGATCTCGCTGCCCGCGCCGAGTGGGCGGCCGGCCGGGGCGAGGCGTTCTACCTGACCGACAGTGCCGCACCGGGGTCCGACGCGGAGCGGACCTTCCTCAGCATCTTCCGCGACGACCTCGCGGCCGCGAACACGCGGAGCGGGCTCTACCTCCCGCTCAAGGACGAAGAGGGTGTCCTCGGCGTCCTCATCTTCGAGGCGGAGCGCCCCGAGTTCCTCACCGACGCCCAGCGCGAGCTCGCGGGGATCCTCGCGAACCAGACCGCCGTGGCGATGCGCAATGCGCAGCTCTATCACCAGGTGCCGATGGTTCACGCCCTCGGCTCGCTGGCGGAGCGGCGGCGCGCGATCATGAAGCTTCCCCGCCGGCGCCTGTACCTGTATGCCGGCGCGGCCGTCGTCGCGCTCGCGGCGCTCACGCTGCTCCAGTGGCCGCTGCGCGTGGCCGGGTCCTCGCCGCGCTTCCGGCCGGCGCAGCTGAGCGAAGTGCGCGCCCTCGTGCCCGGAGTCGTCGAGCGGGTCCTGGTCGACGAGGGGGCCGCCGTTGCCCGCGGGGCACCCATCGCCATGCTGCGCGACCCCGACCTCCGTGCCGAGCGCGCCTCGGTCGAGGGCGAGGCGATTGCCGCGGAGCGGTCCGCCGAGCGCGCTGCCAGCCGGCGCGACGCCGCCGCCGAGCAGCTCCAGCGTGCGCGCGTCGCCGCCTACCGTACCGAAGCCGCGCTCCTCGACGAGCAGATCGCCGCGCTCACCGTCCGTGCGCCCGCGGCCGGCATCGTGCTGACCGAGCGTCCGGGCGAGCGCGTCGGGGCGCACGTGAACGCCGGGGACGTGGTCGTCGCGCTGGGCCGCACCGATACGCTCGAGCTCGAGTTCGGCGTGGACGAACGCGACGTTCCGCGCGTGCGCGAGGGAGATGAAGTGCGCTTCCGCGTGGACGCGCTGCCCCAGCGCACGTTCGCCGGCCGGGTCATCTCGATTGCGCCGCTGCCCGACAGCGGCGGCGAGACGGCGACCTTCCCCGTCCGCGCGGCCGTCGCCAATCCGGACGGGCTGCTCCGGCCCGGCATGACGGCCTACGCTCGCGTACTGACCGAGCCGGCTTCGCTCGCCACCCGCATCGTCCGCGGGCCGGCCCGCTGGTTCCGGCTCCTGTTCTGGAGGGCGCTCCCGTGAATCTCCGACCCTGCTCCACGACCCTCCTCGCCTTTGCGGTCGCGTGCGGCGCATCCGCCGCCCCGCCGCCCGACGAGCCCGAACGTCCCGACGCCGCCACGGTCGCGGTGGAATCCGTCACCGTCGACGTGCCACTCTCCCTTCCCGCCCAGCTCTACGTCGAACGTGACGCCCTCGTGCATGCGCGCTCCACCGGACGTGTGGAATGGCTGGGGGTCGACCTCGGCGCATCGGTCGGCGCCGGACAGCTGCACGCGCGGCTCGAGAGTGCGGACCAGGAAATCGCGGCGGCGCGGGCCGAGGAGGCCCATCAGGTGGCGCTGCGAGCGGCACAGCGCCAGCGCGAGCTCTCCGCCCGGGGCGTCGCGACGGCCGCCGATTCCGAGCAGGTCGAATCGGCCCTCAACCGGGCCGAGCTCGACCGCCGGCAGGCGCGGCGCGATCTCGAGCTCACGCGCGTGACCGCCCCGTTCGGCGGCGTCGTGAGTGCGCGCTACGCGCGCGCCGGTCGGCTCGTCGAGGACGGCGATTCGCTCTTCCGCGTCACCGCGCTGGCCCCGCTCATGGTGAGCGTGCAGGTGCCGGAGGCGGACGCCGCCGCGCTCGCGGTCGGGAGCATGGCCGAGGTGGTGGGCTCCGGCGGGGCGGGAAAGGCGCGCGTGGTGCGCGCCGGCCCGATCGTCGACGCCGCAAGCGGCACGCGCGAGTTCATCCTGCAGCTCGTCGACGGCCGCGGGCTCCGGCCGGGCGGCAGCGCGGTGGTGCGGCTCGGGCAGCGGCGGCGCTCGGCGCTCGTGCTTCCGCAGGATGCGATCGGTGCGGAGGGGCTGGTGCTCGTGCTCGAGGACGGCCGGGCCACCTCGCGCGCCGTCACGTTCGGCGCCGACCTGGGCGATGGCCGCGTCGAGGTGGTCAGCGGCCTGAGCGCCGGCGAACGCGTGGTGCGTGCCGGGCGATGAACCCGACGCCTCGCCTCCGGGAAGACCTGGTCCTCGTGGAGCAGACCTACCGGGGCGAGCAGACGTACATCGTGAAGGACCCGATCACGCACAAGTATTTCCGGTTCCGGCCGATCGAAGTCATCGTGATGCAGTCGCTCGACGGCCATCGGACGGTGAGCGAGGCGGCGGCCGCGCTGGCCGATGAGGGCGTCCCGGTCACGGCAGCCGCACTCAATGGCTTCGCGCATACGCTGGACCGGATGGGCCTGCTCGAGAAGACGCTCGGGGAGCGCACCGTCCTGGAGCTGGAACGGCTCCGCGCCGAGCGGAGGAGCCGGCAGAAGAAGCCGCTTTTTCGCGGTTCGATCATGCGCATGCGCTGGTCGATCGGCGATCCCGACGCCCTCTTCGACCGCTGGATGCCGCGGCTGCGCTTCTTCTTCTCCACTCCGTTCTTCGTCATCTCCGCGGTGCTCTTCCTCGCGTACCTCACCGTGCTGGCGCTCAAGTGGGGAGACTTCACGGCCGGCGTGGTGGCGCTCTACACGCCGTCGGAATTCACGGTGGAGAAGATCGCGCTCATCCTGCTCACCACCGTCGGGATCGTCGGGATCCATGAGGTGGGGCACGGCGTGACGTGCAAGCACTTCGGCGGCAAGGTGCACGAGATGGGCGCCATGCTCATCTACTTCAATCCGGCCTTCTACTGCAACGTGAACGACGCCTGGACCTTTCCCCAGCGGAGCGCCCGGCTCTGGGTCACCGCGGCGGGTTCCTGGATTCAACTCGTGATCGCCGGCATCGCGGCGATCGTCTGGTGGGCAGTGGTGCCGGGAACGGCACTGTCGAACATCGCGCTGACGGCGGTCGTCGTCGGCGGCGGGCTCACCGTGCTCGCGAACGCGAATCCACTCATTCCCCTCGACGGGTATTACGCGCTGAGCGACTGGCTCGAGATCTCGAACCTCCGCCAGCGCGCGTTCAAGCACGCGGGGTGGCTCGTGCGCCGCAAGCTGCTGCGCCTCGATGTCCCGGAGCCGCCGGTGGCCGCGGACGAGCGGCGCGTGCTGGTCATCTACGGCATCCTCGCCACCCTGTACATCGGTACGATCCTGTCGGTCGTGGCGCTCACCGCCTACGGCTGGATCAGCGGCGCGGTGGGCGCCGTGGCCGGCCTCCTCTTCCTCGCTGCGGTGATGATGATGCTGCGCGGCAAGATTCTCGAGGCGTGGCGCACGCTGCGGGCGGCGGTACGGGAGCATGGATCCCGGCTTCGCGGGTCGCCGCTGCTGCGGAGGGCCGGAGTGATCGGCGCCGTCCTCGCGCTGATCGTGCTCCTGCTGCCCTGGCCGATCACGGTCTCCGGCGGATTCACGGCGCTACCCTCGCACGCGCTCGCACTCGAGGCGCCGGAGGATGCCGTCGTCTCGCAGGTGATGGTCCGCGAAGGCACACGCGTCGCACCCGGTGCACCGCTCCTCCGGCTCCGGAACCTCGAGCTCGAGCGCGACGCCGTGATCGCGGCCCGTGAGGCGGACTCCCTCGCGCGCATGGCACGCATCGCCTTCGCGGCGGGCGACGCGAGCCGCGCCGCCATGCTCGACGCCGAGCAGCGGAGCATCGCCGCACACGCCCGCGGGCTGGCCGACCGGGCCGGCGCGCTCACGATGCGGGCACTCGCCGCGGGCGAGATCATCAGCGAGCGGCCCGAAGAGCTGCTCGGCCGGCACGTGACGGCGGGGACACCGCTGCTCCTCGCCGGGATGACCGACGAGCCCGAGGCCCGCGTGGTTCTTCACGGTGCCGGCGCGAGCCTCGTCCGGAGCGGCCAGCCGGTGCGGCTCGCGCTCAATGACGGGCGCACCGCGACGGGCGTCGTGCGGAGCGTCGCGCCATCGTCCGACAGCACCACCGGCACGACCGAGGCACGAATCGCGATCGAGGACCGAGCGTGGCGGATCGGCACGCGCGGCACGGCGCGCATCACGCTGCGGCAGTCCTCGGTCGCGGGCGCGGCGCTCTGGCGCATCCGCTCGGGCCTCCGCAGCGACCTCCTTTTCTGACAGGAACGATCCATGGCGCGTGATCTCGTCGCCCTCATCAATACGACACTGGCAGGGCGCTACGTGGCGGAGCGCGAAATGGGGAAGGGCGCCACGGCGCGCATCTACCAGGCCCGCGATGCCGCGGGGCGCACGGTGGCGCTCAAGGTGCTTCGCCCCGAGCTGCTCGTGAGCGTGGAGGCCGACCGCTTCGTCCGCGAGATCAGCCTCGCGTCGCAGCTGAGCCATCCGAACATCGCGCGGCTCCTCGATTCGGGGAGCGTGGAGTGGGTCGTCTACTATGCGATGGAGCTGGTGGACGGGCCGACGCTCCGCGAGCGGCTCGACGCCGGCCCGCCGCTCACCGAAGCGGAGGTCGTCTCGACTGCCGCCGATCTCCTCGCCGCGCTCGAGCATGCACACAGCCATGGCGTGGTGCACCGCGACGTGAAGCCGGAGAACATCGTGCTCTCGCCGCAGCGCGGCGCGGTGCTCCTCGATTTCGGAATTGCCCGCGCGATGCAGGAGTCGGGCGGATCGAAGCTGACCGGAACCGGAATCGCCGTCGGTACCTGCCAGTACATGAGTCCCGAGCAGATCATGGCCACGACCGATCTCGACCAGCGGACCGATCTCTATTCGCTCGGATGCCTCCTGTACGAATGCGTCACCGGCGCCCCCCCGTTCGTGCACCCGAACGATTCGGTGGTGATGCAGCGGCAGGTCCTCGAAGCGCCGCCCGAGCTCTCCGAGCGGCGTCCGGACATCGATCGCGCGCTCGCATCCTGCATCATGCGCGCGCTCGCCAAGCGCCCCGCCGACCGCTGGTCCACCGCGGCGGAAATGCGCGGCGCGCTCGGTGCGCCCTCCCGATCAGGCGTCTGACCCCACGCGCTTCGCCCTAGACTCGCGCCGCCATCCCGGCTACTATCCCCCTGCCAATTTGACCGTCTCCTCAGCAGCCGGGCCGTAACCGCATGTCCAAGCGCGACTTTCTCGCCATTCCCGATTTCTCCCGCAACGAGCTCCACGCCCTGTTCGACCTGGCCGCGCGCATGAAGCGCGGCGAGTACCGCGAGAAGCCGCTCGCCGGGAAGACGCTGGGGATGATCTTCACCAAGAGCTCGACGCGAACCCGCGTCTCGTTCGAGGTGGGCGCATTCCAGCTCGGCGGCCATGCGCTCTTCCTCTCGGCGCGGGACATCCAGCTTGGCCGCGGCGAGCCGATTCGCGATACGGCGCGCGTGCTGTCGCGGTATCTCGACGGGATCATGATTCGCACCTTCGATCATGCCGATGTCGAGGAGCTCGCGAGGTTCGCGACGATTCCGGTCATCAACGGGCTCACCGACCTGCTCCATCCCTGTCAGATCCTGGCGGACCTGCTGACGGTGCGCGAACATCTCGGCGGCTGGGAGGGGAAAGCCATCGCCTGGATCGGCGACGGGAACAACATGGCGCACAGCTGGATCAACGCCGCGGGGTCGCTCGGCTTCGAGCTCCGGCTCGCCTGTCCCGAGGGGTACGACCCGGATCCCGCGATCCTCGGTCGAAACCAGAAGCTCGCGAAGATCACGCTGACGCGGGATCCCGGGGAAGCGGCGGCCGGCGCGCACGTGGTGAACACGGATGTCTGGGCGTCGATGGGACAGGAGGAGGAACAGGCGGTGCGCGAAAAGGCGTTCCGCGGCTATCTGGTCGACGACGCGCTCATGGCCCGCGCGGCGAAGGAGGCGATCTTCCTCCACTGCCTGCCGGCGCACCGCGGCGAGGAAGTGGCCGAAAGCGTCATCGAAGGGAAGCAGTCACGCGTCTGGGACGAGGCGGAGAACCGGCTGCACGTCCAGAAGGCGCTGATGGCAACGTTGATGGGCTGAGCGGTAAGCGGTGCGCGTGAGCCGGCCCTCGATCTACCGCTCACGATCATCGCTCACCGTCGTCCACCGCTCACCGCTTACCGCTCACCGGATCCCGACTCATGACCGACCTGAAGCGCACTCCGCTCTTCGAGACCCACCGCGCGCTCGGCGCGAAGATCGTTCCCTTCGCCGGGTACGAGATGCCGGTGCAGTATCCCGCCGGCATCACGGCGGAGCACAATGCCGTGCGCACCGGCTGCGGGATCTTCGACGTCTCGCACATGGGCGAGTTCGAGATCACGGGGCCCGACCGCAACGCCTTCGCGAACCGGTTCACCTGCAACGACGTCGGCGCGCTCGAGGCGGGCGGCGTCCAGTATTCCGCGATCCTCACCCCGCAGGGGACGTTCGTGGACGACTGCACGGTCTACCGGTTCGACGACAAGATCATGGTCGTCGTCAATGCGTCGAACCGGGCCAGGGCGTGGGAGCACATCGTGGACCTCAAGCTCGGGAAGAATGTCCGGCTGCGGGACATCTCGGACGACATCGGGCTGCTCGCCGTGCAGGGTCCCACGGCCGAGGCGCTGGTGCAGCCGCTCACCGAGACGATCCTCCGCGACGTCGGCTACTACAAGCACACCACCGGCCGGATTGCCGGTGTGGACTGCTTCGTCTCGCGCACCGGGTACACCGGAGAGGACGGCTTCGAGCTCTACTGCCGCGCCGGCGATACGAAGCAGCTCTGGGACGCGCTCACCGCGGCCGGCGCCCAGCCGATCGGCCTCGGCGCGCGCGACTCGCTTCGCCTCGAGATGGGGTACGCGCTCTACGGCAACGAGATCGACGATACGATCACGCCGCTCGAGGCGGGCCTCGCGTGGATCGTGAAGCTCGACAAGGGCGCGCCGTTCGAGGGGGCGGAGGCGCTGCGGGCGCAGAAGGCGCGGGGTGTGACGCGCAAGATGGTGGGGTTCCGCCTCACCGAGCGGGGCTTCCCGAGGCACGGGTATCCCGTGCATCTGGACGGGCGCCAGGTGGACATCGTGCGGAGCGGGACCGTGAGCCCGTCGCTCGGGTATGCGATCGGCACGACGTATCTCCCGGCCGAAGCGGCGAAGAAGGGCACGAAGTTCGAGGCGGAGATCCGGGGCGAGCGGATCCCGGCCGAGGTCGTTTCGCGGCCGTTCTACACGAGCGGGTCCGTCCGGAAGGATTGAGCGCCCTCACCGTGCTGCGCTGACGCACCGATGCGCGTCGCGATTCTCACGATCTCCGACGCGGGGAGCCGTGGCGAGCGGGAGGACCGTTCCGGCCCGCTCGCCGCCGACTGGGCCGCGACCCATGGCTGGCAGGTCACCGAGCGGTCCTTGGTGCCGGACGAGCCTTCCGTGATTTCGGCGACCCTCCGCGCCTGGGCCGACGATGACCGCGCCGACCTGATCCTGACCACGGGCGGCACCGGCCTCACGGCGCGCGACATCACACCCGAAGCGACGCGCGCGGTGCTCGAGCGCGACGCGCCCGGCATTCCCGAGGCGATGCGCGCCGCCGTGCTCGGCCGCTTTCCGCGCGCGGCACTGTCGAGGGCCGTCGCCGGCACCCGCGGCCGCACGCTCATCATCAATCTCCCCGGCAGCCCGGGCGGAGTTCGCGACGGGCTCGCCGTCCTCGACGGGATCGTCGAGCATGCGGTCGAGCTCCTCCGCAGCGACCGCACGGAGCATGGATAGCAGAGGCCGATGCCTTCCCAGGTGCTCATCACGATGGACGATCTCGAGGTGGCGGTGCCACTCAACGCCGCACTCGAGGCCGCGGGTCTTCGCACCGCGATGTTCTCGTCGCTCGACGACGCGAGCGGCGCCATCCGCCGCGAGCGGCCCGACCTCGTCATCCTCACCGGGGCGGTCCACGAGACGCCCGCCCGCCATCTCGCCGCCCTCGCGCGGGACAGCGAGGTCTCGACCCTCGCCCTCCTCGAGCCGACCGATTCCGAGCGTACCGACCGCGTCGAGCGGCTCGGCGTGACCGAGCTCCTGACGAAGCCGGTCGCGCCGGACGATGTCGTCGCGACCGCCCAGCGGCTGCTCGCGCGGCGCGGGCTGCAGGAGCGCACCGGCATCGCGGGCGAAAGCGAGGCGGTGCAGGAAGTGCTCGTCCGGATCGAGCAGATGGCGCCGGTGTCGAGCACTGTCCTGATCCTGGGCGAAAGCGGCACCGGCAAGGAGCTCGTCGCCAAGGCGATCCACGACCTGTCGCCCAGGCGCGGCAAGGCGTTCATCGCGGTCAACTGCGCCGCGCTTCCCGAGACGCTGCTCGAGAGCGAGCTGTTCGGCCACGAGAAGGGGGCGTTCACCGGCGCGGCGGAACGGCGGCTCGGGCGATTCGAGCTCGCCGACGGCGGGACCATCTTTCTGGACGAGATCGGCGAGATCCCGTTCAGCGTCCAGGTCAAGCTCCTCCGCGTGCTCGAGAGCCGCACCTTCTTCCGGCTGGGCGGCACCCAGCCGATCCGGGTCGACGTGCGGGTCATTGCCGCCACGAATCGCGCCCTCAGGGAGGCGGTCCAGCTCGGTGAGTTCCGCGACGACCTGTACTACCGCCTCAATGTCCTCAACATCTACCTCCCGCCGCTCCGGGAGCGCCGGGGCGACATCCCGCTGCTCGTGCGGCGGTTCGTCCGGGAGTTCGCCCGCACCCATGACCGCGAGTTCCGCGGGATCACCCAGGAGGCGATGCAGCGGCTGGTGAATGCCCCCTGGCCGGGGAACGTCCGGCAGCTTCGGAACTTGATCGAGAGCATGGTAGTTCTCGCCCCGGGCACCGAAATCAGGGCCTCCGACATCCCCGCGGATATCTTCGAGGGCCCGAATCGGGTGCCCATGCGGTTGGGAGGGGTCGGGGGCGGGGCGAATCGGGAGGTCGGGGCCCAGGAACTGGAGTTTATCCTCCGCAATCTTGTGGACTTACGCCTACAGGTCGAGGAACTGCGGCGGCGGCT
>JAICNA010000027.1 GCA_025928955.1 Gemmatimonadales bacterium | reverse complement strand
GGACAGCGCGTCGACCGTGCTGGACGCGACGTTACCGATGTAGTCCACGGACACGAGCGGCTCGTCGCTCACCTCGATCACGCCCTTGAGCGCCCCGCGCGACGCTTCGCGGAACGCATCGTTCACTTCCTGCGCCGTGGTGGCGCGCTCGACGACCGCCGTGAGCGCGACGACCGAGACGTCCGGGGTCGGGACGCGGAGTGAGACGCCGTCGATCTTGCCCTTCACCTCGGGGAGCACCAGCGCCGTCGCCTTCGCGGCGCCGGTCGTGGTGGGGATGATCGAGATCGCCGCCGCGCGCGCGCGCCGGAGGTCCTTGTGCGGCAGGTCGAGGATCTGCTGGTCGTTCGTGTAGGAATGCACCGTCGTCATGAAGCCGCTCACGAACCCGAAGCGGTCGAGAATCACCTTCACGACGGGCACCAGGCAGTTCGTGGTGCAGCTCGCGTTCGAGATGATGTGGTGAGCGGCGGGATCGTACTTCTCGTGGTTGACCCCGTAGACGATCGTGATGTCCTCCTTCTTCGCCGGCGCCGAGATGACCACTTTCTTCGCGCCGGCCTGCAGGTGGAGCGCGGCCTGATCCCGATCGGTGAAGCGGCCGGTCGACTCGAGCACGTAATCCACACCCAGGTCCTTCCACGGCAGCCGGGCCGGGTCCTTTTCGCTGAGGACCTTCATCTCGTCGCCATCCACGACGATGGCGCCTTCCTTCCCCTCGACCGTGCCGGCAAACCGCCCGTGCACCGAGTCGTACTTCAGCAGGTTCGCCAGGCTGGCGTTGCTGGTCAGGTCGTTGACGGCCACCACTTCGATGTCAGCGCCGGAGGCGAGCGCGGCGCGGTAGAAGTTCCGGCCGATCCGGCCGAAGCCGTTGATTCCCACACGAATGCCCATGCCAGCTCCCGATCGAGGAAAGTCCTAGTCCTGTCCGACGGCGTTGCGCGCACGCGCGAAGGTAACCGCATCCACGTGCTCTGCGCCTGCGGCGCGCAGCGCGGCGGCCGCCGCGAGGAGAGTGGCGCCCGTCGTGAACACGTCATCCACGAGTACACAGCGCCCGGTGAGCGTGCCGGCGGCAGCGAAGGCACCCGCGACGTTCGCGGCGCGCTCTTCCGGCGTGAGCGCCGTCTGTGACCGGGTGTCGCGCGTGCGGCGCAGCACATCGCGCACCGGGGCCCCGATGGACCGCGACAGCGCCTCGGCGATCCGCTCGCTCTGATTGTAACCTCTTCGCCGGAGACGCCGCGACCCGAGCGGAACCGGTACCAACGATAGCCGGCCCGTCAATGGCTCGAGACCCCGCATCGCCAGCGCCATCGCATCCGCGACACGCCACCACCCATCGTACTTGAGGTGGTGCACCGCGCGGCGCGCGGCCTCGTCGAGCCAGACGGCACTGCGCGCGCGATCGACCGTGTCCGGCCACGCAGCACACACGGTGCAGGGCTCGTCCCGACCGGCGGGGCTGCCGCACCGCGCGCACCAGGGCGGCGGAATCCGCGGCCAGCGCGAGCGGCAGGCACCGCAGACGAGCGCTTCGGCTTCGCGGAGCGGAACCGGGTCCTGGCAGACAAGGCACTCGGCAGGCAGGAGCAGCCGCTCGACCGCGGCGGCGACGGGGATGAGATCAGCGAAGCGCACCATGGACCGCGGCCCGCATCACCTCGACGGGAGGCGCCGTATCGGGGTACCAGCGGCGGAACGCCGCGACACCCTGCGCAATCAGCATCTCGCGGCCGTCCGCGGCGGCGAGCCCGCGCCGACGGCACTCGAGAATCCACGGCGTCGCACCGCTCGCGTACACGAGATCGAGCGCCGCTTCGGCCGCAGGCGCCGCATCATCGGGGATCGGCGGCGGATCGCCGCGCCGGAGTCCGAGCGGCGTGGCGTTGACGAGCACCGTGCAACTCGCAGCGTCCACCATGGGGACGCCCCGCTCCCGGATCCATTCGCCGAATTCGGCGGCGCGCGCGGGATCGCGCGAGCGAACGGCAACCGATGCGCCGGCTCGCCGCGCCGCGATGACCACCGCGCGCGCGCCGCCGCCGGTCCCGGCCACGAGCCAGTGCCCTGCCGTCACACCGAGCTGCCGCAGCGCCTCGGCGACTCCCTCGACGTCGGTGTTGTCGCCACGTACGCGCTCGGCGTGCCGCCAGAACGTGTTGCACGCGCCGACCTCGCGCACCATCTCGCTCGCGTCCTGGACGAGGCGCGCGGCAAGCTCCTTGTGCGGCACCGTGATGTTCCCGCCGCCGCCCGACCGCGCGAGCCCCCCGAGGAGCCCGGGAAGATCGCGCGAACTGCAGCGGATCGGGACATAGGCTGCCGAGAGCCCGAGCGCGCGGAACGCCGCGTTGTACATCGCGGGAGAGAGCGAATGCACGACGGGATCGCCCAGGATGGCGAAGACGCGGACACGTTCACCGGCCATCAGCGACCCGCAGTCATGCGGGTCACGGCGCCTTCGATCAGCTCCTCGAGCTGGCGGAACGTGACGCGGTACGCCTCCAGGTCCGAGCCGTAGGGATCGCTGATGTCGCCATCGCGCGGTGCCGTGCCGGCATACTCGACGAGAGTGTGCACCCGGTCGCCCCCGCCGAGCGATTCGACACGGCTCCGATGCTGCGCGGACATCGTGAGGATCACATCCGCACCGCGCACGATCTCGCGCGTGAGGAGCCGCGCCCGGTGGCCGGAGAGGTCGACGCCGTTCTCGAGCCCGACGAGGTAGGCGCCCTCGGAGGCAGGAGCCCCGTCCCAGGCGCCCGTTCCGGCCGATCCCACCGTGACTCCTTCGACGCCGCGCTCGGCGAGTGCCCGGCGCAGCAGCGCCTCGGCAGTCGGGCTGCGACACGTATTGCCGGTGCAGACGAAGAGGACGTTCATGCCGATTCTCCCATCATGGAGCGAGGCGCCCCGCATGGCGGCGAAGCTCCGCGCGCGGGATGGCGCCTTCCCGGATCATGAGCGGCACCGACGTCGTGCAATCCACGATCGTCGACGGCGGCACGTTGCCGAGCACCCCGCCGTCCAGCACGAGCAGCTCTCCCGACGCCACCGCAGCCCCGAAGAGGGAAACCAGCCCGTCCACGCCAGGCGCCGGGGCCGTGCCGGGCCGATTGGCGGAGGTCGAGGTGATCGGGATCCCGATCATCCCGATGAGCCGGGCCATCCCCCGGTGCGATGTGTGCCGCACGGCGATTCCGCCTTCGGCCCCGCGGAGCGCGTCGGGCAGACGGCCCTCGCCCCCGCGCAGCACGAGGGTGAGCGGGCCGGGCCAGAAGGTGTCCGAAAGCCCCCGCGCGGAAGCGTTGAACACGAGCCCCCATTCCTCCGCCATCAGCCGCCCGGAGACGAGGAGGAGAAAAGGCTTTCCGGCCGGCCGGCCCTTGAGCGCGGCAAGCGAGGCGAGGGCGTCGATGGCTGGAGCGGACCCGATGCCGTACACGGTTTCGGTGGGATAGCCGAGCAGGCGGTTGGCCGTCAGGTGCCCGGCGACGATCGGCGCGGCGGCTTCGACATCGGCATCGGTCCTGAACGCGAGAATCATCGGCCCTGCACGACGGCCGCCCAGGCCTCGGCCAGCGCAAGGTCCTCCGCCGTGGTGACCTTGAAGTTCGCCGGCGTATCGGGGACCACCCGCACCGATTCCCCGAGGCGCTCGACGAGGATCGCATCGTCCGTCGCATCGGCGCCCGCGCCGGCGGCCGCGTGAGCCCGCTCCAGCATGTCGCGCGGGAATCCCTGCGGCGTCTGCGCCCGCCAGAGCTCGTCCCGCGGAACGGTGCGCCGGATCCGGCCGTCGTGACCTGCCTCCTTGAGCGTATCGCTCACCGGCACCGCGGCAACCGCGCCGGTTCCCTCGCGCGC
Organism: Gemmatimonadales bacterium; assembly: GCA_025928955.1. Taxonomy (GTDB): domain Bacteria; phylum Gemmatimonadota; class Gemmatimonadetes; order Gemmatimonadales; family GWC2-71-9; genus CAMLLJ01. The sequence goes on along the minus strand of JAICNA010000027.1, from coordinate 18,356 downwards.
CGCTGCGATGACCGCGTCGATCGTGGCGCGCTCCACGAACGGCCGCGCGGCATCGTGCACGAGCACGATGCCGCAAGCGGGATCGAGGGCAGCGAGCGCCTTCTGCACGGACGAGTGCCGCTCCACGCCACCCGCGACGAACGAGAGCGCCTTTCCGGCGAGCGCGGCGAGCCATTCCGGCGGCGCAGCGGCGTGGGTGGCCGGCAGGGCGACGACCACGTGCTTCACTTCGGGATGCGACACGAACGGCCGCAGGGCACGCAGGAGCATGGGCACCCCGCCGATCTCCCGGTACTGCTTCAGCACGCCCCCGCCCACCCGCTGGCCGACGCCGGCCGCGACCACGAGGACGCCGACCTCACGCGGCAAGGGCGCGCACCAGCTGGCCGATGTGCTCGAGCGGCACGAGCTGCATGCCCGGGACCTTGATGCTGTTGCGCGCGGAGCCGAACACGCGGCGGAACCCGAGCCGCGCCGCCTCCGCCACGCGCCGCTCCACCGCAGCGCTCGGGCGGATCTCCCCGCCGAGGCCGACTTCGCCGACGAAGATCACGTCCGCCGGGGCGGGCCGATTGTACAGGCTCGACACGAGCGCGGCTGCGACGGCGAGATCGGCGCCCGGCTCTGCGAGCCGCACGCCCGCCGTGGCCTGCACGAAGACGTCGAGGTCGGCGAACGACGTCTCCGCGCGCCGCTCGAGCACGGCGAGCAGCACCGCAAGCCGCTTGGGATCGAGGCCGGTGGCCACGCGCTGTGGTGTGCCGTAGCCCGAGCGTGCTGCGAGCGCCTGGACTTCGACGAGCACCGGCCGAGTCCCCTCCATCAGCGCCGTGACCGCGCTGCCGCTGATCCCGTCCGCGCGCGCCGCGAGGAACACCGCCGAGGGATTGGGCACCGGCACGAGCCCCTCGCCGGTCATCGTGAACACACCGAGCTCGTCCACCGAGCCGAAGCGATTCTTGGTGGCGCGCAGCATCCGGTAGTCGAGCGTCGCCTCTCCCTCGAAATAGAGCACGGTATCCACGATGTGCTCGAGCGTCTTGGGCCCGGCGATGCCGCCCCCCTTCGTCACGTGACCGACGACGACGACGGCCGTGCCCGATTCCTTCGCGAAGCGCATCAGCTGCCCCGAGCACTCCCGCACCTGGCCGACGTTGCCCGGCGCACTCTCGAGCATCTCGGTGTATACCGTCTGGATCGAGTCGATGACGACGACATCCGCGTGGAGCGCAGTGGCCGCGCCGACGATGCGCTCCAGGCTCGTCTCCCCGAGCACGTGCACGGCGCCGGCATCCTCCCGGAGCCGCTCGGCGCGGAGGCGCAGCTGGTCGGGACTCTCCTCGCCGCTTGCGTAGAGCACCGAGCGGCCGGCGGCCTCGAGTCGTGCGGCGGCCTGCAGGAGGAGTGTCGACTTGCCGATGCCGGGCTCGCCGCCGATCAGCGTCATCGAGCCGGGCACCACGCCGCCACCGAGCACGAAGTCGAACTCGTCGAGCCCGGTGCGCCAGCGCTCGAGCGGGCTCTGCGCGATCTCCCGGAGGCGCGACGGCCGCGGGCCCCCCGCCGAACCACGCGCCCGAACGGTGCGGTTCGCCGAGGGTCCCGCCCCGACGGCGATCGGCTCTTCGGCCACCGTGTTCCATTCGCCGCATCCCTCGCACCGGCCGGCCCACTTGGGGTGGTCGTGTCCGCATTCAGTGCAGCGATAGACGGAGCGGGCGCGGGCCATCGTTACTCGGCCTCTTCCCTCGCGGAGAAATTGTCGAATCGCGTGTACTCGCGACTGAAGCGGAGCTGGACGTCGCCGGTCGGGCCGTTCCGGTTCTTCGACAACATCACCTCGGCCACGCCCCGCTTCGATTCGTCCTCCCGGTCGTAGTACTCCGGCCGGTGGATGAAGAGGACGAGGTCGGCGTCCTGCTCGATGGCACCCGAGTCCCGCAGGTCCGAGAGAATCGGCTTCCGCTCCCCCCCGCGCTGCTCGGACGCGCGCGAGAGCTGCGACAGCGCAATGACCGGAATCTCCAGCTCGCGCGCGAGCGCCTTGAGCGAGCGGGAGATGTCGGAGATTTCCTGGACCCGGTTCTCGGAATACTCGGGACTCCGCATGAGCTGGAGATAATCCACCACGACGAGGCGGATGTCGTTCTCCGCCTTGAGCCGGCGTGCCTTGGACCGCATCTCGAGCAGCGTGAGCGCCGGCGTATCGTCGATCCAGATCGGGCAGCTCTGCAGGATGCCCGCGGCGCGCGCGAGCTGCGTGAAGTCGAAGTCCCGGAGGCTTCCCTGCCGCACGCGCTGGCTGTCCACCCGCGCCATGGCGGTGAGCATGCGGTGCACCAGCGATTCCTTTGACATCTCGAGCGAAAAGATCGCGACACCCTGCCCCTCGAGGGCGGCGTTCGACGCCACGTTGAGGCAGAACGCCGTCTTCCCCATCGACGGCCGGGCCGCGACGATCACGAGCTCCGAGGGCTGGAAGCCGGACGTCAGCGAATCCAAATCTGTAAAGCCGCTCGGGACACCGGTAATCGCCTTGCCGCTCTTCTGGAGCGTTTCGATGCGCTCCATCGTCGGCCAGAGCATTTCCTTGATGCGCGTGAAGCCCTCATCGCCCCGCTGCTGGGAGATCTGGAAGATGCGGGACTCGGCGCTGTCGAGGAGCTCGCCGGCGGTGGCTTTGCCGTCGTACGCCTCGGTGACAATGGCGGTCGCGCCCTCGATGAGGCGCCGCAGGATCGCCTTGTCCTTCACGATCCGGGCGTGAAACTCGAGGTTGGCCGCGGTCGGCACGGCGTCCACCAGCTCGGCGAGATACTCGAGACCGCCGGCAGCATCGAGCTCGCCGCGGCGCATCAGCTCGTCGCGGAGCGTGATGTGGTCGATGACGGTGCGCCGCTCGGTCAGCGCCGCCATGGCCCGGTAGAGGCGCCGGTGCGCCTCCCGGTAGAACATGCTGTCGTCGAGGAGCTCGGACGCGCGCAGCGCGGCGTCCTGGTCGAGCAGCATCGCCCCGAGGACCGCCTGCTCCGCTTCGGCGCTCCAGGGCGCGGCGCGCCCTACGTACGGGTCAGCGCTCGAGTAGCTGTCTGGCGATACGGACGTCATCCCAGGTGGGCTTCTTCCAGTCAGGGTTGCGGAGCAACGCGGCCGGGTGGTAGGTCGCGATCAGCGGAACACCGTCGTACGAGTGGACCTTGCCCCGGAGCTTGCCGAGGCTCTGCTTCACGCCGAGAAGCGCCTCGGCCGCGGTCCCTCCGAGCGTCAGAATCACCTTCGGCCGGATCAGTGCGAGCTGCCGGTGGAGATACGGGATGCAGGCAGCGATCTCGTCCGGAAGCGGCTTCCGGTTCTGCGGAGGACGGCACTTCACCACATTGCAGATGAATACGTCGTCACGCGTGAGGTCGACCGCGCCGAGGATCTCCTCGAGCAGGCGCCCGGCGGCGCCAACGAACGGCCGGCCCGTCTCGTCCTCCGTCGCGCCGGGTCCCTCGCCGATGAGCACGAGCTCGGCGTTCGGATTCCCTTCCCCCGGCACCGCGTTGGTCCGCTGCGGACAGAGATCGCAACAGTACGTCGAGCGGATCCGTTTCGCGACCTTCTCGAGGGTGTCGAGGCCCGACAGCGGATCTCCGACCAGCGGAACGGCAGGCGATTCGACCGCGAGCCCCGGTTCCGGGATGTTCGGCGCGCCTTTCCGCCACTTCCCGCCCGTTGCCTTCGCGGTCCGCCCCTTGGTGCCCACGTCTCCCTCCTCGCGCCGCTCCGGAGGCGGTCGGTCCGCATCGGCGGGCGCGGGTGCCTCGGCCCCGCCCCGCTGGGCCCGGCCGGGCAGCACCACTTCCCGGCCGCCCAGTTCCGCCTGCTGCCTCAGGTAGCGCTCCCGCTCACCGGGCAATGCGCTTCTCCACTTCGTCGAGCAGCACGTCCCCGACCTCGCGCTTGAGCCGGATCGACACGTCGACCCGGGAACCGTCGCGGCCCAGGATGGTCACGCGATTCGTATCCGTCTCGAAGCCGGCGCCAGGCTCCAGCGCGTCGTTCACGACGATCAGATCGAGGCCCTTCCGCTCCAGCTTCGCGCGGCCCTTCGCGACGGCGTCCCCGGTCTCGAGCGCAAACCCGACGATGACGCTGCCCTCACGCCGCGCGCCGGCCGTCGCCGCCAGGATATCCGTCGTCGGCTCGAGCTCGATCGCAGCCGGCCCACCCTCCCGCGGGGTCTTCGTGGCGGCACTCGTCGCCGGTCGGTAATCCGCCGGTGCGGCGGCCATGATCAACACGTCCGCCGTCGGGAGCGCATTCCGCACGGCCGTCTCGAGCTCCGCCGTCGTCTCGATCCGCTGCACCTCGATGCCGGCGGGCGGCGGCAGCGAGCCGGGCCCCGAAATCAAAAGTACATCCGCGCCGCGGTCGCGGGCGGCCTCCGCGATCGCGTAGCCCATCCGGCCGCTCGAGCGGTTGGTGATCACGCGAACCGGATCGATCGATTCACGCGTCGGACCCGCGGTCACGACGATGCGGCGCGCCGCGAGCGCGGAATCCCGCCGGAGGAGCCGGGCCGCGTGCGCCAGGATCGCTTCGGGCTCGCTCATCCGCCCGGGCCGGTCCGAGGGCCCTTCCGCGAGCGCGCCGACCTCGGGACCGATCGTGTGAAAGCCGCGACGCGCGAGCGCGGCGAGGTTGGCCGTCGTCGGGGCTGCCGCGAACATTTCATCATTCATCGCCGGGGCGAGGAGCACCGGGGAGGTGCTGGCGAGGAGCATGGCGCTCAGGAAATCGTCGGCGATGCCCTGCGCCACGCGCGCCAGGAGATTGGCGGTTGCGGGCGCGACGATGATGAGGTCGGCGTCCTGGCCGAGGCGGACATGCGCGAGCGCCCCGTCCCGGCTCCAGAGGGAGGTCAGGACGGGGCGCCCGGTCAGTGCCTCGAAGGTGAGCGGCCGCACGAACTCGGCGGCCGCCTCGGTGAGCACGGTGTCGACGCGCGCGCCCGCCTCCGCGAGCCGCCGCGCGAGGATGCAGCTCTTATAGCACGCGATCCCGCCGGATACGCCGAGGACGACGTGCCGGCCCTGCCACGCGCTCACGCCTCGGAGCGACGGCGGCGCAGCAGCTTGTAGTTGAGATCTCCGCCCACGAGCGAGTCGAGGGCGCGGGTGGTGAGCTTCTCCTCACCCTGGACCGCCGCACGGAGCGCGTCCTTCGGGAACTCGTTGAGGTAGCGCGCGAACTTCGCCGCCACGAGGACGCCGAGATACTTGTTGCCCGCCTGCTGGGCCACTTCCCTGGGTGTGGTGATGCGCATCTTCTGACTCCCTGCTGCCGTTGGGTCCTCAGCCGCCCGCGATGCGGGCGGCTTCCTCGATCACTTCCTGGCGGAGTCGTTCGATTCCGCCGATCAACCGTCGCTGGCGCGAAACGCGCCGGCCCTCCGCCTCGATGATCGCGGCGACGTTGGACACGGCTGCGATCAGGTCGTCATTGATGATGACGTAATCGTACTCCGTGACCGCCGCGAGCTCGGCCGCGGCCAGCTGCACCCGCTCCCGCCGCTTGGCCGGCGTCTCGGTGGCTCGCCGCCCGAGCCGCTCGACCAGCACGGCCGCCGACGGCGGAAGCACGAAAACGTGCACCGAATCGGGCGCGCTCGTCCGGACCTGGCGCGCTCCGTTCACCTCGATATCGAGGATGACGATACGCCCCTCGGCGAACAGCCGGTCGACTTCCTCTCGAAGGGTCCCGTACCACTCCCCGTTGTACGTGGCCCACTCGATGAACTCGCCCACCTCCACCCGCCGGCGGAACTCGTCCCGCGTGAGGAAGTGGTAGTCCACTCCGTCCTTCTCGCCGGGCCGGATCGGCCGCGTGGTCGCGGACACCGAGTAGCCGAGATCCTCGCGGCCCTGCAGGAGACGCCGCGCGATCGTGGTCTTCCCGCCCCCGGACGGGGAGGAGAGGACGAGCAGGAACGGTTTCACTGGAGGTTCTCCAGCTGCTCCCGGAACTTCTCGAGCTCTCCCTTCATGGCGATGACGTGCTGGGTGATCGCAGCGTCATTTGCCTTGGCGCCCATCGTGTTCACTTCGCGGCCAAGCTCCTGCGCGAGGAAGCCGAGCTGCTTGCCGGGCGCGTTGTCCGCCGAGAGGGCGGCTTCGCACGCGGCGAGGTGCGCCCCGAACCGCACCAGTTCCTCGGTGATGTCCAGCTTGTCCGCGAGAAACGCCAGCTCCTGCGCAATCCGCTGGTCGTCCGCCTGCCGTCCGTCGAGCAGCTCCGCGATCGCGGCGCGCAGGCGGTCCCGCTCTCGGACGACGCGGCCAGGCGCGCGCTCGGCGATGGCTGCGGCGCCCTTCGCGAGCAGTCCGAGCCGGTGGCGCAGCTCGGCGACGAGCGCCTCGCCTTCACGCAGACGCATCGCGCGGCACTCTGCGGCCGCCGCGGCGACGATCGGCTCGACGTCGCTCCAGGCCACTCCGGCGTCGTCGTTCCTGTCCCAGCGCAGCACGTCCGGCTGCCGCGCCACGAGATCGAGGTCCACCGCGCCGCCCAGCCCCGCCGCCACCTGCAGTTCCCTCAGCCGATCGGCGATGATGCGCGCGCGGTCGACGTCGACCATCAGCGTGACCTCGCGCTCGGCGGCGTCCAGCCACCGCACCGACAGCGCCACGTGACCGCGGTCGAATTCCCGGCGGAGCCGCTCGCGAAAGTCACCCTCGAGCGGCGCGAGGTCGCCCGGCAGCTTGGGCGCGAAGTTGAAGTACCGGTGGTTGACGGTCCGGATCTCGACTCGAAGTCGCCCGGGCCCAGCCGGTCCCTCGGCGGCGCCGAAGCCGGTCATGCTTTGCGGCAAGGCAACTCCCCGTTTCGGGAAAGCTGGGAAAGTTAGTCGGGAAAGGAACTTGGGGGTAGGTCAGGCGTCGGCGGAGGCGGCGGCCGGAAGGATCGCGCGCGGTCAGTTCACGAAGCTCCACCGCACGCCGAAGAGCCCCGAGTACCGCGGTACACGATAGCCGGGGACGTAGCCCTCGGTGGTGTTGCCGAGGTTCCGACTCTCCCAGAAGAGCGAGAAGCTGTCGATCTGCAGCCGCACGAGGCTCCGGACGAACCGCGCGGCCGGGAGGACCACGGCCGTCCCGGCGGCGTCCCGGCCGATGATCCCGCTCTGCCACCCTTCGACGCCCAGTTCGAGCTTGAGGTCGAACGAACCGCTGCGGAAGGTCCGCAGGAACTTGGATCGCAGGGTCCCGGTCAGGTGATAGTGCTTCGGCGGAAGCCCATCCGGGGCCGCACCGGTCGGATTGCTGAACGAGCCCTGCACCGAGACCCAGGGCAGCGGAGCCAGCCTTCCCGAGAGCGTGACCCACTCGGTTTCCGGCAGCGGCGACAGCGATGCGATGCCGGGAAACGGCTGGAACGGAAGCGGTGAGAACGCGTCGGTACGAGCGAACGACGCTTCGGCACCGATCCAGCCGAGCGACCAGCCTGCAGTTCCCTCGAGCTCACGGAGATCCTGGGCGACGGATGCCTCGATCGCCGGCACGGGGACGACTTCCCCCGCGCGGAAGGCGCCGGATACGGCGAAGCCCGCTGGGAGCGCGACGCCCGCGCGCACCCCCGCCCAGCGCGATGTCCGGTCGCCGTCGTGCGTGCGATAGACACCCTCACCCGCCACGGTCAGGAGCGGGACCGGCGTCCACGATACGGTTCCACTCAGGTCGATCGGCGTCCAGCGTGTGCTGTAGCGACCCGACGCGCGCGCCGACCACGTCGTGCCGCGCACCGACGCGGCCGCCCCGGCCTGGCCGATCCGGTGCAACACGCCGGCGCTGTCGAACGCCGTTCGCATGTACGCGAGATCGAGGCGCGGTCCCATGCCATCACTGCGCCCGCCGAGGAAGATCCGCGCCTGGAGATCACCGCGCCCGCCCTCGTAACGCTCCCCCGGCAGCAGTCCGTCCGAAAATGCGTCGCGGTCCGCGGACGCGTTCACGTACTGCAGCTGCGCGCCGAAGCTCGCGCTCGGCACGTAGCTCAGCTGCCCCCAGAACTGGGTGTTCTTGTACTCGCCGAGCGAACCGGCCGGCGCCGGCACCTTGAGGTAATCCGCACCGACCGCAAAGCCGAAGCCGGAAATGAATCGCCGCTCGATGGAGGCCTGGTACGTTGCCTCCTTCTTGGGGCCGGCACCGAGCACGACGTGGGACGCGGCGGCGAGGCGGTCGTGCCGCCGCGTGAAGAGATGGACGCGCACGAGACCGGGCCAGCGCTCCACTTCGATCCGTTCGAGCAGCGCGAGCGGCACGAGTCCCGCATCGACCGACAGGCTGTCGGGCCCGACGGGGAGGTAGGGCATGCCGTCGAGGTAGTACTCCGCGGATGCCACCCCGCGGCCGCGAAAGTTGCCGCGCTCCGGCCGGCCGATACCACCGCCGCGCCAGAGATACACGCCGGGAACCCGGGCGACCACGTCCCCCACGGTGAGCGCGCCCGAGGCATCGATCGAATCGCGCGGGAAGACGAGGCGGGTGAGCGGCGGCTGCGGACCCTCGGCGACCATCCGCGGCATCACCGGGACGACCACGTTGGCCTCGGCCTGCATGCGGCGAAAGACTTCGGCGGAATCCCGCGCGACCGCCGTGTCCGGCTGCTGCGGGATGTCGATGACCTGCGCAGTGGCGACTGCAGGAAGGAGCAGGAGCCCCAGGGTGGCGAGGACGGCGCTAGCTCGCACGAGCCAGTACGAACTCGCTGAAGAGCCGCACGCCGACGCCCGTGGGCCCCTTCACGCGGGTCGGGTCCTCGCGATCGCTGTAGGCGGTACCGGCGATATCGAGGTGCGCCCACGGGAAGCCGTCGACGAATTCGCGGAGGAACCACCCTGCCGAGATGCTTCCCGCGGGGCGGCCGCCGCTGTTCTTCATGTCGGCGATGTCCGACTTGATCAGGTCACGGAACTCGTCCCAGAGCGGCAGCGGCCACACCCGCTCGCCGGCACGGTCCGCCGCCCGCCGCAACTCCTCGACGAGCGCGTCGTCGGTGCCCATCACGCCCGTGGCGACATGGCCGAGGGCGATCACGATCGCGCCCGTCAGTGTCGCAGCGTCCACGACGCACGCGGGCTGGTAGCGACGCGCGTAGGAGAGTGCGTCTGCCAGGAGGAGGCGCCCTTCCGCGTCGGTATTGACGACTTCGATCGTCTTCCCGTAGTGGCTGCGAACGACGTCGCCCGGCCGGTAGGCGGAGCCCGAGAGCATGTTCTCCGCACTCGGAATGAGTCCCACCACGCGCACCTTCGGCCGGAGCCGGCCGAGCATCTCGAACGTACCGAGGACCGCAGCGGCTCCGGACATGTCGAACTTCATGTCTTCCATCGACTGCGCCGGCTTGATCGAAATGCCGCCGCTGTCGAACGTCACGCCCTTCCCGATCAGCACGATCGGGGCACCGTCCGCCCCGGCGTAGTCGAGGGTGATGAACCGCGGCTCCTCGTCGCTCCCCTGCGCGACCGCGAGAAGTGCGCCCATCTTCTCCGCGACGATCGCCGCGCGATCGAGCACCGTGACCGCGATGCCGTGCCGCTCGCCGAGCGCTTCTGCCTCGCGCCCGAGAAAGCTCGGTGTGCACTCGTTACCCGGCAGGACCTGGATGCCGCGAGCGAATGCCTGCCCGGCTGCGATCGCCTCGCCCACCCGATGTCCGTCCCCCGCCGCGTCGGCGCCCTGAGGAAGGAGGATCCGCACCCGCTCGAGCGGCGCACGCCGATCCTCGGGCGGCTGCTTGAGCGCCGTGTACTGCCACGCCCCGTAGGGCAGGCCTTCCGCCGCGCTTCGCGCGAGCGCAGCGGGATCGATCCCCCCCGCCGCTTCCGGCGCCACCCAGAAGGCCGCCTCGCTCACACCGAGAGTTCTCGCCCGCTTCGCAGCGACGGCTGCGGCACGGCGGATCGCCGTGCCCTGGTCGGCTGCGACCTTGCCCATCCCGACGAGCATCACCTTGGCGGCCGGCCCCTCCGGGTACACGACGGCGACTTCATCGCGCTTCCCGCTGAAGTCGCCGGTGGCGTAGAGGCGCGTCAATGCACCGCCGCCGCACTGATCCACCTCGGCGAGTGAGCTGGGGAGCTCGCCCTGGGCAACGGCGAGGATGAGGAGCGGCGTTGAGTGCGAGGCGGGCGCCTCGACCAGTACGGCAGTCTCGAGGGACATCGATGCCCGGGGACGAGGGAGCGTCAGGTCAGCGCAGAGCGGCAAACCTAACCGCGGCGGGAAAGGCCCGGCAACTCGGCCCATCTCGCCTATTGCCCACGCTCATCGGCGGACGACGCGCCACTCGCCGGTGGCGCGGTCCCGGCTGTGTTCGCCACTCGTCTCGTAGGTGCCGGAGATCGTGTCGCCACGCAGGGTCCCGAGGAAGCGGGTGAGCAGCGCACAATCGCAATCGGGAGCGTGATACGGGTCAAGCTCTCCGCTCACGCGTCCTTCGGCTATCCGCACGAACCGGATGGTGAGCAGCTGGGACGTGGGAATCGATGCTTCGCTCACGTTCGCGTCGTGAATGCGGTGGAGGGGGCGATTCGCGCCCTTCGGAATCATGACGACGTCTCCGGTCGCCGAATGGCTGTCCGCCCTCACCTCGAACACGATGCTGCCGCTCCGCCCCGAGCCGCTGCCCCAGTATTCCCCGCTCCACGAGCCATCGAGTGACGCGAGATCGGTCTCGGTGCCGACGACAGTGACGGGTGCAGGCGTCCCGGCGCACGCGAGCGCCAGCAACAGAGCGACGGGAAGAACGGCGCGCATGGGAGAACTCCCGAGAGAGGATTCCTGCAAGCTACGCTGGCTGCGCTGCCTGCGCACCGGACTTCCGGAGCTGCCGGAAGCTTCGCATCGCCAGGATGCCGAATGCCGGCCCCAGGGCGAGCACCGGAAACGCCCACTGCCAGCCGGCCTGCGCGGCGATGCGGGGCACCAGCTGAATGGTCACCGTGGTCAGCAGGAAGCCGAGGGACAGCTGCAGGGTAAGCGCCGTCCCGACCGCGTGCGGCGGCGCCTCCTCCGTCACGAGCGCGCTGAACTGCGCGCTGTCGGCGATGACCGCCATGCCCCACACGAATGCGATCGGCAGGAGGAGCCAGAGACTCTGTGCGAAGGCGAGCCCGATGCCCAGGGCACAGCTGCCGCTCAACGCGAGCGACCCGATGACGAGCCGCTCGCGCCCGAACCGGTCCGCGAGCCAGCCGCCCGCCACGCACGCGATTCCCCCGGCGGCGATCACGGCGAAGGCGAGCGCGCGCACGCCGCCGCTCGAGAGCGCGGTGCCGCCGCCCGCGGCGTGCGCCGCGGCGCTCGCCGCGAGGAACGTCGCGATCCAGGTCCAGAAGCAGTAGAGCTCCCACATGTGTCCGAGATAGCTCGCCGTGACGAGCCGGACGGGGCGGCTTCGCGCCACGTCGCCGGCGAGCTGCCAGGAGAACGGGCGGCGCGGAAACGCGTGCGGGCCCTCCCGGTAGGCCGCGAGCACGAGTCCCGCCGCCGCGAGCGCCATCGCCGAGGTAGTGAGGATGACGCTCCGCGCCTCCGCGCCGCCGAGCGCATCGATGAGGTACGGCAGGGCCTTGCCCACCGTGAGCGCGCCGACGATGACGCCAATTGCCAGGCCGCGTCCCAGGCGGAACCACGTGGCCGCCATCTTCATGGCCGGCGGATACACACCGGCCAGAAGGGCACCGGTCGCGAATCGGAGGACGAGCGCGGCCGCGAAGCTTCCGGCAGCGAGCATCCCGAGGTTGGCGAGCGCGGCGAGCACCGCACTCGCGGCGAAATAGGTCCGGGACGGAATGACGTCGGCGAGATTGAGGATCGCCGCAGCGAGCGTCCCGGCTACGAAGCCAAGCTGGACGGCCGAGGTGAGCCACCCCGCCTCACCCGGCGAGAGCCCCCATCTCGCCGACAGCTCGGGCGCGATCGCCGTTGCCGCGAACCAGAGGGACATCCCCAGCAGCTCCGCGCAGCCGATGACGGCGAGCATCCGCCAGCGGCCGCCGTGCTCCTCAGCGAACGGCATCGGCGGCGGCACTGGCCTGTTCCCAGGCGGCGAGGGCCTGGTCGAGCAGTGCACGCGCCGCCTCGAGCTCGCGGCCCAGCCGCACCGCCTGGTCGGCCCCCCCCTCACGCTGGTACAGGCCGGGGTCTTCCAGCTGGCGCGTGATCGCGCCAACGCGTTCCTCGCACGAGGCGACCTCCGCCTCGGCCGCTTCCAGCTCGCGGCGCACCGCGCGCGCCGAGTGCTGCTGCTCCCTCCGCGGATCCGCCGTGGCGCGGACGTGCTTGCGCTCACGCACCCGGCGGAGTGCCTCCTCCTCGTTCGCCGCCACGCGCGCTGCGTGCAGACGCTCCGCACTCACGGTCTCCCACTCGGCGAACGTGCCGGGGAAGTCGGTCATCCGCCGATCGTGCAGCACCCAGACGCGCGTGACGAGCGCGCGGAGCAGTGCCCGGTCGTGGCTCACGAGAAGCACCGTTCCGTCATAGTCCTCGATCGCATCCTCGAGTGCCTCGATCGACTCGACGTCGAGATGGTTCGTCGGCTCGTCGAACACGAGGAGATTGGCCCCCTCGAGCATCATCAGCGCAAGCGCCATGCGCGCACGCTCACCGCCGGAGAGGGACCCGGCGCTCCGCAGCACCGAATCCCCGGAGAAGCCGAAGCGGCCGAGGTGCCCCTGCACCGGGCCTCTGCCCCAGGCGGGGCGCCGGTCGGCGATGATGTCGTAGAGCGATTCGCTCGACGGGACCTGCGCCAGGTCCTGCCGGTAGTGCGAGACCTTCACTGAATCGGGAATGCGGATCGCCCCGCCCTCGGGCGGCCGCTCGCCCACGAGGGCGCGGAGCAGCGTGGACTTTCCCGCGCCGTTCGGCCCGATGAGCCCGATGACTTCGCCGCGCTGCACCCGCGCGCTGAAGCGGTCGAGCAGGAGCCGCTCGCCAATCGCGATCTTCACCTGCTCCGCGACGAGCACCTGGTCGCCGCCGCGCTCTCCCGCCTCGAACCGGACCGACATGGCGCCGGCTTCACCGGGTGGCGGGCTCAGCCGCGCCACCCGCGACAAGCGCCGGCGACGCCCCTTGGCCTGCGCACTGTTCCCGCCGGCGATGTTCCGCCGGATGAAATCCTCCTCCGATTCGAGGACCTTCCGCTGCTTGTCGTAAGCGCGCTGCTGCGAGAGCCGCCGCTCGTTCCGCTGCGCCACGAAGGCGCTGTAGGAGCCATCGTACGGAACGGCGGTCTTCACCTCGACATGCAGGATATGGTCGGCAACGCGCTCGAGGAAATCGCGGTCGTGACTGATGACCAGCACCGTCGCATCGAGCGATGCGAGGTGGCCCTCGAGCCATTCCGTAGTCTCGAGGTCCAGGTGGTTGGTGGGTTCGTCCAGCAGGACCAGGTCCGCCGGCGCGACCAGCTGCCGGACGAGGCCGATGCGTCCGCGCTCGCCACCGCTGAGGGAGATCAGCGGCTGGGTGCGCGCCTGCTCGGGATCGAAGCCGAGGCCGTGCAGCACCGCATCGATGCGGGGCGTGAGGGTATATCCGCCTTCCCGCTCGAATCGTTCGAGATCCCGCGAGTAGCGGTCGAGCATCGCCTCGGTCGTGGCATCGCCCGCACGGCCGAGCGCCTCGGCCTGCTCCGCCAGCGAGTGTTCGAGGGCGAACAGCTCCGCAAACGGGCCGGCGGCGGCTTCCCAGACCGTGGCGGCTCCGCCGAAGTCCCGATGCTGCTCCATCACCGAGATCCGGAGGTTCGGCACCCGCGAAACGCTGCCTCGCGTCGGCTCGAGCTCACGCGTGATGAGGCGGAACAGGGTCGTCTTGCCGCTCCCGTTTCGCCCGACGATGCCCCACCGATCGCCGCGCGCGACGGTGAACGTGACATCGGACAGCAGCACGGTGGCGCCGAATTCGACCGACACCCCGGACATCGACAGCTGCGTCATTTCCCCACCCAGCTCTTCCACTCCGCCTCGGCCGCGCCGACGGTCAGCCGCTGCTGCTGGCGCACGAGGGGCAGCCGGAGGAGCATCGGCTCCTCGGCGAGCCGGTCGAGCCACCGCTCGTCACTCAGCGCCGCGCTCCGGAGGCCGAGCTCGGCAAAGCGCTTCGACTCGCGGTCGACCAGCTTCGCCACGCCGAACTTCTGCGCGAACCGGCGCAGCTCCCCGAGCGACGCTGGGCGCTCGCGCAGATCCACGAAGTGCGTGCGGACGCGCCGCTCCGCAAAGAAGCGGAGGGCCTTGCGCGTTTCGGCATCCTTCTGCACGCCGAAGATCTGGACTTCCATGCCGGAAATGTAGTGGGCGCTCAGGAGACGGGAACCACGACATCGCCCACGGCGAGCGTGCCGCGTGCGGTGTGGGCGGCGTTGATGCCGAACACCACGCCGTCGGGGGTCCGTCGATAGGTGGCCAGGGTGCGGAGTGGCTCCTTTCCGACCTCGGCGGTACGCTGGTCGATCGTGGTCAGCACGCACCGCACGCAGCGTTTCGTCGTGACGAGGCGAACGCTGCCGATCGTGACCACATCCCAGCCGTCCTCGGCGTACGCGCCGGTTCCGCTCACGACGATATTGGGCCGGAACCTGTCGACCGGAAGGGGAAGGGCGAGGCGCGCATTCAGGTCATCGAGCGATGCCTGCGAAATGAGCAGGAAGGGATACGCGTCAGCGAACCCTACCCGGCCGAGCGATTCCGTTGCCCGGAGGCGGATGGGCCGCCGCGACTGGGCGGGAAAGAACACGATGCGGCACGGGCCGCCGAGAAACGTCGACAGCCACTGGTCGGGCTCTGCCCCGCACGACTCGGCGCGGCACGTGTCCTTCCAGACGACCACGTCGCGGCGGCTCCCGCCACCCTGCGGCACGATCAGATCCGGCATCCCGGGCGCCGTCAGGCGGACGCTCCCGTCATCGGTCAGCTGCGTGGCGATCAGCGCCATCCTCGGGCGCCACCGCTGCGTCTGGAAGGTCCCCGCCCCATCGAGCACCATCCACCGGCGATCGAGCGCGGGGCCGAGCTCATCGAGCTCGACCCGGTCGACCTCGAAACCGCCGAGCGACTTCACCGGGTAGATGAAGAGGCGGGAGACAACCGCCGTCACCGGCTCCGGCCTCCGCCTCCCCCGCCCCGTCCTCGGCCCCCGCCGGAACGGGGCCGGCCGGGCCCCGACGGGTGCGCGGGTGCGCCCGGGCGCGACGACGGCGTCGCGCGGGAGCTCGATGCCCCGGCGGCCTGTGCCTTTCGCTCCGCCTTGGCCTTGGCACGCGCCCGCTCCTCGGCCTTCCGCGCGCGGATTGCGGCGATGCGCTCGGCGATGGGCACCTCGAACCGCTCCGCCGGCCGCCGCGCGTAATCGAAATCAGGCAGCGTCACGCGGAGCAGCTTGTGCCCGACCGCGCGCTCGATCGCGCGGAGATCCCCCTCCTCCTCGGGCGAGACGAAAGTGAAGGCGTCGCCCGTCGCTTCGGCGCGCGCCGTGCGGCCGACGCGGTGGATGTAATCCTCCGGCTGGTGCGGGACGTCGAAATTGACGACGTGGCCGAGCTCCTCGACGTCGATCCCGCGGGCAACGATGTCCGTCGCCACGAGCACCTTGATCCGCCCGGCCTTGAACCCTTCAAGCGCATCGGTCCGCTGCGCCTGTGAACGGTTGCCGTGGATCTTCGCACACGAAACGCCGTGCGATCCGAGGAAATCGGCCAGGCGGTTGGAACGGTGCTTCGTCCGCGTGAACACGATGACGTCGTGCAGGACGCCGCGCCGGATCAGCTCGAGGAAGAGATCCGCCTTGAGCTCCTCGCGCACCGGATACACCGCCTGCGTGATGCCGACGGCCGGTGCGGCCTTTCGCTCCAGGTTGATCATGGCCGGCTGATGCAGCATCTCGCGCGTGAGCTCGAGAATCGGGCCCGGCATGGTGGCGGAGAAGAAGAGCGTCTGGCGCTTCGTCGGGAGCTGCTTGAGGATGCGACGGATATCCGGGAGGAACCCCATGTCGAGCATGCGGTCGGCTTCGTCGAGGACCAGGAATTCGAGCTTGTCGAACTTCGCGTACGGCTGCCGGAGGTGATCGAGCAGCCGGCCGGGCGTCGCCACGATGACGTCGACGCCGGTTCGCAGCGCATGCTCCTGCGGCCCCATCCCGACGCCACCGAACACCGCGGCGCCCGAGATCGGCGAGTGCACCGCGAGCTCGGCGAGATGCGCGTCGATCTGCGCGGCGAGCTCGCGCGTCGGCGTGAGGATGAGGGCGCGCGTCGTTCCCCGCGGCTTCCCCATGAGGTGCTGCAGGATCGGAAGGAGGAACGCCGCGGTCTTCCCGCTGCCCGTCATGGCGCACGCGAGCACATCCTTGCCGGCCATCGCCGGGGGAATGGCCTGTTCCTGGATGGGCGTGGGCCGGGTGAAGCCGAGCTCGCGCACGCCGCGCAGCAGATCGGGGTGAAGGCCGAACGTTGAGAAAGGCATGACGCTCCGTCGGGATCCTGGATCGGCGGGCGAGCAGTGTCTCACCCCGCGTGTCGCGACCCCATTCCGGCGCCCGCGACCGAGCCAATGATAGCGACTACCGCGCCGGAGCGCTGACCGGGCACAGCTCGCGGGCGGCCGCGCAATCGCGCTGCCGCCCACAGCTTCCCGGGGCGACCTCAACCGGGAGATCCTAAGGCGCCTCGGCTACTGGGAGCGGCACCCGCAATCCGCGAGAAAGGCCGAAGCGGCCAGCCGCGCGGATTGCCGAGAGTCTGATCTGAGTGGTGGAACGGGGAGGTGCCGAAGAAAGTGCCCGAGGCGAGACTCGAACTCGCATGGGGTTGCCCCCGGCGGATTTTGAGTCCGCTGCGTCTGCCATTTCGCCACTCGGGCGGCGCGGCGGAAAGTTCACAGTTTCCGAGGGGAGAGGCAAGGTTAAATTTCAGCGCGCGTCGGTTTCCCTCACCTCAGGCACTCGTGTGATCAGCCCCCGTCCGTTCCATCCCTGGCACGACATTCCCACTGGACAGAACGTCCCCGAATCGCTCACGGCGGTGGTCGAAATCCCGGCGAACGGGCGCAACAAGTACGAGCTCGACAAGGAGCTGGGTGTCTTCCGGCTGGACCGCGTCCTGTACAGCGCCGTGCATTACCCGGGGGACTACGGATTCCTTCCCCGCACGCTCGGCGACGACGGCGATCCGCTCGATGTCCTGGTGCTGATGACCGTGCCGGTGTTTCCCGGATGCCTCGTCGAATGCCGCCCCGTGGGCCTGTTCCACCTCGTGGACCACGGCCAGGCCGACGAAAAGGTGCTCGCGGTGCCGCTCGGCGATCCCTACTCCGAGGGGCAGAACGATCTCGACGACATCCCGGCGCACTATCTCCGCGAAGTCGAGCATTTCTTCCGGGTCTACAAGGATCTGGAGGGGAAGCACACGGAGACGCGAGGCTTCGAAGGGGCGGCCGCGGCGCGGGCCGCGGTCCTCGCGGGCATCGAGAACTATCGCAGGCGGTTCAGCGGGAGCGAGGGTCCGGCTCGTCCCTGAGCGACACCGGCCGGCCGAGGATTTCGTTCCAGACGAGCGCGTGCTGGAGGCGGGCCGTCGCGGGGGGAGTGGCGGCAGGGGCTGCCGTCGCCTTGTCGGCCTCGGCGCGGATCCGCGCATCGAACGCGGCGTGATCCGCCCCCGAGCGCGGCAGATCGCGCCGCGCTGCAGCCTCTCTCCGCCGCTGGATGGCGGCCTCCGAGGCGGTGTCGAGACTGATTTCCTCGCGCGCCGCGCGGTGCACATCCACTTCGAGTGACCGTACGTCCTCGACGAATTCGGGTTCGTCGCGCGCCGGGACCGGTGCCACGCGGCGCGGCACCGGGGCCGGCTCTTCCGCACTTCGACTCGCGCGCTCGAGCTGCCGGAGCATCTCGAGGAAGTCCGGGTTCATTCCCGGCAGGCTCTTCGGCAGCGCGTCCCCGGCCCGCGGCTGTTTCTGCAGCTCGCCCGCCGCCTTCGCTGCCCCCCGGATCACGCTGAACACGACCCAGGCGATGAAGACGAGAAGCGGAAAGCCGAGTCCTTCCACTCAGCCCGCCTTCGTGCCGCTGTCCGTCTGACCGGCGATGGCCTGCCGCATCGAGGTGTCGGCTTCCACGTTGCGATATCGCTGATAGTCCATCACGCCGAGATGCCCCGACCGGAATGCTTCCGCCATGGCGAGCGGGATCTGCGCCTCGGACGCGATCAGCTTCGCGCGCTGATTCTGGGCCTCCGCCTTGTACTCCTGTTCCATGGCCACCGCCAGCGCCCGCCGCTCCTCCGCCTTGGCCTGC
>JAICNA010000137.1 GCA_025928955.1 Gemmatimonadales bacterium | reverse complement strand
GGCGTCGGGCAACATCTTTCTCGGGCAGACCGAGGCGCCGCTCCTCATCAAGCCGTTCGTCAAGACCTTCACGCCGTCCGAACTCAACACCGTGATGGTCGGCGGGTTCGCGACGGTGGCGGGCGGCGTGCTTGCCGCGTATGTGGGCATGCTCTCCGGATATTTCCCCGGCATTGCCGCGCATCTGCTCGCCGCGAGCGTCATGAACGCGCCGGCAGGCCTCTACCTCTCCAAGATCATCCGCCCCGAGACCGGCGATCCCGTGACCCGGGGGTCGCTCAAGCTCGACGTCGAGAAGACCGACTCCAATGTCATCGAGGCGGCGGCAGGGGGAGCCGCGCAAGGGGTCCAGCTCGCGATCAACGTCGCGGCGATGCTCATGGCGTTCGTGGCGCTCGTCGCGCTGCTCAACTATCTGCTCGGCGCGGCAGGCGGCATCGTCGGCATCGACGGCCTCAGCCTCCAGGGGATCCTCGGGTTCCTTCTCCGCCCCCTCGCCTGGGTCATGGGCACGCCGTGGCAGGATACGGCGTACGTCGGCAGCCTCATCGGCATCAAGACGACGCTCAACGAATTCGTGGCGTACGCCCAGTTCGGCAGCGACCTCGGGAGCGGCGTCGCGCTCGCGCCGCGGAGCGCCGTCATCCTCACCTATGCGCTGCTCGGCTTCGCCAACTTCTCGTCGATCGCGATCCAGATCGGCGGCATCGGCGGGCTCGCACCGGAGCGGCGCGGGGAGATCGCGCAACTCGGGCTGCGGGCGATGATCGCGGGGAACCTCGCCGCATTCACGTCGGCCTCGATCGCGGGCATGCTGGTATGACGCGGCCGGCAGCGACCGAGGCGATCGCGGCTGCTGCGACCGCGATCCGCGCGCGCATCGGGCAGCGGGCGCCGCGCTTCGGCATCGTGCTCGGTTCCGGACTCGGCGGGCTCACCGATCGCGTGCGCGACGCCGTGCACATCTCCTACGCCGACATCCCCGGCTTTCCGCTGCCGACCGTCGAGGGTCATGGCGGCGAGCTTGTGGTCGGCGAGTTCGGCGGTCGCGACGTGCTGATGCAGAGCGGCCGCTTTCACATGTACGAGGGACATTCCGCCGCGGTGGCGGCGCTGCCGGTGCGCGTCTTCGCGGAGCTCGGCGTGAAGACGCTGATCCTGACGAACGCCGCGGGCGCGGTGCGGCGGACCTTCCGTGCCGGGACGCTGATGCTGATCTCCGATCACCTCAATCTCACCGGCATGAACCCGCTCGTCGGCGCACTGCTTCCCGGCGAGGAGCGATTCCCCGACCTGTCGGAGCCGTATGATCGGGAGCTGCGGAGGCTGGCGCGGGACGTGGCGCGCGAGGCGGGTGTCGCCGTCGAGGAGGGCGTCTATGCCGGCTTGCTTGGACCGAGCTACGAGACCGGTGCCGAAGTCCGGATGCTGGAGCGGCTCGGTGCCGACGCGGTCGGGATGTCCACCGTCATCGAAGTCATCGCCGCTCGCGCGCGCGGAATCCGGTGTCTCGGAATCTCGACGATCACGAATCCGGCCGCGGGCACGACGGCGGCGACGCTCTCCCACGCCGAAGTGATGGAAGTGGCCGATCGCGTGAAGGGAGAGCTGGGCGCGGTGGTGTCGGAGGTGGTGAAGCAGGCGTAGGGGCGGCCGTCAGCGGAGGATCGACGGCGCCACCTGGTGGTTGAGCGGGCCATGGCCGCCGCCGAGCGCCGGCGCCGACTCCATGGCCCGGTGCACGAAGTCGATGGCCGTCTCGACGGCGTCCTCGAGCGACCGACCGAGCGCGAGGCCCGCCGCGATGCCCGCCGACAGGGTACAGCCGGTGCCATGGGTCGAGGTTGTGTGAATGCGGGGACGCTCGAAACTCCGCACCCCGTCGGGCGAAACGAGCATGTCCACGATCGTCGGGCCGGCGAGATGGCCGCCTTTCACGAGCGCCGCGCCCGCGCCCAGCTCGATGAGGTACCGTCCCGCGCGTTCCATCGCGTCCACGTCGCGCACGACCCTGCCCGTGAGCAGCTCGGCTTCGTCGAGGTTCGGCGTCACGATCGTGGCGAGCGGAAGCAGCTCGCTGCGGACCACCGATTCGGCGGCCGCGCTCAGGAGCCTGTCTCCCGAGGTGGCGACCATCACCGGGTCCACGACGAGCGGCGCCCACCCGCGCTCCCGGACGATCGTCGCCACCAGGCGGACCAGCGGCACCTCGGCCAGCATGCCGGTCTTCACGGCATCGGGCGGCAGGTCGTCGGCGAGGGCATCGAGCTGCTGCCGGACGAATTCCACCGGCGCAGCGTGGACGGCGCGCACGCCGCGCGTGTTCTGCGCGGTGAGGGCGACGATCGCGGACGTGCCGAAGACGCCGAACTGGTGGAACGTCTTGAGGTCCGCCTGGATCCCGGCGCCGCCTCCCGAGTCGGAGCCCGCAATCGTCAGCGCGATCTTCACGGGGTGCGCAGTTCCTTCGGGGCCGGCGGAAGCGCGCGGAGCCGCTGCCGCAGCGTGTTGAACGCATCGAGGTCGTCGCGACCGCTGCTCGATGCCGCGCGCGCCCCGGGCGTGCTCGCGATGTAGCGCTCAGTATTGGCGATGCGCTCGGCCGGCATCGGGTGCGACGCGAACCAGAGCTCGACCTTGCTCGGGTCCCGGGCCTGCAGGTTCTGCAGGGTGCGGAACATGTCGACCATGCCCGTCGGATCGATCCGGGCTTCGGTCAGGTAGGCCACCGCCAGCGAGTCGGCCTCGCGCTCGTCATCGCGCGAGAACTTCGCGAAGACGGCGGTTCCCGCCACGCCCAGGGCGACCTGTTCCCCCGCGCTCGGCTGGCGGCCGAGCAGGACGTAGGCGAGCGTGAGGCCGGTGTTCGCGGCGGACGCGCTCCCCATCTGCTGTGCGGAGTGCCGCAGGTCGACGTGCCCGATCTCGTGCGCCACCGCGCCGGCGAACTCATCCCAGTGGTTCGCGCGCTCGATGAGCCCGCGGAAGATGTAGATGTGCCCGCCGGGAACCGCGAAGGCGTTCACCTGGTCGGAATTGACGATCTGAAAGTCCCAGGGAAGGTCCTTGCGGCGCGTCACCTGCCTGAGCGGCGCGACGGAGGTCAGGAACGCCGAGCGGATGCTCGACTCCTTGATGAGCGGCATGGTGCGCTCGATCTCCGCGGCGTACTCGTCGCCCATCTGCTGCTCCTGCTGCACGGAGGGTGCGCAGGCGAGCGCCCCGGCCAGGCAGGCGACGGCAACGGTTCTCTCGAGAGTCATCATGAGCAGCTCCTTGCAGACCACGATACGGGATCTCCACCGGCGCCGTGGCCGCGAACGTCGCGGCCTCGCGCTGGCGGAGGGCGTGCGCCTCGTGGAGGAGGCCCTCGCCGCGGCCGTCCCCATCCGTGGGGCGGCTGTGAGTCCCGCGCTGGAAGGTACCGCGCGCGGAACGGCGCTCAAGGCCGCACTCGTGTCGGCCGGCGTTCGCCTCGAAGAGGTCGACGCGCCGGAGCTCGATCGCCTCGCGGACACGGAGCATCCGCAGGGAATAGTGGCGGTCGTCGAGCCCCCGCGCTGGAGCTTGGATCACATGCGGCCGGGTAACGGGGCCGTGCTGGTGCTCGATGCCGTGCAGGATCCGGGAAACGTGGGCACAATGCTGCGGACGGCGTTCGCGCTCGGTGCGGCCGGTGTCGTAGCGCTCCCGGGCACGGCGGAGCTGGGGAACCCGAAGGTGATGCGTGGCAGCATGGGGGCGATGTTCCGGCTTCCGGCGGTCCCGGCCTCGCACGACGAGTTCCTCGTGTGGGCAGGCACGGTGCCTGTGACGCTCTGGCTCGCGGCGGCAGACGGCGAACCGCTGGCGACCGCTATCGCCCGGCGCAGGGAGCGCCCCCACGCGGTGGCGATCGTGGTCGGCAACGAAGGGGCAGGGGCCTCGGAACGGCTCGAGGCCGCGGCGGCCGTGCACGTGGGCATCCCGCTTGCACGGGAAGCGGAGTCGCTCAATGTCGGCGTGGCGGCCGGCATCCTTCTCTACGAGGTGCTGCGTGGACGTTGACCTGCTGAACCCGGGATTCGGCGCGGCGGCGATCGCAGGGGTGTTCGGCCTCATCTTCGGCAGCTTTCTCAATGTCTGCATCGTCCGCTGGGGTGCGGAGCCGAAGCAGTCGGTGGTACGACCGCGCTCACGCTGCCCCCGCTGCGGGAGCGAGCTCCGGCCGTACGACAACATCCCTGTCGTCTCCTGGCTCGTCCTCGGTGGCAACTGCCGGAATTGCCGCGAGCCGATCTCCGCGCTCTATCCGATGGTCGAGCTGGCCAGCGGGCTCATCTGGGGCTACATGGCGTGGCGCCACGGCATCACGCTCGAGGCGCTCGCGGGCGCGCTGTTCTTCACGATCCTGCTCGGCATCGCCGTCACTGACCTGCGCGCGTACATCATCCCGGACGAGTTCACCCTCGGCGGGCTCGTCATCGGGCTCCTGCTCGCGGCGTTCGGCGGCTGGGACGCGCTGCTGCGCGCGGGCATCGGCGCGGTTGCCGGCTTCGCGCTGCTGTACGCGGTCGGGTTCCTGGGGACGATGGTGTTCCGCAAGGACGCGATGGGCGGCGGCGACATCAAGATGATGGCCATGGTCGGCGCGTTCGTGGGCTGGCAGGGGGTGCTGCTCACCGTCTTCCTCGGCGCACTGCTCGGGACCCTGATCTTCGTCCCGATCCAGTTCTTCAATCGCGAAAAGCTCGTCCCATTCGGCATCTTCCTCGCGCTCGGCGCGGCGGCGACATGGATCGCCGGCTCGTCCCTGCTCGCCTGGTACACCGGCTACGTAGGACTCTGATGCGCCGACTGCTCCCGATCGTGGTCCTTGCCGCGGCCTGCCGCGGCGAGGCGCCGCGTACGCCGACCGGCGACGAAGCCGACGCCCGTTTCGCGGCGCTCGTCGATACTCTGACCCCCGCCGTCGAGAAGTCGGTGGGCCTCTCGTTCCGCGAACCGCCGCGGTCGGCCGTCCGCTCGCGCGAGCAGGTGCGACGCTATCTCGAGGCGAAGCTCGACGAGGAGCTGCCGCCGGAGCGGCTGCGCGGGATCGAGACGGCCTATCGGCTGTTCGGGCTGATCGCCGATTCGATCGAGCTGCGTCCGCTCATGCTCGACCTGCTGACGGAGCAGGTCGTGGGCTTCTACGACCCCGACTCGGCCACCCTCTTCGGCGTGAGCGGCGCGCCGCCCGACCAGCTCCGCATCATGGCGGCGCACGAGATGGTCCACGCGCTGCAGGGGCAGTACCTCCCGCTCGACTCGATCCTCGACCAGCGCGGGAGCAACGACCGCGCGACGGCGGCGCAGGCGGTGCTCGAAGGGCAGGCGATGGTCGCCTCGATCGGCGCCGTGACCGGGAGTGACGCGCTTTCGGATCCCGGGATCTGGGCGCTCTTCCGGGAGCAGGCCCGCAACGCGCAGCAATCGATGCCGCGTTTCGCCGCAGCGCCGCTCATCGTGCGCGAAGCGCTCATCTTTCCGTACATCGAGGGCGCCGAGTTCATGCGCTGGTGGGCGAGCTCGCCGCACGCGGATACGATGCCGTACGGCCCGCGCATGCCCGAGTCCACCGAGCAGATCCTGCATCCCGACCGCTACGCCGCGGGAGATCGTCCGCTCGCCATCACCTTTCCGCCGGCAGACAGCACCGTGATGCACGAAGACGCGCTCGGCGAGCTGGAGGTCCGGATCCTGGGCGCGATGCTCAATGGCAATGAGGAGGTGGCCTACACCGTGCCGCTCGGCTGGGCGGGCGACCGGTATCGTGTCACCGAGACGGCTGCGGGGCCCGCGCTCGAATGGCTGATCGCATTCGACGATGCCCGAAGCCGGGACCGGTTTGCGACGGGGATCGGTGCGAAGCTGGCCGCGAGCCGACGTGAGGCGTATCAGGGGCGCCTCGAGCCGGCCGATATCGCGGGGCGACCCGGCCTGCGCTATCGGTTGACGCCTTCCGGGTGAGTCGCTGCGCGCGCGCTCCCCGCCGATTCTTTTTTCCTCCCTCCGCTCCTAGTTTCCGAACCCATGGATTCCACCACGCTGGTGCAGGGGCTCGTCACCATCGCCGTCGGAGCGATTTCGGGGGGCATCACCAACGCGGTCGCCATCTGGATGCTCTTCCATCCCTATGAGCTCCGGGGCGTCGGGCCGTTCAGGATCCAGGGCGCCATCCCGAAGAACAAGGAACGGCTCGCCCGGAGCATCGGGAAGACCGTCGGCGAGCGCCTCCTCACGCCAGAGGACCTGAGCGAGCGGCTCGGCGCGCCGGCCGTGCGCGCGGCCTTCACCGATGCCATCGGCGGGGCCCTCGGCACGCTGCTCGAGCAGGAGCGCGGACCCCTGCGCGAGCAGCTGAGTGCGGACGTGGTGCGCTCACTCGACGAAGCCGTCGCCGGGCTCGCGCCGAAAGTGGCGGACCGCGTGGCCACGTGGGCGGAAAGCGACGACTTCGCGCGCATGGTCGGCGGTTTCATCGACCGCATCGCGGTGGAAGTCGGCGAGCGGCCGATCGGCGGTGCGCTCGCCGGCGGGCATCGCGAGCTCATCGCGGGGAAGGTGCAGGGGTGGGTGGGGAGCCTCGCCGAAGGCGACGAGCTCGAGGCGACGCTCCGGCGCTTCGTCTCCACGCAGCTGCAGAAGCTCGAGGCGGACGACCGGCCGCTCCTCGATCGGCTGCCGCCGGGACTCATCGGCGCCGTCGAGCATGCGATCACCGACTACCTCCCGATCGCCCTCGAGCGGCTGAGCGCGCTCCTCGGCGATCCCGAAGCGCGCGAGAAGATCGAGCTCGCGCTCCGCGACGCATTCGATCACTCGGTGCGCGACCTCCTGCTCCACGAGCGCATCCTCGCCAAGCTCGTCGTGACCGACCGCACGATCGAGCGGCTCGTGGATGGCTTCGAGGCCGAGGGCTTCGATCGCTTCGCCGAAGCAGTCTCCGATCCGGGAATGAAGGCGCAGGTGACGCGGGCGGTGAACGACGCGGTGGTGAACTTCCTGCGCATGCCGCTCTCGGAGCGGCTCCGCCGGCTCACGCCGGAGAAGCGCGAGGCGCTCGAGCAGACGCTCGGCGACTGGCTCGTCCGCGTTGCGCGGGACCAGGCGACCCGGGACGCGCTCGCGCGCACGGTGGACCAGCTCATCGACGCCATCGAGCGCCGCACCTGGAACGACGTGATCGGCGTCGTGCCGCGTGATCGCACGGTCCGCTACGCGGCGGACGTCCTCTCGGGCGAGCGGGGGCGGCAGTGGGTCGAGGACGGCGTGACGCAGCTCGCCGACCGCCTCCTCTCGCGACCCCTCGGCCGCCCGTCCGCCTGGCTCGGCGCCGAATCGGTGGAACGCCTCCGCGATAACGTCTCATCCGCCGCCTGGGTCTGGGTCCAGCGGGAGATTCCCCGGATCGTGCAGCAGCTCAACGTGCAGGAAATGGTCGAGCACAAGGTGCGCGGCTTCTCGACCCAGCGCATGGAAGAGATCGTGCGGAACGTGACCCAGAAGGAGCTCGACCTCATCGTGAAGCTCGGCTACGTCCTCGGTGGTGCCGTCGGCGTTGTCGCGTTCCTGGTCAACCTTCTGTTTCAGTAGGGGCTGCGGCTGCCAGGCGGCGGTCGTGCCACGTCCGAGTCAGGAAAGGCACACGAAGACACGAAAGGACGAAAGGGGGCCGGGGTCGCGGAGGGTTGCGTCGTGTCGGCCGGGGCTTCCAAATCGCGAAAGCGCGGAAGGGAAGAGCAAACCGCGGAAGGCTCCGTGCTCGGGCCGGCTCCGTTCCCCTTGGACGGCTCCGGT
Organism: Gemmatimonadales bacterium; assembly: GCA_025928955.1. Classification (GTDB taxonomy): domain Bacteria; phylum Gemmatimonadota; class Gemmatimonadetes; order Gemmatimonadales; family GWC2-71-9; genus CAMLLJ01. The sequence continues at coordinate 187 of JAICNA010000137.1, read as the reverse complement.
CCCGGGGGTGCAGGGAGCCCGCGACAAATCCTCTCGAGCCCCGCCTGGCGCGACGCATGGCCGGACACGCCCCGGTGCCTTTCGCCGTTTCATATTTTCGTGTGCCGTCGTCTGCCCAGCCGTTCCCCGACCCTTCCGCGGCTTCCCTTTCGTTTCCCGTTTCGCGATTCCGCCGAAGCTCCCCCGT
>JAICNA010000088.1 GCA_025928955.1 Gemmatimonadales bacterium | reverse complement strand
GCGGACGCTGCTGGGCCTTCCCAACCGACCGACGGCGGTCTTCTGCGCCAACGACCTCCTCGCGCTCGGCGCACTCAAGTCGTGCGCACGCTCGCGCGTGGGCGTGCCCGAAACGATGTCGATCATGGGATGCGACGACATCGAGGCGGCGCGGCTCGTGACGCCGGAGCTGTCGACGATCACGATCCCGGCGCGGGAGCTCGGCGCCCGCGCGGCGCGCATGCTGATCCGTCTCCTCGACGGCGAAAGCATCCGGCCAGCGAAGCCGCTGCCGGTCGCGCTCGCGTCCCGGGGAACCACCGGAGCTGCCGTGCCATGAATCGCACCCTGGCCCGCGGGTCGACCGCGCAGGCGACGCTCGACTACATCCGCTCCGCCCACGGCGAGGAAGCCGCGCGGGCCATCCTCGCGCGGCTCGGCTCGGCGGAGCGGAAGCAGCTCGAGACGGCAGGGACCACTGGCTACATCTCGTATGACCGTCTCACGGCACTGTGGAAGGCGGCCGACGCTCATCTCGGCGAGTCGCACCCGGAATGGGTCGAGGATGCCGGCGCATTCGCCATCGAATCGCTCGGCCAGCGGCTGTACGGCGGGCTCCTGCACAAGGCGTCGCCGATCGAGTTCGTGACGCAGTCGGTTTCCCTCTTCAACCTCTATTACCCGCAGGGAACGATGGAGGCGGTGGAAGTCGAGAAGGGGCGCGCCGTCCTCCGGCTCACCGACTTTCACGCACCCGGCCGCCTCTTCTGCGGCCGCCAGACGGGTGGCCTCCGGGAAGCCACGCGGATCGCAGGCGGGCGGGACGTGCGGGCCCGTCACGTGCGGTGCGTTTCGGAAGGGGACGCCTTCTGCGAGTGGGAGGTCCGCTGGGCAAGCGCGTAGCGCGGTCGGTCTTGACGGAATCCGACCGGAGTGGTAATACGTATTAGTCAATACGTATAAGCAGACCCGGCCCCGCTTCCGGACCTGCTCTCCCCATCCGAGCCGTTCCCTGCGCCCCGAAGGAGAACCACCATGCAGCTGAAGCTACGCATCGTGCTGCGGCATTTCGCGCTCGTCTGTCTGGGCCTTGTCCTCCCAGGTCTCGCCTTCGCGCAGGGAAGCGTCGCGGGTACCGTGCGCGATTCGCTCGGCTCCCCGCTCGGCTCCGCCCGGGTCACCGTCGCCGGCGTTGCCGCCAACACTGACGAGAGCGGACGCTATACGCTGCGGCAGGTGCCGCCGGGCGTGTACGAGCTGCGGGCGCAGCGGATCGGGCATCGGGCCACGACGGTCGCGGGCGTGACGGTTCGCGACGGTCAGGAGACCCGGGTGGATGTGGTCCTGATCCAGGTCCCGATCGAGCTCGCGCCGCAGGTAGTCTCCGCGTCGCGCCGGCCGGAAAAGGTCACCGACGCCCCCGCAACGATCACGCGCATCGAGGCCTCCGCCATCGAGAACACGGCGGGGAATTCCTTCGCCCCGGCGCTCAAGGAGGCGAAGGGTCTCGATTTCATTCAGATCGGCATGACGGCGGTGGCCGTCAACGCGCGTGGCTTCAACTCGGCCTTCAACAACCGCATGCTGATGATGGAGGACAACCGGATAGCCGTGCTGCCGGAGAACGGGCTTCCCGTCGGCGGATTCACCACCATCCCGAAGGTGGATCTCGAAGCCGTCGAGGTCCTCGTCGGTCCCGGCTCGGCGCTCTATGGGCCCGATGCTTCGAATGGCGTCATCACGCTCAGCACGAAGGACCCGCGAGACTATCCCGGACTCACGGTCGAGGTGACCGGCGGAAACCGGAGCTTCTACGACGTCCAGGCGCGGTACGCCGGATCCTCCGGGCGCTTCGGCTACAAGATCACCGGTGAGTACCAGGACGCGAACGACTGGGAGAACACCAACGTCTACGCGCCGATCGCGGCGGGGCAGCCCCCCTCGGAGGAGGTCGGCGCCAACTTCAACACGAACGTGGCGCGCGGCATGGGCGCGCTGGTCTACTACTTCCCGAGCGGCGGGCGCCTCGAGCTCAATGGCGGGCTCAGCCAGAGCAACGCGCTCGGCATCACCAACGTCGGACGCAACCAGCTCGTCGACTGGAAGTACTCGCATCAGCAGCTGCGCTACTCCATGCCCGGCTGGTTCGCCCAGGTCTATCACACGCAGTCGCTTTCCGGCGATACGTACCAGCTCAACGGCTTCGCGCAGAATCGGCTCCGCTTCCCGGCGCTCACGGAAGATTCGGTCAAGGCGCTGTCGGACTTCCCGGCCTCGGGCAACCTCCTGGCCGCGGAGCTGCAGAATTCGTTCACCGTCGCGGCGGCCCGCGGGCTCCGCATCACGTGGGGCGGACAGTACCGCAACGACCGGGTGAGCTCGGACCGCCAGTGGCTCATCGACCGGCTCACGGGCGAGGACATCACGACGAACCAGATCGGCGGCTACGCCCAGCTCGAGCTGCCGGTGACCGAGATGATCCGCCTCGTCGGCGCCGGCCGGTACGACAAGCACGACGACTACGACGCGCAGTTCAGCCCGAAGGCGGCCATCCTCCTCAGCCCCGCGGAGAATCAGACGTTCCGCGTGAGCTACAACCGCGCCTTCAAGTCGCCGACCACGCTGCAGACGAGCTTCTTCTTTCCCGATTTCCAGCCCTTCGTCGGCGTCTTCGGCAATCGCGACGGGTACGAGATCCGGAACAGCGAGGGTGTGGTGGTGCGTACGATCGACCCGATCGAGCCCGAGGTGAACAACACCTGGGAGATCGGGTACAAGGGCATCCTCGGGGACCGGTTCTACGTCGACGTCACCGGCTACCGCTCGAAGTTCGACAAGTTCATGAGCCCGCTGGTCATCATCGCCAACTTCCTCACCCCCGCCGCCCAGGGCGGGCCGACGACCGCCTACAACAGCGCCACCGGCGAGCCGCTCACCGGCGCCACCGGGGGGCCGCAGATCCCGCTCACCTACTTCAATGTCGGCAAGGCGACGGTGTTCGGCACCGACATGGGGCTGCGCTACCTGCTCACGAACACGGTGGCGTTGAATGCCACGATGAGCTGGCAGAAGCTCGACACCGTGATTACCAACGTCGGGGATCCCGCCGAGGCGACCGCCTTCAACAGCCCGGAGTTCAAGCTGACGCTCGGCACCGATGCGACCTCGTTCCTGGTGCCGAACCTGAGTGCCGGCATGACGTTCCGGACGGTGAGCGGATACCACTTCGTATCGGGCGTGAACGTCGGCCGTGTGCCCACCTTCAACACGTTCGACGTCCGCCTCGGCTACGACCTTCCGCAGTACGGGATGCGGATCAACCTGAGCGTGCAGAACCTCTTTGCCTGCAGCTACGGCCAGAGTGCCCCGGACGGATGGATCGCGGCGGGGCGCTCCGCGATCTTCACGCCGGGAACGGAGTGCGGCTTCGGCCAGAAGCACGTCGAGATGCTCAACTCGCCGCAGATCGGGACGATGGTCTTCCTGGGCGTGCGCTACCAGCGGTAGCCGAGATGGACATCGGGTCGCTGCTCCCCCGCCACGTGCGGTATCGACCAGATCACCTCGCGGTGGTCTGCGGCGGGGAGCGGCTGACCTTCCGCGAAGTGAGCGCGCGGGTGAACCGGCTGGCGAATGCCCTCTCGGGGCTGGGACTGCGCAAGGGTGACAAGCTCGCCGTCATCCTGCCGAATTGCATGGAGCTGCTCGACACCTATCGGGCGGCCGCGGCGCTCGGGCTCGTGTGCGTGCCGCTCAGCCCGCTCATGCGCGGGTCCGGACTGGTCACGCTCCTCCGGGATGCGGACACCGCAGCGGTCATCGCCTCGGCGGCGACGGTGGATGCCGTCGAGGCGGCGCGCCTCGAGCTCCCGGACATTCCGCCGGATCGGTACATCCTGGTCGGCGGAACGCGGCCCGGGTTCCACGAGTACGGCGCGTTCGTGGCACGCGGCTCCACCGAGCCTCCGGCGCCGGCGCGATCGAGCGCCGAGGACCCGTTCAACATCATCTACAGCAGTGGGACGACCGGATTGCCGAAGGGCATCGTGCTCACGCACGGCATCCGCGCGATGTACTGCACCCTCTTCGCGAGCCAGTTCCGCTTCACGCCGGAAAGCGTGGTGCTGCATGCCGGCTCGCTGGTCTTCAACGGCGCGTTCGTGACGTTCATGCCGGCCTGGTATCTCGGCTGCACGTTCGTACTCCATGAGCGTTTCGACCCGGTTGCGTTCATCGAGAGTGTGGAACGGGAGCAGGTCACCCACGTCATGATGGTCCCCTCGCAGATCGTGGCGGTCATGAACGCGCCAAATTTTCGCCCGGAGGCGCTGCGGTCCCTCCGGATGCTCTGCTCGGTCGGAGCGCCGTGGCATCGGGAGCACAAGGAACGGCTGCTCCCGGCGCTCCCGGGCTCGCTCTATGAGCTGTACGGCCTCACCGAGGGCTTCATCACGGTGCTCGACTGCAACGACTTCGCGGCGCACATCGACTCGGTCGGCGTGCCGGTGGCGTTCAGCGAGATGCGGATCGTGAGTGACGCGGGGTCCGATCTCCCGCCCGGCGAGGTCGGCGAGATCGTCGGCCGCTCGCCGATGCTCATGCCGGGGTACTACAAGCGCCCCGACCTCACCGCGCAGGCGATTCGCGACGGGTGGCTCCACACCGGCGACCTCGGGTTCGAGGATGCCGACGGCTACCTGCACCTGGTCGACCGGAAGAAGGACCTGATCATCTCGGGAGGCGTCAACGTCTATCCGAAGGACATCGAGGAGGTCGCGGTGGGGCACCCCGGAGTGCGCGAAGTCGCGGTCTTCGGGGTACCGCACGAGCGCTGGGGCGAAGCTCCGGTGGCCGCGATCGTGCCGCGCGATCCCTCGGTCTCGGCGGACGAGCTTCGGCAGTGGATCAACGGACGGGTCGCGGCGAAGTACCAGCAGGTGTGCGACGTTCTCCTCCTCGAGGACCTGCCCCGGAGCACCGCCGGCAAGACGCTCAAGCGCGTCCTGCGCGAGCAATACGCCGGACAGCACGCGTGAGCGGGGCCCGGAACGGCGCCCGCTTCGTGCAGGCGGGCAGCGTCCGCCTCCACCTGATCGACCTCCCCGGCGGTGATCCGCCGCTCGTCCTGCTCCACGGCCTCTCCGCGAATGCGCACGAGTTCGGGGGGCTCATTGCGGCGGGACTCAATCCCGCGTTCCGTGTCATCGCTCCCGATCTCCGGGGCCGCGGCCGGAGCGACCGCCCCGCCACGGGCTACCGGATGGCGGACCACGCACGCGACATTCTCGCGCTGCTCGAGGAGCTCGGCCTCGAGCGTGTGGTGCTCGGGGGGCACTCGTTCGGCGCATACCTCGCCATCTACATTGCGGCGATGTACCCCGAACGCGTCACCCGGCTCATCGTGATCGACGCGGCGCTCCGCCTGCACCCGAAGGTCGGCGAGATGCTCCGCCCGTCGCTGGCGCGGCTCGAGCGCACCTCGCCGTCGGTCGCTGCCTATCTGGACGAAGTGAAAGGCGCGCCGTATCTCGATGGTGCATGGGATCCGGCGATCGAAGGCTATTACCGCGCCGAGATCGTCGAGGAGGCCGACGGATCGGCGCGCTCCTCGACGAGCGCCGCCGCCATTGCGCAGGCGCTCGAAGGTGTCGGCGCCGAGCCGTGGGGGGATCTCGTCAAGCGCGTCACCCAGCCGGCGCTCCTCATCAATGCCGTCGGCCCCTACGGGCCGCCGGGCAGCATTCCACTGGTGAGCGAGGAGTATGCGCGCGAGACCGCCGACGCGATTCCCGACTGCCGGTACGTGCAGGTGCCGGGGAATCACCTGACGATGGTCTTCGGCGAAGGCGCTGCAGCGATCACGCGCGAGATCACGGCGTTCGTGCGCGGGGATGGCGGCGTCCGTGGCGCATGACGCCCCGCGCGTGACCCCACTCAAGCGCGGGGCGCTCGTGGGGGTCGCTGCCGGCACGAGCGCGATCGGCGCGACGTATCTCGCAGCGTTTCTCGGGCACGGCTCCGCGGGGTGGATCCCGGCGGTGTTCGTGGTCGGCGTCGCGACGATCATGGTCTCGATGATGGTTCTCGGAGCGGCGACGGGCCGCGGGATCGGGAAGCTGGCCCTGCCGTTCGCCTTCACCTGGCTGCTCCTGGTCGGCGGCATCGCCGCGGCCCATCTCCTGCCTTCGGCGTCACGTCCCTATTTCCTCGGCCTTCCACCCGCTGCGGCGCTGATCCTCTACGGCATCGGATTCCTGCCGATCCTGGTGCTCCCGTTCGCATATGCGCTGACCTTCGACTCGATCACCCTGCGCCCCGAGGACATCGAGCGCGTCAGGGCGGCCGGTGAAGCGCGGGAACGAGCCCGGTGATCCAGGCGCAGCCGCTTCCACCGCTCGCCCAGCCGACGATCATCGCGGTGGCGCTCTGCTACTTCGCCGGCGTGGCCGCGATCGGCATCTGGGCGGCGCGGCGGACCCGTACCGCGCGCGACTTCTTCGTCGCCGGGGAAGGGATCGGGCTCTGGGCGCTCGCGCTCTCGGCAATGGCTGCGACGGTGTCGGGCTTCGCATTCATCGGAGGTCCGGGACTCGTCTATACGGTCGGGCTCGGCGCGATCTATCTCGTCCTCCCCGCCGCGATCACGAATTCCATGGGGGCGTGGGTGCTCGCCAAGCGGATGCGGCTCCTCGCCGAGGCGCGAAAGCTGATCACCGTGCCGGATGCACTGGGTGCGCGCTACAACTCGCGGAGTGCGCAGGGGCTGTCGGCCGTCGCCATTCTCATCGCGACGATCGGCTACATGGCGACGAACATCCTCGCGCTCGGCCTCGTCCTCGACGCCATCTTCGGTACCGGGCTGACGCCGGGGATCTGGATCGGCATGGCGATCGTGCTCGCCTATTCCGCCTCGGGAGGGATTCTCGCCGGCATCTATACCGACATGCTCCAGGGCGCGCTCATGGCGACGGCGTCGCTCCTGGTCTTCCTCTTCGTGCTCAAGTCGGGCGGCGGAATGGGCGGGTTGTCGGATCGCGTGCTCGCGGCCGACCCGGCGTGGCTCAGCCCCTGGGGAAAGATGACGCCGATCGCGGCGCTTTCCCTGCTCTTCGTCTTCGGGGTCGGGTCGCTCGGCCAGCCGCACGTGGTCCACAAGTTCTACATGCTGAGGGATCCGGCAAAGCTCCGCTGGTATCCGCTGCTGATGACGGCGACGCTGATCGTGACGCTCCTGCTCTATTTCGGAGTCGGCTTCGCGGTGAAGGCACTCGTGGCTTCGGGCGAGCTCCCGGCGCTCGCACGCGCCGACGACGCGACGCCGACGTTCCTCCTCCGCTACACCCCCATCGTCCTCGCTGCGCTCGTCTTTTCGGGCGTCGCCGCGGCGATCATGAGCACCGTCAACTCGTTCATGAACATCGCCGCCGCGGCCATCACGCACGATCTTCCGATCGCGTTCGGCACCCGCGTGTCGAACGAGCTTCGCTGGGGCCGGATCGCGACCATCGCCATCTCCCTGATCGCGGCGCTCGTCGCCCAGCTTTCCGGGACGCTCGTGGCGCTGCTCGGTATCTTCGGATGGGGACTCTTCGCCTCGACGCTGGTGCCGGCGCTGGCGATCGGCCTCAACTGGGAGGGCGCGACCCGGGCAGGCGCGGTGGCATCCATCGCGACCGGGCTGGTCCTCACGCTCGTGCTGGAAACGCTCGCCTTCGCCAAGGTCTTCACGGTGCCGCAGGGCGTCGCCGTGGCCGGACTCGCGCTCGTCTCGTCCACGCTCGTGTTCTTCCTCGTGTCCGCGCTGACGCGCGGCAGCGCGGATGCCATCGATCCGGACATCCGCCTCGTGATGAGCGTATGAGGGCCACCCTCGCCGCGGCAGGCTTCGCCGCAGTTACCGCCTGCACGAATCGCCCGCCCGACGCGCCGGCGCCGGCGGCCCGTCCTGCCGATACGGCGATCGTCGCGCAGCGGGAGCATGCATCGGAATCGGGGACTCGCGGTTACCGGCTCTTCGTGCCACCAATGACGCCCGCTGGCGCCCCGCTCGTCGTGTGGCTGCACGGCTGCACGCAGGATGCCGCCGAGCTGGCCGTGGCGTCTCGCATGGACTCGCTCGCGGCGGCGGCGCGCGTCATCGTCGTCTCTCCGGAGCAGCCGGCGTCCGCCAATCCGGCCAGGTGCTGGAACTGGTTCGCGCCCGAGCACCAGGCCCGTGGCGGCGAGCCGGCGATCATCGCCGCGATTGCGCGCGCGGTCGCTGCAGAATTCTCGGCGGATCCCGCGCGGATCCATGTCGGCGGGATCTCCGCCGGCGGCGCCATGGCCGTCGCCACCGCCGTCAGCTATCCGGAGCTGTTCGCCTCGGTGGCATCGCACGCCGGCATCGGGTGGCGCATGGCCTCGAACGTCGCCGGCGGGCTCGCCGTGATGAAGACGGGCGGAGCGGCCGCGGAATCGCTCGGGGTCATCGCGCATCAGGCGATGGGCGCCGAGGGCAGAATGATCCCGCTCTTCGCAGTCCACGGGATGCGGGATGGCGTGGTGACGCCGCTGGCCACGCGGAACCTCGTCGCACAGTTCGTGGCGCTCGCCGGGGCAGCGGGCACCCGGCTGCGGGCAGATTCCGCTCGATCCACTGCGGGTGGGTACTCCTATCAGTCGGTGCGCTTCGTCGGCGCCGGCAACCGGCCTGTCATCGAAGCATGGTTCGTCGACAGTCTTGGCCACGCGCTGTCGGGTGGTGCGCCCGGGTCGCGCTGGGTGGACGCGCGGGGCCCGGATGCCACGCTCGGCATGCTGCGCTTCTTCCTCGACCATCCGCGGCCGGCGCAATGAGGACCTCGTGAGACTCACCGGGAAGGTGGCACTCGTGACCGGAGCCGGGCGCGGGATCGGCCAGGCGATCGCCATGAAGCTGGCGTCCGAGGGCGCGCGCGTGGTCGTCAACGACCTCGACGCCGGTCCCGCCGGCGACACGGTCAGCATGATCGAGCGCGCGGGCGGTGAAGCGGTGGCGTGTCCGGGAAGCGTTACCGATCCGGAATTCGCCGACCGGTTCGTCGGCATGGCCCTCGAGCGGTACGAGGGACTCGACATCATCATCAACAATGCCGGCTACACGTGGGACAACGTCATCCAGAAGATGACCGACGAACAGTTCCAGGCGATGCTCGACGTCCACGTGACCGGTCCGTTCCGTATCCTGCGGGCGGCCTCCGAGCCGATCCGGCGGTTCGCGAAGGCCGAGGCGCAGGCGGGGCGCGAAGTGTTCCGGAAAGTCGTCAACATCTCGTCGGTCTCGGGGCTCGGCGGCAATCCGGGTCAGGTGAACTACGCGGCCGCCAAGTCGGCCGTGATCGGGATGACCAAGACGCTCGCCAAGGAATGGGGCCGCTACCGGGTGAACGTGAACTGTGTCGCGTTCGGGTTCATCCGGACGCGAATGACGCAGCCGCTCACCAAGGAGGTCGATGCGTCGGGGCGCGAGCTGGTGGTCGGGGTGCAGCCGGCGCTCATCGAAGCGCTCGAGACGCAGATGATTCCGCTTGGCCGCCTCGGGACGCCCGAAGAGGCGGCGAACGGCGTCTATCTCTTCTGCACCCCGGAATCCGACTATATCTCGGGGCAGGTGGTCACGGTGGGGGGTGGGATCATCTTCTAGGCAACGTGGTCTTCGGGCTCGCAATCCGGCGCGCTTCCTGCATCCTCCCGCCCTTCGCACCATCCCGACTATTCCAGCTGGCCAGGACGCAGCCGCATCCTCAGGGAGTTCGCATGACCGCGACCGCCTCGACCCCGAGCCTCGGCGCCTTCCAGCGCGACGGCTTCCTCGGCCCCGTGCGGCTGTTCAGCGCCGCGGAGTGCCGACAAATTGCCGCCTACCTCGCCCGTACCGACCTTCCGCCCGCTGCCGAGTGGGGGAAGGGGCGCGCCGTGCACGAGCGATACCTCCTCGACCTGGCCACACGGCCCGAGCTGCTCTCGCTCGTCACCCCGATCCTCGGGCGGGACGTGATTCTCTGGGGAGCGAGCGCGGTCAAGCGCGGCCCTGGGGACGTACATCCCTGGCACAGCGACATCGAATCGTCCGCTCCCGACGGACGCTTCGTGACGGCGTGGATCGGGATCGAGAATACGAGCCGCGAGTCCGCGCTGCAGGTCATCTCACGATCGCATCTGCTCGGCAAGACCGTGCAGGAGGCCCGGCTCGAGCGAGGTCTCAGACGTGAAGAGGCGACGCCGGAGGCAATGATCGAGTCGGTCCGATCGCGCTATCCGGAGGCGGAGTTCGTCCAGGCCGACATGAGCGACGGCGACGCGCTGCTCTTCGACGGCAGACTGTGGCACGGCTCCGACAACACCCGGCAGGCAGGGCAGCGCGTGGCGCTGCTCTTCCAGTACGCAGCTGCCGACTGCCCGGTCCGGATTCCCGATCTGACCCAGCTCGACTGGCCGTTCCGGCTCCAGGAGTCGCCGCTGCCGCCCGTGATTCAGGTTTCCGGAACCGAGCGGCCGGGCCCGAACCGCGTGGTGCCCGCGCCTGCGGCGAGCGCGCGAGACCTCCCGATGCTCGTCACGGCCGCCCATCGCATCGTGTTGCCGCTCGACCATCCGGTGAAGCCGTGGCAGGCGTTCCCGGCCTTCCGCGGCGCGACCCGGACGCTGTCCGACATGTCGTGCCATGCGTCGGTCCTCGTTCCGGGCCATTCCCCGCATCCGCCACATGCACATCAGGAAGAGGAGCTCCTCATCCCGCTGCACGGCGAAGTGGAGCTCCTGATCGCGAAGGGTGCGAACGACCCGGCGCCGCGCGCCGAGCGTGTCGCCCCCGGCTCGTTCGTCTATTATCCGGCCGGCCAGCATCACACGATCCGGAATCCTGGCACCGCACCGGTCGGATACCTGATGTTCAAATGGCACACGCGCGGGAAGGGACCAGGCGCACCGCTGGAAACGACGATCGTCCATCACGGAGCGCTGATGCCGCCCCCGGGCGCGCCGTCCTTCTGGACGCAAACACTCCTCGACGGACCGACCTCACTGCTCGGCAAGCTGCATTCGCACCTGACCGTGCTCGCGCCCGGCGGGACCTACGAGGCCCACGCCGATCCATACGATGTGGCGTTCGTCGTGCTGTCGGGCACGATCGAGACCATCGGAGCGACCGCCGGGCCGAATTCCGTGCTGTACTGTGCGGCAGGTGAGCCGCACGGGATGCGAAATCCGGGGACCGAACCGGCTCGCTATCTCGTCTTCGAGTTCCATCGACCGCCCTCTGCAGGGGAAGTTCCGCCGCGGCCATTCTTCGTCCGGGCCGGGAAGCGGCTCCTCCGCCCGATCTGGCGGCGGGTGAAGCCGATGCTTCCACGCGCGATCAGGGAGAGGTGGTAGCGACGCTCTGCATCGGCACGGCCGGGTGGAGGCTGCCGAAGCGGCATCTTCACCTCTTCCCGGCCGCAGGGTCGCACCTCGAGCGGTACGCCGGACGTTTCCCGGCGGTGGAGATCAACTCGTCGTTCTACCGCCCGCATCGACGCGGCACGTGGGAGCGATGGGGCAACGCGGTACCGCCCGGTTTCCGTTTTTCCGCGAAGACTCCCCGCACGCTCACGCACGAGCAGCGACTCATCGATCCCGAGCCGCTGCTCGACGAGTTTCTCGGGGCGGTCACGGGCCTCGGCGAGCGGCTCGGCTGCCTCCTGGTGCAGATGCCGCCCAGCCTCGCCTTCGATCCGCGCGTCGCCGATCGATTCTTCGGAGCCTTTCGGGAGCGCTACGCGCTCGAGCTCGCGGCCGAACCGCGGCATGTCACGTGGTTCACGTCGGAAGCGGAGGCGCTACTCCAGGCGCACCGTGTCGGCCGGGTAGGCGCCGATCCGGTCTGCGCACCTGGTGGGGACGAGCCAGCGGGTTGGCCGGGAACGGTGTACTTCCGCCTGCACGGGTCGCCCCGGATGTACTACTCCGATTATGAGCCGGCATGGCTCGAACACCT
>JAICNA010000045.1 GCA_025928955.1 Gemmatimonadales bacterium | reverse complement strand
TGTGATCCACCGGCGCTCCGGACGCCTGCTCCGGCGCCATATACCCCATCGTGCCGATGGCGACCCCGGTGCCGGTCGTGAAGCCGGTCGGCAGCGGCGTGTCGCGCAGCTTCGCGATGCCGAAATCGAGAAGGTAGGCGTGGCCGCCGATGCAGAGCACGTTTTCCGGCTTGAGGTCGCGGTGCACGACGCCCGCGGTGTGGGCGTGGCGGAGCGCGGCCGCGAGGTCACAGAGGTACGTCATCGCGACGCGCGGCTCGACGCGCCCCTCCCGCCGCAGGAGCTCCCGCAGGGTTTCGCCTCCGACCCAGGGCATGACGTAGAAGAGGAGCCCGTCGGCATCGCCGGAGTCGATGAAGCCGAGGATGTGCGGGTGCGAGAGCCGGGCGGCGATCTGGACTTCGGCGAGAAACCGGTGGGCGCCGAGCGCCTCGGCGATGTCGGGCTTGAGGACCTTGATGACGACGAGCCGGTCGTGCTTCCGCTCGCGGGCGAGGTACACGGTCGCCATGCCGCCCCGGCCGATTTCGCGCTCGATCACATAGCGCTCTTCGAGGGCGCGCGACAGGTGGGGAAGCATGCCGGCGTCGGACGCGGCGAGCACCGGCCGGTCGAGCACGCCGTCATGCCGACCGTGCGCCGCGAGCATCCCTTCGACTTCCTTCCGCACCGCCGGGTCATCCGGCAGCGTCGCAAGCCAGGCCGCCCGCTCCTCGGGCGGAACGTCGAGCGCCTGCTCGAACAGCTCCGAAATCCGGCGCCAGCCCGTCGTCGTCATGGCGGCGTCGCCGGGTACAATTCCTTGTAGAGCCAGGCGCGCGCACGGGCCCAGTCCCGCTGCACGGTTCGCGTCGTGACGCCGAGCGACTCCGCGATCTCGTCCTCGGTCAGCCCGCCGAAGAATCGCCGCTCGACCACCTGAAGCAGCCGGGGATCCATGGCCCCGAGTCGCTCGAGTGCGTCGTCGAGTGCGAGCAGCTCGTCGAAGGAGAGGTCGACGCCGATCTGCTCGTTCGTCACGCGAAGCGGAGCCACGCCGCCGCCCCGCTTGGCCGCCTTCCGGCGCCGGGCGTGATCCACGAGCAGCCGCCGCATCGTATTCGAGGCGATGCCGAAGAAGTGCGCGCGGTTGCGCCAGTCCGGGGGCGCCCCGGCGGCGAGCTTGATGTACGCCTCGTGAACCAGGTCGGTCGGCTGGAGGGTGTGGCCGGGAGCTTCATAGCGGAGCAGGCGGGCGGCGATGACCCTCAGCTCGTCATGCACGAGGGGAACCAGCCGGTCGAACGCGTCCCCTTCGCCTTCGCGCAAGGCATCGAGCAGGCGGGTCACGTCGCCGCCTGGCTGGGGATCGGAGGACGTCACTGGGGGTCCGTGTCGGGGTCTGTGCCTGTCCGGCGCAATATAGGTCGGAGGGAACAGAATCGGCCATCACGGCCCAACTTCGAGGACACGACCATGCGGACCATCCTGCTCGCCACCATCCTCCTCACCCTGGCCCGGACGGGCGTCGCCGCCCAGGGGGCCGCCGAGCCCGAGGACACGGCGGAGGTCCCTCTGTATTCCAATCTCGGGCGGCACGGCTACGCCATCAGCACGCAGGTGCCGCTGGCGCAGCAGTATTTCGACCAGGGCCTGCGACTGTTCTACGGGTTCAATCATGGGGAGGCGGTGCGGGCCTTCCTCCAGGGGGAGCGGATCGACTCGACGTGTGCGATGTGCGCCTGGGGCGCCGCGCTGGCCCTGGGCCCGAACATCAACGCCGGAATGGATGCGGACGCCGGGCGATACGCCTACGCCGCCGTGCGCCGCGCCCTGGCCGGGTCCGATCGAGTCTCGCCGCGCGAGCGGGCGCTCATTCAGGCGCTCGCCGAGCGGTACGCGCCCGAGCCGGGGGCCTCGCGAGCGGCGCTCGATTCGCTCTATGCCGACGCGATGGCCGGCGTCGCGGCGCGGTTCCCGAACGACCTCGAGATCCAGGTCCTGCACGCCGACGCGGTCATGAACCTGAGCCCCTGGAACTACTGGACGGCCGATGGGGAGCCGCGGCCGGCGACTCCCGTGATCCTCGAACGCCTCGAGCGCACGCTGCTGGAGAACCCCGACCATCCCGGGGCCTGCCACCTCTTCATCCACGCCGTCGAGGCGCAGGATCCGGCCCGCGCCGTGCCGTGCGCCGAGCGCCTGGCCGCGCTGATGCCGGGCGCGGGGCATATAGTTCACATGCCGGGGCACATCTACATCCGGGTCGGGCGGTACCTCGAGGCGATGGAGGCCAACCGGCATGCCCTCCATGCCGACGAGTCGTACCTCGAAGGCCCGGCGGCGAGCCGGCGCGGGATCTATGCGCAGGGGTACTATCCCCACAACCACCACTTCCTGAGCTTCGCGGCCTCCATGGCGGGCGTCAGCGCGACCGCGATCGAAGCCGCGCGCCAGACGGCGAAGACGGTCGGGCCCGAGCTTGCCCGTTCGACGCCGTGGCTGGAGAACGTCACGCCGGTGGTCTTCACGACGCTGGTGACCTTCGGGCGCTGGGACGAGGTGCTCGCCGAGCCGCTGCCGCCGGCAGACCTCCGCTACACCACCGGCATGGCCTACTACGCGCGGGGGGTGGCATTCGCGGCGAAGCGCCGGTGGGCGGAGGCGCAGGCCTCGCTGGACACCGTGCGCGCGATTGCCCGCGTCTTCCCGGCGGGGGACAACCAGACGGCGCTCCGGATCGCAGGCGAGGCGCTCACGGGGGAAATCGCCCTTCGGCGCGGCCGCCTTCCCGCTGCGATCGCGGCGTTTCGCACGGCCGCCGCGCTCGAAGACGGGCTCGCCTACACCGAGCCGCCGACCTGGTACTATCCGGTCCGCCATTCGCTCGGCAAGGCGCTCCTCGCCGCGAACCGGCCGCAGGAAGCACAGCAGGTGTACGAGCAGGACCTGGTGCGCTTCCCGGAGAACGGCTGGGCCCTGCACGGGCTCGTCGCGGCGCTCGAGGCGCAGCGGCACTTCGGAGCCGCCCGGGTCGCGCGGGAGCGCCTCGCGCGGGCATGGTCGGGAGCGGATGTGGTGTTGACGGGGTCGCGGTTCTAGGGGGGTCGGACGGTCGGACAGTCGGACGGTCGGACGGCGGCTGAAGGAGTTCGGAGTTCGGGATGCTGACGTCCGGAATTGAGCCCCCCACGATTCGGGGGGCTCACGTCTTTCCGTATACAGTCCGACCGTCCGACCGTCCGACCCTCGACGCCTAATCCTTCCATCCCTCCGCCCCATCGTCGTATCTTCCGCCATCCCCATCCGGGCATCCCGTGTCAGACCTGTTCGCCCAGCTTCAATCCAGTCTAGGCGGTACCTACCGTATCGAGCGCGAGCTCGGGGGCGGAGGGATGAGTCGCGTCTTCCTGGCGGAAGAGGGGCGGCTCGGGCGACGCGTGGTCATCAAGGTGCTTCCGCCGGAGACATCGGCCGGGGTCCACGCCGACCGATTCGAGCGCGAGATCCAGGTCGCCGCGTCGCTGCAGCATCCGCACATCGTTCCGCTCCTCACTGCGGGCTCGACCGAGGGGGACAGCGCGGCCGGGGAAGCGCCGCTCCTCTACTACGTGATGCCGTTCATCGACGGGGAATCGCTCGCCACGCGGATCGCGCGGGAAGGGGCGCTTCCGGTCGGCGAAGTCTGCCGGATCCTGCGGGACGTCGTCGATGCGCTCACCTACGCACACGCGCGCGGCGTGGTCCACCGCGACATCAAGCCGGACAACATCCTCTTCGCCGGGCGTCACGGGCTCGTCGCCGACTTCGGCGTCGCGAAGGCGGTCAGCGCCTCGTCGGGCCCGCGCCAGACCACGCTCACCTCCCACGGCGTCGCGCTCGGTACGCCTGCCTACATGGCGCCGGAGCAGGCGGCGGCGGACCCGAACGTGGATCATCGCGCCGACCTCTATGCCGTCGGCGCCGTGGCCTACGAGCTCCTCACGGGCCGCACTCCGTTCATCACGGCCACGCCGCAGGCCATGCTCGCCGCGCACGTGACCGCGACGCCGGATCCGGTGACGGCGCACCGGCCGTCGATTCCTGCCGAGGTGGCCGCGCTCGTGATGCGGTGCCTCGAGAAGCACCCCGCGGACCGGTGGCAATCCGCGGGCGAGCTGCTCGCTCGCCTCGAGGCGCTGGCGACGCCGTCCGGCGGATCGACACCGGCCGCGACCGCGCCGGTGGCCGCGGTGCGAACTTCGGCCGAGACGGCGATCCGGCGTGCGCACCCGGCCCGCGTCGCGGGACTCTTCCTGCTCGCCACGACGGTCGTCACCGCGCTCGTGTACGGCGGCACGCGCGTGTTCGGACTGCCCGACTGGATCTGGGTCCTGGCCTTCGTGGTGATGCTCGCGGGGCTTCCCGTGATGCTGTACACCGGACGGCTCGAGCGGCAGCGCGCCATCCAGCGCGCTACGGGGACGTTCCGTTACGAACCGGAGCCGGTCCACCACCAGCTGTTCACCTGGCGGCGCGCCTTCATCGGTGGGGGACTCGCCCTCGGTACGATGGTGCTCCTCGCCTCGGGATACGCCGTCAGCCGTGCGCTCGGCGTGGGACCGGCGGGGACACTGCTCAGCTCGGGCCGGCTCAAGGATACGGATCGCATCGTCCTCGCCACCTTCGCGAACCGGACCAGCGATTCGACGCTGGCCGCGTCCGTCATCGAGGCGCTCAGAGTCGACCTCGGCCAGTCCCGCGTGGTGCAGTTGCTCGAGCCGGCGGCAGTGCGGAGCGCGCTGCAGCGGATGGGCCGCGATCCCCTCAGCGATCTGCAGGAGCCGCTGGCACTCGAGCTCGCGCAGCGGGAAGGGGCGAAGGCCGTGGTGGCGGGAGAGATCGCCCCGCTCGGCGCCGGCTACGTGCTGACGGCACGCATCATCTCGGCCGACTCGGGGACGACGCTCGTCCCTGTGCGGGAAACCGCTGCGAGCGACGCCGAGCTGATCGAGGCAGTGAACCGCCTCTCGTCCAAGCTGCGAGAAAAGATCGGCGAGTCGCTGAAAAGCATCCGGGCCAGCGACCCGCTGCCCAAGGTCACGACGGCCTCGCTCGCCGCGCTCCAGCTGTATGCGCGCGGCAATCGCGCATTCGACGAGACCAAATACGAGGAAGCTCGCACCCTGCTCGAGCGCGCGGTCCGGATGGATACGAGCTTCGCCATGGCCTGGCGGAAGCTCGGCGCGCTCTACAACAACATGGGGGTGGATCGCTCCCTTCGGGCGGACGCGTCCCGCAAGGCATTCGAGTACCGGGAACGGCTCCCGCCGCTCGAGCGGCACCTCACCGCGGCGAGCTACTACTGGAACATTTCGCGCGACGCGGACCGCGCGATCGCCGAGTACGAGGCGGTGCTCGACATCGATCCCGATGACCCGACCGCGCTGAACAACATGGGCATGGTTCTCTCAGCCGAGGGTCGCGATGCGGAGGCGGAGGCGCCGCTGCGATACGGACTGTCGCAGGTCCCCCGGCCCACGATGTTCATCAACCTGCAGGACGCGCTCATGGCGCAGGAGAAGTGGGAGTCGCTCGACTCGCTGACGCGGGCCGCAGCCAAGGCGCTGCCCGGCGACCCGCTTCCCACCTTCATGGCCACGATCACTGCCATGGCTCGGCGCGACCTCGCCGCAGCCGACAGCCTGACCGCGGGAGAGCTCGTCCCGGGTCAGACGTTCCGGTGGCGTGAACAGATGTTCATGCGAGCGGGGATCGCCAGTTATCGCGGGAAGCTGACCGAGGTCGAATCCATTATGCGCGCGCTCGAGCAGGTCGCTCGCGACAACGGCGATGGCGGGCGCGCGCTGGACTTCTCGCTTTCGCCGGCGTTCATCGACGTCGTGCAGCGTGGCGAGCGCGAGCGCGGACTCGCCAGGCTCGAGGGAATCCTGAAGCGCCAGCCGCTCGATTCCATCAATCCCCCGGATCGGCCCTACTTCGTCATTGCCGAGACCTATGCGTGGGCAGGCCGGCCGGAAGAAACCCGGCGCATGCGGGCGGGTTGGGAGGCGAGCCAGCCGCGCGAATCCTGGCACCGGTCCGACCCTGCGTGGTGGGATGCGTTCGTCGCCTTCGCGGGGGGGGAATGGCGCGATGCTGCTGTCGGCTTTACGCGAGCGCGTGCCCTCTCGAACTGCACCCCATGCGGCGGCCTCTATGCGGCCATGGCCTGGGACCGCGCCGGAGAGCCCGATTCCGCAATCACTTGGTACGAGCGCGTCTCCCGCGAGCCTGTCACCGACGAGACGGCTGAAGACGCGATTCTTTTCCCCATTGCCCTCATGCGCCTGGGCGAGCTCCATGAACAGAAGGGGAACCGCGAGAAGGCACTGGTCTATTACGGGGAATTCCTGGAGCTCTGGCGGAATGCGGACTCCGAACTGCAGCCCAAGGTGGCCGAGGCCCGAGCCCGCATCGCCGCGCTGAGCGGTGAGCCGCGTCGGGTGGAGTAGCTACTCCTTCCTCTCCCGCTCCGCCTCCTCCTCCCCCCACGTGTTCTCCCCCGGGAAATCCACGCCTTCGTGCCCACGCGCGCCGGAGGTGGTGCCGGTGCTGTGGCGGGTCCAGTCGCCGTAGCGCGGGGCGTCCTCCTCGCTGCCCTGACCTTCGAAGACGCCACCGCCCAGCGTCGCCGCGCCGCCTTCGTCGCCGGTGCCGCCGGTCCGGGGATCGGCTTCGTCGGGCTCCCTGGTCTCGCGGTCGTCCACACCCGGCGTCCCGATCGTGCTCTGGTTGCGGTGCGCGGTCCAGGCGTTCGGCGTATTGGTCCCGTCGCCGCCGTCACTCGTGAACTCGTTCGCGTTGTCCTCGACCCGGCCGATCGGGCCGCTCGGCGTTTCACCCTCCTCGAGCAGCTGTCCGCCCGCTGACGGCGCGAAGCGCGACCGCCGCTCCGGCCCCGTCCAGGCGGCATCCTCCCGCCGCCGTTCCTCGCCGCGATATGTCGCCGCCATCCCCGTCAGCTCCCGCGCCGCGTGTCGCCGAGCTCCCGCCGGCCGCGCGCGCCACTCTCAGGATTGCCGTCGTCGCCGTCGGCCTGGGCCGTCGGATCGTGCGCCTCGCTCTCATCCTCACCCGGGTTCTCGCCCGGCCGCCAGTCGGATTCGATCGATGCCTGCAGCGGATCGCCGTGCCGCTTGAGCCCGGGCGCCTCCTGCACCTCGGGCGCCGGCAGCTCCGTCGGCAGGCCGAGGCCAAGGTCGTCCGCGGCACTCGACTGTTCGCGGGGGGTGTCGTGATGCTTCCGGTCTCCCATGATCTCTCCTCGCTGGTTGGATGCCGCCACGGCGGCGCTGTTCCAGCTTAGCGCGGAGGCGGGGCGGGAGTGGTGGCGTGGGTCACCGCTCACCGCCCTCGGGCCATCGCCATCTCCACGATTTCACGGAGGGTCCGGGCGAACGAATACCCGGCTTCCTCCGCCGAGTGCATGAAGGAGACGCCTTCGGTGAGGTCGGGATTGGGGTTCACCTCGAGGACATAGACGTGGTCGTCCTGGGCGACGCGAATGTCGAGGCGGGCATAGTCGCGGCAGCCCGCGACGCGATAGGCGCGGAGCGCCACCTCCTGCACCCGCTTGAGCAGCTTCCGGGACAGCTCGGCGGGGCACTTGGAGCCGACGCGATGAAACACTTCCTTGAGCGGATCCCACTTGGCGGCAAAGCTGATGATCGCCGGCTCGTCGGGCGGCAGCTCGGAGAAGTCGTATTCGAGGGGCGGAAGTACCACGGGCGGGTCGTTGCCGAGTATGCCGATGTGCAGCTCGCGGCCTTCGATGAACTCCTCCACCAGCACCGGGGCTCCGTATTCGGCGATGACCATCTCGAGACGGGCCTGCAGCTGGGCCCGGTCGTGCACCACGCTCGCCGCCTCGATACCGGCGCTTCCGTCCTCGCGCGCCGGCTTCACGATCAGGGGATAGTGCAGGCCGTGCCGCTGCCCGATCTTCGGCTTCCACAGCTGGTGGAACCGGGGTGTCGGAACCCGGTAGGCGAGCAGGAGGGTCTTGAGAAGGCCCTTCCGCCGGCAGAGTGCGAGCGACAGCGGGGCAGCGCCGGTGTAGGGAACGCCGTACAGATCGAGGAAGCCCGCGACGGCGGGCTCCAGGTCAGCGTCATCGTGAAACGACTCGACGAGATTGAACACCGCATCGGGGGGATGCCGCTTCACCACCCGCTCCAGGCGGCCGATATCGTCCTTCAGGTTGACTGGACGAACGCGGAAGCCCTCATTGCGGAGCGACTTCACGATCGCGCCGTATTCCTCGGCCACGGTGGCGACGGCGATATCGTACTCGGGAGTGAAGCCGAGCGTGGAGGGATCCACGTTCTTGAGATCCTCGTAGCCCTCGTCGCTCACGCTGTTGTACAGCACGACGACCGAGCCGCGGTCTCTGCCCATGGCCGCATCTCCCGTTACTTTCCCGAAGCCTTTGCCACGATTACATGGGAATATACCCGCAACCGAACCTCTGGCAGTGTGGTCCTTTCGCCCTGAAGCACGCGCTCGTCGTCCTCGGCGTGCTGCAGGACGAGCGGTCCATCACGCGCATCGCCGGATCGCACTGGTGGTATGGGACCGACGAGCTGCAGCTCGGCCGGGCCGCGCGCCGCTACGACTGTGACCTGCTGATGATCCGCCGCCAGGACGAGGCGAACGCGCGGCGGGAGCTGATGAAGTTCCTCAAGCGGGGGCTGCCGGTGCTCCTCTGCGTGGACGACTGGAGCCACTGGCTCACGGCGGTCAAGTTCGAGCAGGGGAAGTTCATCCTCCTCGACAGCCGGAACCCCAAGGTCCTCACCATTGCCTCCTGGCCGCAGCTGCGCCGGCTCTGGGTCTATCACGACGAGGATCACGATGGGTCCGAAGTGACCCTCTACGACCTGCACCCGGTCGTCCCGCGCTTCCGGCGCCGCACCCAGGCCCAGTTCTCCCTCGCGCGCGCCCAGTTCCTCCGACGGGAGTCGAACCGCCGGCTCGCGGAGCTCTGGGACGAGTACCTCGGCGATCTCCTCGTCCTGACCCGCACCCGCACCCCGCTCAGCGAGCGGGTCTTCTCGCTCGGCGAGTTCTTCCGCCGACACGCCGGGATGATCCTCGAGCAGGTGGATTTCTGGCACGGCACGACCGACCGCCGCCTCGCCCGCCAGATCCTCGATCACCTTCATTTCGTCGCCGACACCTACGGACTCGTGATCCACGAGGAGCAGGAGAAGCGTGCCATCTCCGGGATCACCGCTATCCTGACCCTGTGGGCAGCAGGGGAGTTCGGGGTATCGAGCGTCTATGCCCGGCGAAGCCCGCGCAGCCGGACCTGAGGCCGCGACCCTTCGGCACCCTCCGGCATCTCCCAGTGTGAACCGCCGGACCAAACCACTCAGGGAGACCGCACCATGACCCGCCACTGGACGAGCGCCTCGCTGGCGCTCCTGACACTCGCCGCCGCGCCGCTCGCGGCGCAGGACCGCGATTCCGCCCGCGAGCGCGCCCGCGCCGAAGAGCGGGCGCAGGCCCGGGAACGCGGCCTCATCCTCGAGCGGCGGCCCTTCCGCGCCGGGGAAGTGTTCAGCTACAGCCTCGGGCGGGCGCGCATCGGGGTGAGCGTGACGGTCGATGACGAGGACCGGAACGGGGCGCGCATCGAGAGCGTGCTCCCCGACGGACCGGCCGCGAAGGCGGGGCTCAAGGAGGGCGACATCATCACCCGCTTCGGAGACACGCGGCTCGACGGCGAAGAGGCGGGCCAGAAGCTCGTCGAGCTCGCCCGCGCGCTCGACCCGGGGGACACCGTTCGCGTCGAATACACCCGGGACGGTCGCCGCGCGAACGCCACCATCGTGGCGGAAGAGGTCGAGAACAGCTTCACGATGACGCTCCCGTCCATGGAGCGGCTCACCCCGATGGTGCACGACCTGCGCGACCGGCTCATGGTCCTGGGCGGAGGAATCGGCGGGATGCACCTGAAGGAAATGACGCCCGAGCTCGGCGAGTACTTCGGGACGTCGGAAGGGGTGCTGGTGCTCGAGGCGCCGGCGGATTCGTCGCTGCCCCTCCGAGCCGGCGATGTGATCCTGGCAATCGACGGGCGGGAGGTGCAGTCGGCCTCGCACGCCCAGCGGATCCTGGCTTCGTACGATGCCGAAGAGACCGTCCGGTTCAACGTGATGCGCAAGCAGCAGCGCCAGACGCTCGAGTGGAAGGTCCCCGAGAACCGGTGGCGCATGCAGGGCAGCCGCAACGGTGTCTACCGGTTCCAGCGTCCGACCGCTCCCGCCCGCGTGCGCGCCCGGGGGACCGGACAGGCGGGGGCCTAGGGCCGGGCGGACGGCCGGCTGACGTTCCGGTGGTGAACGAGGAAGCGGCGCGAGGCCTCTGGCCCCGCGCCGCTTTCACAATCGCTCCACTGCGCATCCTGCACTTCGCTCGTACTGCTGCTGCTCGCTCGTACTTCGCCTTCACCATCGGTACGACACTGCACCCACTCTACTGACGCTCTTCCCGAGCCCGGAGACACGGCTTCCGCGCCGTGCCTCCGCCACTCCGATGCTGCCGCTCAGGAACCGCTCGCTGCTACTGCCAGGTCTTGCCGAGGTTCGCCTGCGTGGCGTTCCCCACTGAGCTGCCCTGATGCCAGACCTCTTCGATGTTCCGGGCGATCTCGGGCAGCGCCGAGTCGGACGCCGGCAAGCCGTCTTCCTGCAGGAACTTGATGGTCGCCGCCGGAATGATGTTGTGGAGATTCATCACGATCCGGGCGTAGTCGCTCAGGTGACGATGGGCGATGTCCCCGACCTGCCGGTCGCCGAGCGAGAGGGCGGTCGTATGGAGCATGACGTACCCGATCGTCGCGAGGCTGCAGGCGGTGTAGTCGTCGCGCAGGTTCTTGGGGAGACCCTCGTTGCGCACGAGGTCGACCGCCGCAGCGCCGAGCCCGAGCACGGCCGAGCCAGCCTGCTTGAGCAGGTCCGCGGGGCCCTTGCCGCCCTTGGTCTTCGCGAGGCCTTCGAGGGTGCTGATGTGACCTTCGATGGTTCCGTTGATCGAGCGGAGCTCGCTCGTCACTGCGGGGTAGCTCTTGAGATCTTCGATCTGACCGTCGATCGCCTTCTTGATGTGCTGCTCCAGAGCCAGCATGTCCGTGACATAGCTGTTCAGAGCCTCAATCGGATCCTTGGAAGCCATTCGACACCTCTTGTATGCGGTTCAGCGGGCTGGTCCCAGCCCGCGGCTCGTGCAACAGGAGGAGTATGGCGATTCGACCGGTCGATGGTGGTGATCCCTGTCACTCAGCGCTTGCCGCCGATCGCATCGCCATAGAGCGCAGACAGCGCCGAATCCGCGGCGATCCGATACATGAGTGCCTCGTATTCCTCGATCGTGAGGCTCGCGGCGGCGAGAATCGAATCGGCCTTCGCGGGCATCGCCTCGACGCCGAGGGTGACGGTCGCTGCCCGGGTGACCATCGCCATGGAGGTGTCGACCGCGACCGAATCGGTGGCGCGCGCCGCCGGAGGCGTGTCGTCATCGCTCGCGCAGGCGGCGAGAGCCAGCGCGACGCCGCAGATGATGCGCCTCATCGTGGGGCCTCCACTTTCCGGTTTCCGGCGTCATCCGCCTTGCGGTTTCCCGGCTCGCTCGGCTTCCGGCTCGCGGTGTCGCTCGTCTTCCGGTCATCCGCCCGGCTCTCGGGCGTCGTCCGCTCATCGTCGCGCCGGGCCGGAGCCTGGTCGTCCCGATTTCCGCGCCCGGAGGCATTCCCCCGCTCGGCCGATTTCCCCCGCGCGTTCCCGGACATGCCATCACCACCGATCCCGCGAGCGGCATGTTCGGCGCGGATCGCCGCGGCGAGCTCGCGGCCCCGCAGTCCTTCATCGAGCCGGGCCTGCACGAACGAGCCGAGCCCGGGCACGGGTCCGTGATCCCGGGCCGCCGACCGCTCTTCCTCGAGAATGACCTTGGCGTCGGGGGCCGGGATGTTCTTGGTCCGGAAGACGTCGAGGAGCGACGTCAGCTCCGACCGGCTCACGCCGCTTCCGCGAATCTCCTCGGCGAGCGCTGGAAGGGCGGCGGCCGCCGTGATGCGCGATGCAAGCGCGGCCGACGATTCGGCCTGTGCCTCGAGGAGGGCTGGACCGAGGACGAGCAACGGGATCAGGACAGGGGCGCGCATCGCAAGCTCCGGAGCGAGAGGTGCATCAGCCACGCTTGAGCAGAAGGGAAAGGACGGTCGCGGCCAGAGCGAGGATCACGAGGATCTCGATGAACGCGGGGCCGCGGAGACGGTTGGTTCCCATGATTTCATTCCACAGCGGGTTCGTCGGCCTGCCAGCAGGGAGTCTAGGCGGGCGGCCACGGATTTTCCAGCAATGTGATGGCGCCGCTTGCCGCCGCCTCGGCGAAGGAACGAGGTTGGGCACCTCACATCTCACGGGAGCACAGGATGAACCGGTTCGCCCAGCTCGTGTTCACTGCGGTCGTGGCCGCTGCAGTCCCAGGATGCATCGCCGCCGCCGCGGCCGCCGGCGCCGGGGGCGCGGTGTATGCGACGACCCGCGGCGCCGAAGCAATGGTCGAGGGCCAGCCCGACGGCCTCGCCGCTCGCGTCCGTTCCGCCCTGGAGCGACACCAGGTGACGATCACGGACACCAGTGTGGAGGACGGGGGAGACAAGCAGACCTGGGAAGGCACCGCCGGGGAGCTCACGGTCAATGTCACGGCCGAGCGGGAGTCCCCGACCACGACGAAGCTCGAAGTCACGGCCCGCAAGAATGTCGCGGACTGGGACAAGGAGTTCGCCCAGCGGATTCTCAGGGACATCGTTGGAAACGAGTAACTGCGGAACGTCCTAGCGACGCTGCAGCGGAATGTCGTTCGAAGTCCGGCTTCCGAGAGACAGGATGAGTCGCTGCGGGGCGAACCCGTCCTTGGAAACCTGCACGTACTGGGTTCGACAGTCGTCGACGAGCGAGCGGTCGAATTCGAGGGTGTAGTCACCCTCGTCGTCCGCAAAGGTGGAGTAGGGGGTGCCGAGGATCTGCAGGAACGCGCCGGGTAGCGGCTGGCTGGTTCCGGCGCGAAAGACGCGCCCCGACACCGTGCCGAATTCGAGTGGAGCCGAGGGATCGCGGGGCGGACGCGGAGTCGGCGTGCAGTCGTTGGGACGATCGTCGGTCACCTGGTTGACCCAGCTCGCCGACACCGGACCCGGCGGCCGGTCCGACCCGAGACGCCTCGGCCCGAACAGGCGTTGCGCCTCGGAGCGCATCTCCGCCTCGCGTGCGGCGGCGACGTCCACCGGGACCGTGGGCGATGGCTCGGGAGCGCTCGCCGGCGGTTCCGGTGCGGTGGCGAGCGGCGGCTGATCGTCCGGCCGATCGGGCGCAGGCTCCGGGCGGACCGAAAGCTCCTCCGGCATTGGCGCGCCCCGCGCCACCTGCGGACGGGGAACGCGCCGCTCCGGCACGGGTGCCGGTGACCTCAAGGGCATCGGCATCCGAGGTGTTTCGACCGGGACGGGTGGCAGCTCGACCATCGTCACCCTGCCAGTGGATCTCGGCGCCGTGTCCACCGTCCGCTCGATCCGGCTCCCGGCGATCACCAGCACCACGGCCAGCCCGTGCAGTGCGGCGCTCAGCAGGAACGCTGGCGTCGCGCGCATGCCGCTGGCGGCGGGAAGCACGGGAAAGGCGGACGGGGCCTGCATCAGGGGAATATGCCTGGTCGGGCAGGGATGGGCGAAGTGGACGGGCGATGTCCTCTGGATGCCTGACGCCGGTTGGACGACTCGGAGGCCGACTCGCCTTCCACACGCCTTTGTTTGCCGGAAGACCTGAGTACCGGGATTGGTAGTCGTTCCTATTGCATGACCTGTCAATAGTTGATCAGGAAGCGAGTCTGTTCTGAAGTCGATTGAGGAAATGCAGTAGTGCACCAAGCTCATTAGGGTTCAGGCATGCCACGATCGACTCCTCGACCTCATTCACCCCGGGGAGCATCTTCGCAACGAGGGCCGCTCCCGCAGGGGATGCGGCGCAGATTACCTGCCTTCGGTCGGTCCCGCGCGTCCGCACGACAAGTCCCTGTCGCTCCAGGCGATCCATCAGACGAGTCACGCCCGGCGCCCGCTCGAGAAGGCGATCGGCCACGGCGAGCGTCGGCATCCCCGACTCCCCCGCCTCCGCCAGGACGCGGAGCACGTTGAACTGCTGGAGCGTAACCCCGTGCGACCCCAGATCCCCCTCGAGTCGCCGCCGAACACCCTCGGCGATACTCAGGAGCGCCCGTACCGCCGCTTGCTGCCTCGACACCGGCGCCAGACCGACAAGATGAGGATTGGACATGAGGCACTATACATATCAATTAATGATTAGTAAAGGATTCACGATCGAGTCGCCTCGTGACGCCACCGCGGGCCCACTCATCCGCTCACGCACCCAAGTCCCACTCCCTAATCCGACCGTCCGACCGTCCGACGCCCCCACCGCTTCCCCCGTGCAAGCACCCGCTTGCGATTGTGAATAAATTCACTATACTCGTCCGCCATGGACGTCCGTGAAGAGATTCTTAAGGCCGCCGCCCGCCTCTACTGCGAGACCGGCTTTCGCGGGACCACGACCCGTGGCATCGCACGCGAAGCCGGCGTCAACGAGGTCACCGTCTTCCGTCATTTCGGATCCAAGGAAGCCCTCCTTCGCGAAGCCATCGGGCGCCAGTGGGGTGGCGGGGGATGCGGTCCGCTTGCGCTCGAAAGCCGGGGGGATCCGCTCGCCGAGCTGCAGGAGTGGGCGAAGGGCATGACCGGAGGCCTCCGCCAGATGGCGCCGCTGATCCGCACGCGGCTCGGCGAATTCGAGGAGCATCCGGAGATCGTCCCGCCGAGGGGATCGCCCCCGGCGCAGGCCGCCGAGATGCTCACGCGGTACCTGGAGGAGCTTCGGTCTGCGGGAGTGGCCCGTGCCGACTTCGACGCGCGCATGGCCGCCGCGATGCTGATGGCCGCGCTCTTCGCCGATGGCATCGTCCGAGACGGACTGCCCGACATGTTCCACGAGAACATCGACTCGTCGATCGAGGAATACGTGAGAATCTTCCTCCGCGGTCTGGGGGTTGCCGCATGAGGCGCCGGCTTGTGGTCCTCGCGCTGCTCGCGCTCGCCACCGCGCCGCTCTCCGCGCAGCAGGGCCGCGCGCTCTCGCTCGAAGAGGCACTCGCGATCGGTGCCCGGACCAGCGAGACGGTCGGGATTGCCCGGGCCGGCGTCGATCGCGCGCGGGGCCAGCAGCGGCAGGCGCGGAGCGAGTACTTCCCCCAGCTCACCGGCAGCGCATCCTACACGCGAACGATCCGCTCGCAGTTCTCGGTCTTCGCGGACTCCGCGAGCGACGAGCCGCCGCCTCCCGAGTGCCGGCGCTTCGTGCCGAACCCCGCCGCGCCCGTCGGCGAGCGGGTGGACTCGCTCGAATCGGCGCTCGAGTGCCTCTCGGAATCGGATCCCTTCGCCGCCTTCGCCGATCTCCCGTTCGGCCAGGCCAACCAGTACAACCTCGGTCTCCAGGCCTCGCAGCTCCTTTTCGCCGGCGGGCGCGTGCGCGCGCAGAACCGGATCGCAGGTGCGGGCCGGCGCCTCGCGGAGATCGAGCTCTCGTCGCAGGAGGCCCAGACGCGGCTCGAAGTGGCCGAGGCCTATTTCGATGCCCTCCTCGGCGACCGGCTCCTCACCATCGCCGACTCAACGCTGGTACAGGCGGATCGCACCCTGGAGAACACGCGGCTCGCGCTCGAGGTGGGGAACGTGCCGGAATTCGAGCTCCTCCGCGCGCAGGTCATCCGCGACAATGCGCGCCCCGTCGTGATCCAGCGGCGCGCCCAGCGCGACATCGCCTACCTGCGGCTCAAGCAGCTGCTCGAGCTTCCGGCAGACGACTCGCTCGTGCTCACCACCGAGCTGGACGGCCCTGCCGCCGATACGCTCGCGGCCGCCGTGCGCGCCGAGGGTCGTGCTGCCGTGCGCCAGGCGGAGGAGAACGTCGTCGTACAGGAGGGGCGCCTCGCGATTGCGCGCGCGGCGTCGTGGCCCACCCTCCGGCTCACGTCGAACTACGCCCGGCTCGGTTATCCGGACGACGTGTTCCCCACCTGGAACGACTTCGTGAGCGACTGGAACGTCGCGCTCTCGCTCTCGGTCCCGCTCTTCACCGGCGGGCGCCTGTCGGGAGACCGCCTGGTGGCGCGCGCGGACGTGGACGAAGCGCGCCTCCGGCTGGTGCGGACCCGTGAGCTCGCGGAGCTCGACGCGCGGAGCGCGCAGGCGGCGCTGGAGGCCGCGCAGTCGGCGTGGGAGGCGAGCGCCGGCACGGTGGAGCAGGCCCAGCGCGCCTATGCCATCGCCGAAGTCCGCTACCAGGAAGGGATCTCGACGCAGACCGAGCTGGGCGACGCGCGAGTCCAGCTCCAGCAGGCGCTCGCGAACCGCGCCCAGAGCGCGCGGGACCTGCGCGTCGCGCGCCTGCGCATCGAATTGCTCGAGCAGCTGCCGCTCGGAACCGCGGGGCGCGCCGGCGCCACGCCATGATCATCAGGGAAGGCGGGACGACTATGCGGGCAGGGATACTGGTCATCGCGGCCGCACTTGCGGCCGCCGGATGCAAGGGAAGCGATTCCGCGGCCGAGACCGCGGCGGCGCCGCCGCCCGTAGTGCTCGGACCGGAGAGCATCGGCGTCGCCGACAGCGTCTCCCTCGCGACCGGCCCGATGATCTCGGGCGCGCTCGTTCCGGAGACGAGTGCCCAGATGCGCGCCGAGGTTTCGGGTGCCGTGCTCGAAGTCTTCGCGGAGGAAGGGCAGCGGGTCCGGCGCGGTCAGGTGCTCGCGCGGATCGACGACACCTCGCTCCGTGAGGCGCAGCTCAGTGCGCGCGCGGCGATGCGGTCGGCGGAGAGCGCGGCCCAGCTCGCAACGCGCAACGAGGAGCGAGCGGTCCGGCTCAGCGGCGCCGGCGCCATCGCGGAGCGCGAGCTGGAGCAGGCGCGGCTCGCCGCGACGAGCGCGGCAGGGGCGCTCGCGGATGCCCGCGCCCGGCTCGTGAGCGCCGAGCGACAGCTCGCGAAGGCCACGATCCGCGCGCCGTTCAACGGCGTGGTCGCGGAGCAGGCGGTCAACGCCGGCGACGTGGTCCAGATCGGCGCACTGATGTACACGGTGGTGGACCCGGCGAGCATGCGGCTCGAGGCCGCGGTGCCGGCGAGCGAAGTCTCGGCGCTCAGCGTGCCGATGCCGGTGGACTTCACGGTGACGGGATACGAAGGTCGGGCCTTCACGGGCCGCGTCACGCGGATCAACCCGGCGGCGGATCCCGCGACCGGGCAGGTCGGCATCACCGTCGCCATTCCGAATACGGCGGGCTCGCTGGTCGCCGGTCTCTTCGCGGAAGGCCGGGTCTCGACCATTGAGAAGTCGGGCCTCGCGGTGCCCGCGTCGGCGGTCGACGAGCGCGGCATGTCGCCGGCGGTGCTGCGCATCCGCTCCGCGCGCGTCGAGCGGGTGCC